>WYEM01000014.1 GCA_009903775.1 Nitrososphaerota archaeon | reverse complement strand
GGGCCTGGACTCGCTCATAGCTTCGATGAAGTCCGTCACGAACCCCAGGTGGGTGGAGATAAACGAGAAGGCGCTGAGGACGGGGCACGGGCTCCAGCGACGGCCGCCGGCGGCCCTGGACACCACCTGAGGGGCGCCGCGGAAGGCGAGCAACGTTGATATCTCGGGGGCGCGCACCATCGCCCGATGCCGTGCAGCACGCAGAGGAAGAAGTCCAAGAAGGCCCCCGAGGGCGGCGGGACTGCGTGAGCACTGCCCCGGCCGCGACGCGCAATCCTCAGCTTAGCTTTCTTTAATTATATGAAGAGCAATGCAATGCTTATTAAGAAGACGCCCGAACGGGCGGCCGAGTGGTGGACATGGTCCGCCAATGGTAGATCTCATCCCCGAGTACTGGTACAACGTGATTCCGGACCTCCCGGAACCGCTTCCTCCCCCAATGGATCCGCCGGGCGGCGCGGACTCCAGCATCGGGCTGCTGAATCGGATACTGCCCAGGGCGGTCCTCGAGCATCAGTTCACGGTGGAGAGGTGGACGAAGATCCCGGATGAGGTGCGCGAGGCATACGCGAACTTCGGCAGGCCCACTTCCGTGATCAGGGCTAGGAGGCTGGAGGAGAGGATAGGCACCAAGGCCAGGATATACTACAAGTACGAGGGGGCCCTCCCCACGGGGTCGCACAAGCTGAACGCGGCCATCCCCCAGGCGTACTTCGCCGCGGAGGATGGCGCGGAGGGCGTGTCCACGGAGACCGGCGCCGGCCAGTGGGGGGCCGCGGTGGCCCTCGCCGCGAGGTTCTACGGGCTCCAGTCCTCCATCTTCATGGTCCGCTCCAGCTACGAGCAGAAGCGCGAGAGGAGGGCGCTGATGGAGATCTTCGGGGCGGAGGTCCACCCGAGCCCGAGCGAGCTGACGGGCTTCGGGAGGTCGATGCTCGCGGCGGAGCCCGGGTCACCCGGGTCCCTGGGGGCGGCGATGAGCGAGGCGATAGAGTACGCGCTGGCCAGGGGGTGGAGGTACTTGGTGGGCAGCGTGCTGGACGTAGTCCTGATGTATCAAAGCGTCATAGGGCTGGAGGCCCTAGCCCAGATGGAGGAGCTGGGCGAGGAGCCGAGCCTCATAGTGGGGTGCGTCGGCGGGGGGAGCAACTTCGCCGGCATGGCGTACCCCTTCATGGGGGCCGGCAGGAAGGCGAGGTTCCTGGCGGTGGGGCCGAGGGAGGTGCCCAAGTTCAGCGCGGGGAGGTACGAGTACGACTTCCCGGACTCAGCCGGGATACTGCCGATGGTCAAGATGCTGACGCTGGGGAGGTCCTTCAGGCCGCCCCCCATATACTCGGGGGGGGGCTGAGGTACCACGGGGTGGCGCCCAGCCTGAGCATACTGGTGAGGGCCGGGCGCGTCGAGGCCGTCGAGTACGGTGAGGCGGAGTCGGTGGCGGCCGGCGCCCTCTTCGCGGAGACCCAGGGCGTGGTGCCGGCGCTGGAGAGCGCCCACGCGGTGGCGGCGGTGATCGACGAGGCCAAGAAGGCGGAGGAGGGCGAGGTGATATTGTTCAACATGAGCGGGCACGGGCTCCTGGAGCTCGGGAACTACTCGAGGATCCTCGGGGGAGGTCCTGACGGCCAAGGTGATAGCTTACCTGACGATAGGCTACCCCACGCCCGAGCTCTTCCTGCGCGCGGCCGAGGCGCTGAGGCCGCACTGCGACGCGATGGAGCTGGGGATACCCCCTAGGTTCGCCAAGTACGATGGCCCGGTGATAAGGAGGAGCTACGAGGCGGCCTCCGCGATCGGGCGCGAGAGGCTGATGGGGCTGGCCTCGGAGGTGGACGCGGAGAAGTACGCGCTGACCTACTTGGACGACGTCATCGGGCGGCTGGACGAGTACCTCGATTCGCTCAGGAGGGCCGGGTTCAGCGGGGCGCTGTTCCCGGACCTGGTGATAGACTTCCGCGGGGAGCTGGGGCGCGTCGCGTCCCTCGTCAGGTCCGCGGGGCTGAGGAATGCGATCTTCGTGTCTCCCTCCACCCCGGACGCGGTCGTCAGGGAGGCATCGGCCGCGGCGGACGGCTTCCTCTACCTCGGCGTCAGGCCCGCGACCGGGGTCCCGGTGCCCGTGTCGGTCGAGTCCCTCGTGAGGAGGTTCAGGGGACTCCACGGGGGCGAGCTGATAGTGGGCTTCGGCCTGAGGGCGGAGGAGGTATCCGCTGCGGTGCGCGCGGGGGCCGACGGCGTGGCAGTGGGCACAGCGCTCCTCGAGGCCCTCCCCAGGGGGGTGGGTGAGGCGGTGGAGGTGCTGAGGAGGGTCAGGGATGCGGCTGGCGGGCGAGGTCATCGAGCGCGCCCTCTCGGGGCCCCTGGGGCTCGAGGAGGCCAGGGAGCTGGCGCTGGGGATCCTGGGCGGGGAGCTGACAGATGCCCAGGTGGCCGGGATCCTCGTCGCGCTGAGGGCCAGGGGGGAGGCGCCGGAGGAGCTCGCTGGGTTCGCCATGGGGATGATGGAGAGGGCCCTGAGGGTCAGCGTGGCCGCGGACCTGGACATAGTGGGGACTGGCGGGGACGGCGCGGGCACCCTCAACGCGAGCACGGCCGCGGCCCTCCTGGTGGCGGGGCCGCTCAGGGTCTTCAAGCACGGGAACAGGTCGGCGAGCGGCGTCTCAGGGTCGGCTGACTTCCTCGAGGCGCTCGGGTACAACATAGGCGCGGGCCCGGAGGCGGCCGCGCGGTCCATCGAGGCGACCGGCTTCGCGTTCGCGTTCGCGCAGGTGTACCACCCGGCGATGAGGGCGGTCGCGGGCGTGAGGAGGCAGCTGGGCATAAGGACGATATTCAACCTCCTCGGTCCCCTGACGAACCCAGCCGCGCCGCGCGTTAGGCTGATAGGCGTGGCCTCCCCCGGGCTCCTCCGGACGATGGGGGAGGCGGTCGCGCCCCAGGGGGTGGAGGCGGCCGCGCTCGTGCACGGGGAGCCGGGGATTGACGAGGTGAGCCCCTGCGGCAGGACGCGCATGCTCCTCCTGAGGCGCGGCTCCCCGGAGGAGCTCTCGCTGGATCCCGAGGACCTGGGGCTGCGGAGGGTGGGGCTGGGCGAGCTGAGGGTCCGTAGCCCCGCGGAGTCCGCGGCCAGGTTCCTGGCGGCGCTCAGGGGCCGCGACGACCCGGCCCTACAGCTGATCCTGGCGAACGCGGGGGTCGCCCTCTGGGTGGCGGGGCGCGCGTCCTCGCCCAGGGATGGCGTGGAGGCGGCGCGCGGCCTCCTGGAGGGAGCGGAGGGAAGGGTCCGCAGGATAGTGGAGGCGAGCTGGCCTTGATGCTGAAGGTGTGCGGGCACGTGAGGGCGGAGGACGCCGCGGAGTCGAGGCGGCTGGGGGTGGACATGATAGGGGTCGTCGGCGTCAGGGGGAGCCCGAGGTACGTGCCCCCGGGGGAGCTGCCGAGGTTCAGGGCGGCGGCCGGGGAGTTCTTCTACGTCGTGGACTACGACTCGGTGGACTCGATACTGGAGGTGGGGAGGATCTCGGGGGCCGTGCAGGTCCACAGGCTCATGTCGGAGCACGAGATGCGCCGCCTGGGGGGCAGCGGGCTGAGGGTCCTGGCGCTTGTCCCGGCGAGCGACGAGGGCGCCGAATACATATGGCTGGTGAGGAGGCACGGGTTGACGCCACTGATCCACTCGGTCAGGGGAGGCCTCGACCCGGGGGACCTGGCCCGCTTCGGCGACATCTCCGACTCCGGGATATCGGGCGGGATAGGCCCCGACAACCTCGGATCGTTCCTGGGCACTGGGGCGCTCTTCGTCGACGTAGCCAGGGGGAGCGAGTCGGCGCCCGGCGTGAAGGACTGGGGGAAGGTGAGGGCGCTCCTCGGCATCCTGAAGGGGGGCATCACCGCTTGATCGTGCGCCCCATCTCGAGGTTCCCGCCGCCGCTGGAGCTGTTCCTGCGCGCCCGGGAGGAGGGGCCCGCGGCCCTCCTGGAGAGCGCCGAGGGCCCCCAGTCGAGGGCCAGGTTCAGCGTGGTCGCGTGGGGCTCGAGGGCCACCGTCAGGGTGACCTCCCCCTCGAGGGACGGGGTGAGGGAGCTCCGGAGGGCCGCGAGGTCGGCGAGGCGGCTCGACCTGCCCGGGAGGTTCAGGGGAGGGCTCATAGGCTACGTGTCCTACGAGGCGGTCTCGATATTCGAGGGGCTGGACCTCCCCCGCGACCCGGACGGGTGGCCCCTGATGGAGTTCTTCGAGCCCGAGGACGTGGCCGTCTACGACCCGGTGAACGGCACCGTCCACCTGACGGCGGAGCCGGAGGGGCGCCCCGCCGCCCCCTCGGAGCCGCCCTCCTTCAGGCCGCTCGACGAGCACCCCTCCGACGCGGCGTTCCTGGAGTCCGTGAGGAGGGTCCTCGGGATGATAGGCGAGGGCCGCGTCTTCCAGGTGGTGCTCTCCAAGTACCACAGGTACGAGTACTCGGGGGACCTGGCGCGGCTCTACGCGTCCCTGAGGTCGATAAACCCCTCCCCCTACATGTACTACATACGCCTGGGCGACTCCGAGGTCCTGGGGGCGAGCCCCGAGACCCTCTTCAGGACCGAGGGATCCCTCGTGGAGACGTTCCCCATAGCGGGCACGAGGCCCAGGGGGAGGACCCCGGAGGAGGACCTGGCGCTCGAGGCCGAGATGCTCTCCTCCGAGAAGGAGAGGGCGGAGCACGTGATGCTGGTGGACCTGGCGAGGAACGACCTGGGGAGGATCTGCTCCCCCGGCACCGTCAAGGTCCCGGAGCTGATGTACGTCGAGAAGTACAGCCATGTGCAGCACATGGTGAGCCGCGTCGTCGGCGCGCTGGCGCCCGGGGTGGATGAGATAGACGTCCTGGAGGCCGTCTTCCCCGCCGGCACCGTGAGCGGCGCCCCCAAGGTGGCGGCGATGGGGATCATAGCGGAGGAGGAGGGGATGGGGAGAGGCCCCTACGCGGGGGCCGTCGGCTACCTGCTCCCCGGTAGCTCCCAGATGAGCATAGCGATAAGGTCAGCGTTCGCCCGCGGCGGCGTGATCAGGGTCCAGGCCGGAGCCGGCGTGGTGAGCGACTCGATCCCGGAGATGGAGCTGGAGGAGGTGAGGCACAAGATGAGGGCGGTGATGGCTGCGATGGGGGTGGGCGGTTGACCGACGTCACCCTGATAATCGACAACTACGACAGCTTCGTCTACAACATAGCGCAGATGGTGGGGGCCCTGGGGAGCAGGCCCCTCGTGGTCAGGAACGACGAGGTGACGGTCGGGGGCGTGAGGAGGATGAGGCCCGACAGGATCGTGATATCCCCGGGGCCGGGGACGCCGGAGAGGAGGGAGGACATCGGGATATCAGAGGGCCTGGTCATTGAGCTGGGGCTCGGCGAGGGGATACCGGTGCTCGGCGTCTGCATGGGCCACCAGGTCATAGGGCGCGCGTTCGGCGCGAGGATATCCAGGGCCGGGGTGGTCATGCACGGGAAGCTCAGCACAGTGAGGGTGGTCAGGGGCTCGAGGATCTTCGAGGGCATCCCCGGGCGCTTCCGCGCCGTCAGGTACCACAGCCTGGTGGTGAGGGACGTCCGCGAGCCGCTCGTCGTCACGGCAGTCTCGGAGGGCGACGGGGAGGTGATGGCGATAGAGCACGTGGGGGCGCCCATCTTCGGGGTCCAGTTCCACCCGGAGAGCGTCGCCACCGAGCACGGGCTCAGGATCCTGTCGAACTTCATGGGGGTGAGGGCGCACGTGGATCGATGAGGTCCTGGAGGCCGCGAGGAGGAGGGCGGCGGTCGAGGGGGATAGGCGGAGGCCGCGCAGGAGCCTCGCGTCGGCCATACTGTCAGCGAGATCCAAGGGGCTGAACCCGGTGATAGCGGAGCTCAAGCTCGCCTCCCCCTCGGGCTTCAGGGCGAGCGTCGACCCCTCGGAGTACCTGAGGGCCGTCTCGGGGGCAGCCGCGCTGAGCGTGGTCACGGAGCCGGTGGCGTTCGGCGGGAGCTACGACCTGCTGCGGCTGGCTGCCGAGTCCACGGACCTCCCGATACTCATGAAGGACTTCGTGGTCTCGGAGGAGCAGCTCCGCTCGGCAGTCGCCCTCGGCGCCGACGCCGTCCTCCTGATAACCGGGATCCTGGGCGAGGGGGAACTGGAGCGCCTCTACGGGGCGGCGGCCTCCATGGGGCTGGAGGTCCTCGTGGAGGTCCACGACGAGCTCGATCTGGAGAGGGCGCTGGCCCTGCGGCCCAGGATGGTGGGCGTGAACTCCAGGGATCTGTTCACGCTGAGGATCGACAGGGGGCTCCAGGCCAGGTTGCTCGGGATGATCCCTCAGGGAATCACCAGGGTGGCGGAGAGCGGAATACGTGGCCCCGATGACCTGCGCGCGCTCAGGGAGGCGGGGGCCGAAGCGTTTCTGGTGGGGACCGCCCTGATGATGGACCCGGGGCTCCTGCGCGAGCTGCTCTCGGCCTAGCCTGCAGGGGCCAACCCCGCAGGTCCGCGAGGACCGCCGGCCCCGTTGCCCATCGATCGGCTCGAGGCAAAGGGGCCGGCGGGTCGTCGGAGAACTTTATATAGAGGTTCCGCGACGCCGATCCCCCAGCGGGGTGGGGAAGCTAGGTCTATCCCGCGGGGCTCATAACCCCGAGATCCCAGGTTCGAATCCTGGCCCCGCTACC
>WYEM01000056.1 GCA_009903775.1 Nitrososphaerota archaeon | reverse complement strand
CCCAGCTCGGTCGATCTCAAACTCCTGGCCCGCGGTGGGCACCTCCACCTTAAGGCCCTTGCTCCTCAGCTCGTCCGCGAATTTGAGGGTGGGCTCCTCGTCCCCGTGGACCAGTATTATGAGGGGATCGCCCCTCAGGTCCTCCTCGAAGAACTTGAGCAGCTCGTCCCTCCCCGAGTGCGATGAGAAGTCGAACCTCCTCACCTCGGCCTTCACCTTCCTGCGGCCTCCCTCGGGGTCCTCCAGCTCGCCCCTCTCCATGAGCCTCCTCCCGGGGGTTTCGGGGGCCTGATATGCCACCAGCGCCACGCCGTTGCGGTCGCCCTCGCCGATCCTCCTGCTGTAAAAGACCGAGGCGCCGCCCACCAGCATGCCCGCGGGCGAGATTATCACCCCCGGCTCCCTGACTATCCTCCTCCTCTTCTCCCATGAGTCGACGTATTCTATGGAGTCCAGGGCGTCCTCCAGGGCCTCCGGATCCCTCAGGTAGTCCGACATGGAGGCCATGAGCTCGTTCACCTTCAGGGCCATCCCGTCCATGTAGACCGGGTAGGGGAAGCGATACTTGCGCAGGATCATCGCCACCTCCTGCGCCCTCCCGACGGCGAACGCGGGGATCAGGAGGGTACCTCCCCTCTCCACGACCTCGCGGGCGTACTCCACGAACGACCTTTCCTCGCTCTCCCTGGGCGGGTGCGGGCTCTGGGAGTACGTGGACTCCGACACCACGACGTCCGCCTCCGGGAGCGGCCTCCTGTAGCCGCCGATGAGCTCGGTGTCCAGGCGGTTCATATCCCCCGTGTAGAGGACCCTGCGGGATCCCTCCACGTAGATCATGGCGCTGCCGGGCACGTGGCCCGCGTCCAGCAGCCTGAAGGTCAGCTCGCCGACGCGGACGTCCTCCCCGTAATCCACGATCCTGACGCCATCGGCGAACTTCGCCACCTCGTACTCGGTGAACGGCGAGGCCTCGCCGGTCACCTTCACGAAGTCGTAGAGGAGGAGCTCGGAGAGCCTCGCCGTGGGCAGCGTCGAGTAGATCGCCGGGGACACCCCGGGATCCACCTCGAAGAGCGGCGCCGCCCCGCTGTGATCCAGGTGGGCGTGCGTTATGACCAGGGCTCCCACGTCCCTGGGCCTCACGTGAAGGGGAAACGAGGGCTCCTTCCTCCTGCCGGTGCCCACCATGACGCCGTAGTCCAGCAGGACCCTGGAGCCATCCTGTTCGACGAGCACCGCGGACCTGCCGACCTCCCTGGCAGCTCCGAGCACTCTGATCCTCATATCCTGCATCTCCACAAACCTTTTACTGGGCCACGTGACCCCCTGGTGCTATAAAGATTTTTGGGTGGATCCGTGATGATCGAGGTCAGGCCGAGCGGGATAAAGTTCCCCGGAAAGGCCCTGATAGCGGGCTTCCACGGCATAGGGGCGACCGGCTACTACGCCGTGAGGTACATGAGCGAGTCGCTGGGCGCGTCGAGGGTAGCTTACATAGATTCCGACCTCGCCGCCCCCATCTCCACGTCCAGGGGAGGCAGGATAGTGACGCCGGTCGAGCTCTACGGGAGCGGCAGCCTCGTGTTCCTGAGGACGGAGTTCCCGGTGCAGAAGGAGAACGAGGGCGCGTTCTACAGGGAGCTGGCGCTCTGGGCGATCTCCGCCGGCTTCTCCGAGGCGGCGCTCGTTGGCGGGCTGGACGCGACCCTCAGGAGGGATGACAGCGATTACAGGGTCGTCTTCACGTCCTCGTTCGAGCCCAGGGGCGTCCTTAGGCGCTCGAAGGTTCTGGAGGACGAGCTGATAATCGTGGGGCCCGTCGCGACGCTGCTCAACACGTTCGAGGCGGCGGGCTTCCCGGCGTACGCCATCCTGGCCTACGCGAGCTCCGAGAGGGTCGATCCCAGGGCGGCGGCGAACGCTGTCAGGGTCCTCAGCGAGATCTACGGCGTCAGCGTGGACACGGAGCCGCTCTTGTCCTACGCGGAGAAGGTGGAGAGCATGTCGAAGGCGGAGATCCAGAGCGCGAGGCCCAGGAACGAGTCCATCTACACGTGATCCGGGTGCTCCGAGGGCTCCAGCGACACCGCGATGCCCAGCCCGCCGAGGCGCGAGGCTATCATGCCCGACAGTTCCCTCGACGCGCGGTCGGGGGATACGAGCATCCTGACGCGCGAGATCCCCCAGCCCGAGAGTGCGGCCGCGACCTCGTCGGCAGTGCCCTCCAGGACGCGGCGATCGAGCGACTCCGGGTCGGGGGACACGCTCTGCGAGAACGGATAGGCGTCCACGAGGCCCACGGGAACGGGGCCGAGGAAGGGCGCGACCAGGTAGACATCGCCCTCGGCGCCCGCGATCCCGGGGAGCTGGAGCCTCACCGACGGCGCCACCACCAGGAGGACCGAGTCCCCGCGGGGACGGACGCGGCGGACCCGGGCCCTCGCGGACTCCAGCTCGGGCCTGTGGAGGTCCTCGGGTCCGAACAGGAATGCGGCGCGCCTCTTGTAGAGGCGCGTGAACTCGGAGAAGTCCCCGGACGCCTCCACCATCAGGGACCTCACGGGGTGGAGGCTGGGGTGGCACGACGTCTTGTGCATCAGGTACTCCCAGAGCCTGCCCTCCGCGACGGCCTGCCTGACCTCCAGGAGCTCCTCGCGCAGCACGTACAGGTTATGCCTGGCAACGAGGCCCACTAGCTGGGCCCTGGGCAGCTCGAGGAGCTCCCTCAGCGTGTACTTGGAGCATATGGGGCAGCTGCAGGGCAACTCCGACAGCGCGCGGAGCTCCCTGACGCCGCACCTGGTCATGTAGCGCAGCTCGCGCGCGAAGAGGACGTAGGAGGCTGAATCGAAGGTGTCGGCGCCCAGCGCGACCGCAAGCGCCATGGTCAGGGGATGGCCGGCCCCGAACAGGTGCACGGGCCTCTCCGGCGGCAGGTTCCTCTTGGCGGTGAGTAGGAGGGACGCGAGCTCCCTGAAGCGGTACGAGTTCATCAGCTCTACGGGGCTCCCCACCGAGTACACGTCGTACGGGAGGGCCGATGCCTCCCTGGCCGAGCGCTCGACGAGGTCGAGGTGGAGGCCCCCCTGGATGGGCAGCGCCCAGGCCATCCTGCCCCTGGTCCTCTCGACGACCCTGAGCGTCTCCCTCGCGGCCCTCAGGGTTTCCTCGACCGTCTCGAGCGCCCTCTCGCGCGAGGCGGAGGCGCCGGTCGGCCTGTCGAGGACGACCGCTATGTCGCTCCCCATCTCCGCCTGGTACTCGGCTATTGTCAGCGGATCGACGTCCACGTCGCCGTACTCCAGCACCTGATAGCCGCCGGAGTCCGTCATGAGGACGCCGTCGTAGCCCGTGACGCCATGTATGCCGCCCCTCTCCGAGATCCCGTGCCCGTAGCGCCTGTAGGCTATGTAGCTGTTGGTTATGGCGGCGCCGAAGCCCATGGAGAGCAGCTCGCCGCCCGGCACCACCTGGTTCACCGGGTGTATCACCGGCAGGAAGGCCGGCGTCTCCACGCTCCTCGAGCCGACCCTGAGCGTGCCCGTCCTGCCGAGGAGGTCGGTGTCCCTTATCCGGAAGCTCATCCCTGCTGTCCCTGGGCCTGGCGCTCCCGCATCTCCTTCAGGTAATCCTCGTATATCTTCCTGACCTTATCCGCGGCCGGCCCGGATCCCTCGACGACCCCGGCGCTCGTGACCTTGATCCTGTTCATGACCAATATGACGCCTATGTCCTCCCTCAGCGACACGTTGCCCGGGAAGGATTTGGAGAGGCGGTCGGCGAGCTCCTTCAGGTCGAACATCCTCTCCACCAGGCGCACCGCCCTCAGGGAGGAGCCGCTTATCAGCAGCTTGTAGACGCCGGGGAGCTCGGCCGGCTTCTCCAGCACGATGTCCAGCCCCTCCGATATCGCGAGGAGGCTCCCGCTGTAGGTCCTGCCGTCGCTGAGCTCGACCTCCACCTTCTTGCCGATCAGGGACGACAGCTCCTCCGAGAATTTCCTAGCGGCCACCGACAAACCGCTCCCGAGCGGGGGCCGACCCCTTTTAGCTTTCCGGTCGCCCGGCGCGCCCGGGCGCCGGGCTGAGCTCGGGGAAGCATATGGGCCTGAGGGAGCCGTCGCCCTCGCAGAGGTCTAGCCAGTCGAGCATCAGCAGCCTGCGCTCGCGGGCGCCGGATGCCACCTCGAGCACCTCCGCCGCTATCGAGTCGGGGTCGCGCGAGGTGGAGTCCACCTCGTGGACCAGGCCCTCGCCGTAGGCCCGGAGCGCCTCGTCGAGCACCAGGCCGAGCGCCTCCGCCAGCAGATTGTCGCGCAACTTGTCGGTGCCGTAGCCGCGCTCCAGGTAGCGCGGGAGCAGCACCTTTGGGGAGGCGCGCAGGACGACCACGAGGGACGCCAGGCTCCTCGGGAGCACCGAGGGGAGGAGCACGCCGGAGAGCACGCAGAGCCCCTCCGGGGGCCCGCCGAGCTCGAGCGCCGACCTCATCGCATCGACGTCGACCACGTACTCGGAGCTCGCGCGGTCGTACTCCAGCACGTGGCCCCGCTCGAGCGCCAGCTCGAGGACGGTGGCGTGGCGGCAGCCCAGGAGCTCGGCGAGCCTCCTGCCCAGCGTCTTCTTGCCGGTCGCGGGGGAGCCCGTCACCCCTATCACGCCGGGGCGCGCCATTCAGCAGCCCCTCGACGCCGAATCCAGGGCGGAGATCTCCTCCCCGGACAGCCTGAGCTGGACTGCCGCCGCCGCGTCCCTCACGTGCGACTCGCGCTTCACGCCCGGTATGGGCACGACGCGGGGACCCCTCGAGAGCAGCCAGGCCAGCGCGACGCGCGCCGGGGAGGCGCCCCTCGACGAGGAGATCCTGCGCAGCTCCTCCAGGAGGGCGGAGGCGCGCCGGGGATCGTACCTGCGCAGCAGCGAGTTGAAGCGCCCCACGGCGTGGCGGCCGCGGCCGCCGTGCGCCAGGAGGCCCTGGCCCAGCGGGCTGTAAGCGATCAGCGTTATGCCCTCCCTCTCCATGTAGGGGAGCAGCTCGCGCTCCGGGCCGCGCCTGCAGAGGTTGTACTCGACCTGGTTCGATGCTATGTCAGCCCTGGAGAGGTGGGCCCGGGCCTCCTCCAGCTTCCTCAGGCTGAAGTTGCTGACGCCGATCGCCCCTATCCTGCCGGACCTCAGGAGCTCCTCCATCGCCGACATGTACGTGCGAATCGGCACCAGCGGGTTGGGCCAGTGGACCTGGCACAGCTCGACGCTGGTGAGGCCCATCCTCCTCAGGCTCCCCTCGCAGGCGCGTATTATGCCGTCGCGCGTCATGCGGTGGGGGCCCACCTTCGTGGCCAGGACGAACTTGCCCCTGCGGCCCCTCAGGAGCTCGCCTATCAGCTCCTCGGAGCGGCCCATCCCGTATATCTCGGCGGTGTCGATGAAGTTCATCCCCAGCTCCTCCGCCGCGTCGAGCGCCGACCTCAGGTCCCCCGGGCCGTAGTCGGTGCCCCATCCCCACTCGCGGGCCCCCCACTGCCAGGTGCCGATCCCCACGGCGGAGACGCGCAGCCCCGTCCTGCCGAGCTCCCTGTACTCCACGCCGGGCTGATATGGGGAGGGTGCTCTTTAACCTGCCACGGGCGCCGCGCGCCCCCCGACGTAGCGCGAGAAGGAGAGCGCCCCAGCGATCGTCGTTATTATGACCATGAGCGCGACGGCGGCGTACGCGGATTCCCCGATGAGCCCGGCCGACAGGCCCGCCATGGCTATCGCGAGCCCCATCTCCCCCCTGGGCAGCATCCCCAGGGAGGACGCCACGGAGTCCCTCCCGCTCCTGATCGCGCCGTAGGCGAAGGGGAGCACGCCGGCGAACTTGAGGACTAATGCTAGGGCGGAGATGGCCAGCGCCAGCCCGAGGGCGGAGGCCGTGAACCCGCGGAGGTCGACCTCCGAGCCCGCTATGACGAAGAACAGGGGGCCGAAGAGCGAGGAGAGCCCGACGGCCAGGCGGCGGAAGCTGCCGGAGAGCCTGCTGGACGAGAGCGCTATGCCGGCCACGTACGCAGCTATTATGGGGGAGAAGCCCAGGGCGACCATGGAGGCCACCAGGCCGAAGAGCGCCAGGAGCGCGAACGGGTACGCGTAGCGCTCCCCCAGGGCGTTCGCCACCCTGGGGAGTATCGCTATCGAGACCGCGGATATCAGCGCCCAGGCGATCACGTAGTAGAGGAGCACCATGATCATGGAGGAGGGCTCGGCGCTCCCCGCCGCGGCTGCCATGACCGTGGAGAATATCATCAGCGCGACCACATCGTCCACGGCGCCGGCCGTCAGCAGGAAGTCCAGGGCGGGGCCGGAGAACCCGACCTCCGAGGCCACCGCGGAGGCGACCGCGAGGCTCGTGGAGGCCGAGGCCGCGCCCATCACGAGCGATGCCTGGGGCCCCAGGCAGCGCCAGAGGGCGGCCGCAATCCCCAGGAAGGGAAGCAGCGCCCCGAAGATAGCCCCCAGGAAGCCCCAGGCGCCGGCCCTCCTGATGCCGGAGAGCCCCTGCTCCAGGCCGGAGGCGAATATCAGGAGTATGACCGAGAACTGGGCGAAGAGCTCCGTGTAGTTGTTCAGCGAGATCAGCTGCATCCCGACCATCGAGTTCAGCACTGGGCCGAGCGCGTAGGGGCCTATGATCATCCCCGCCAGGAGCTCCCCCACCACGGCCGGCACTCCGAGCCTGGCGACCGCGCCCTTGGACGCCTCCGCTACGAACAGGAGGATCGATATCTCGAGGAGGGCGACGTATATCTCGCTGATCCCGCCAGCGTACAGCGCGGGTCCCCCCTAGCGACCCCGCGCCAGGCGGGAGCAGATGGCGGACTCCATGGATGAGGTGCTGCCGTGCCCCCCGAGGTCCGGCGTGAGGACGCCCGGGTCGCAGTCGGAGAGCACGCCATCCACCGCCGCCCTTATGGAGGCCGAGGCCTCCAGGAGGCGGCGGTCGCCGCGCCTGGAGGAGATCCACTCCAGGAGCATTGCCGCCGAGAGCACCATCGCTATGGGATTGGCCACGCCCCTCCCGGCGATGTCCGGCGCCGACCCGTGGACGGCCTGCGCCATGGCGAAGGAGTCGCCCGCGTTGAGGGAGGGGGCCAGCCCCAGGCTCCCCGCCAGGCCCGCGGCCTCGTTGGACAGCACGTCGCCCCACTCGTTGGGCGCCACTATGACGTCGAAGCGCCCGGGGTCCACCGCCAGCTCGTACGCGAGGGCGTCCACGAGGGCCTCCGAGTACCTGACCCCGGGGTAGGACGCCGCCATCGACCTCGCCTCCTCCACCATCATCCCGTCCGACATCCTGAGGACGTTGGCCTTGTGGGCCAGCGCGAGGCCGCCCCTCCTGCTCGAAGCCAGCTCGAAGCCGACCCTCAGGATCCTCCTGCATTCCCCCCTGGTGACCACCCTGACGGCCAGCGCCACATCGGGGGACGGCATGAACTCCCCGGATCCGGCGTGCATGTTGCGATCCGCGTACATGCCCTCCACGTTCTCCCTGACGATCACCAGGTCGAACTGCCTGGCGGACCACGGGGGGGACCTGATCGGCCTTATGTTCGCGTATAGATCCAGCGCGCGCCTGATCCTCCCGGAGGGGCTGGGGGATCCCGGGTCGCCCGGCGGGTAGGATCCCACGTCGAGCGGCCCCAGGATAAGCCCGTCGGCCGCGGAGATGGCGTCCAGCGAGTCGCGCGGCAGGCTCGACCCGCGCGACCTGTAGGCGCTCCAGCCGACGTCGACGCGGAACAGCTCGACCGAGCCCTCGGCAGCCTCCCTCACGCAGCGGACGGCGACCGGGACCACCTCGGGCCCTATCCCGTCCCCCTCGGCGAACGCCACCCTGTACACGCCCGGCGATCGCTCGCAGCGCTTTAAATGGTTTCGCGGAACGACCGCCGGAAAACGCTCTGAAAAGGCGTTTTCAGGGCGCCAACAATTTTAGCCGGGGGGGCCGCGCTGGGCGCGTGGCGAGGGTCATTGCGGACCACAGGGAGGAGCAGTCGGAGGTGCCGGAGATCCTCCGGGGCATGGGGGTCGAGGTCGAGTTCAAGCTCCTGGAGGTGGCCGACTACGTCGTGGCGGACGAGGTGGCGATTGAGCGCAAGTCCGCCCATGACTTCGTGGCATCGATATACGATGGGAGGCTGTTCAGGCAGGCCGCGGACCTGTCCAGCAACTACGAGATCCCGGTCATCGTCGTGGAGGGCGACCCGGCCGAGATGGAGTCCATGCTCAGGAGCGAGAAGATATACTACGGGGCGCTCGCCGCGCTCCTGATGGACTCGGGCGTCAGGACCGTGTTCACCTCGGGGCCCGAGGGGACTGCCGTGTTCATAGAGAGGGTCGCGATCAGGGCCCAGGAGGCCGGGCGCGGCGGCCCGCGCGTAGTAAAGAGGGCGAGGGGGGGACTGGATCAGATGCAGCTCTACCTGGTGGCGTCCGCCCCCGGCATAGGCCCCAAGCTGGCCGACAGGCTCCTCAGGCGCCTGGGGTCACCGGCCGCGGTGTTCTCAGCGCCCGAGGGAGTGCTGGCCAGGATAATAGGCGAGAAGAGGGCCAAGAGGCTGAGGGAGGTGCTGTACAGGCGCTACGGTGAGGCGGAGGACTCCCGCCAGGCCAGGCTGGAGCGAATCGGATGCCGTGCGTCAGGTAGTCGATCCTGCCCCCGTCGACGACCAGCACCTGGCCGGTCACGTACGCGGACTCGGGCGACGCGAGGAAGAGCACCGCCGACGCCACGTCCTCGGGCCTCCCGGTCATGCCGAGCATCGACCTGGACCGGAAGAACGACCTCGCCGACTCCGCCGCCTCCGGGGACCGGCCCCCCAAGGTCATGTCCGTCTCTATCCAGCCCGGTGCCACCGCGTTCACCCTTATCCCATGGGGCGCCAGCTCGAACGCGAGCCTCCTGGTGAGAGCTATGAGGGCGGCCTTGGTCACCGCGTAGAACGTGCTCCCCGGGATCGCGGTCCCTATAGCGGCATTCGACGCGACGTTGACGATCGCGCCCCTCGTAGCCTTCAGGCCGGGCAGGGCCTCGAGCGTCACGTAGAGCGGCCCCATAAGGTTCACATCCATCATCCTGCGGAAGGCGGCCTCGTCGAAGCTGGAGAGGTCCATGAGCTCCATCACCCCGGCGTTGTTCACGAGCACCCCGATGGGCCCCAGCTCGGACTCCACCCTCTCCACCATGGACCTGACCTCCTCGCGCCTCGACACGTCGCAGCGCACGGCGATGCCGCCCACGCGGGACGCGAGCTCTTTGGCGCGCGCCTCCTCCCTTACGTAGTTGACCGCCACCCTAGCGCCGGCGGAGGCGAGCGCCAGCGCTATCGCCCTGCCTATGCCCCTGGAGGCCCCAGTGACCAGGGCGACCCTGCCGTCTAGGGGACCCGGCACGGGGGCGGCGCGGCGGGCACCCCTATTAAGCGCTACGCGACCACGGCCTCCCTGGCGGACCCCTCGGGCAGCAGGGAGCGCCTGGCCGCCTCCAGGAGCCCCTCCAGGTAGCCGACGTCAGGCTCCTCGTGGAACGTGTAGCTGCGCAGGGAGGACTCCACTAGGTGCGCCGGGAGTTCCACCAGGCGAGCGTACGCCTGCAGGTCGGCCGACCTTGCCCTCGATATCGCCTCGGACGCCAGGCGGGATATCCTCCCGTAATCCCCAGAGACGCCGGAGTTCGCCGACAGGAGGCAGCACTGCGAGAGCTCGCAGGGCTCCGCGCGGAGCCCCGAGGAGGCCGCGATGGAGAGATAGGGCTCCCAGAGGACGCCCGCGCCGGCGGAGCCGGACATCACCGCGCTCAGCACCTCGCCGGCGCTCCCCGCGTAGCGCCTGGGGCCCTCCAGCCCCGCGCGCTCCGCGCACAGCTCAGTGTTCGATACGCGGATCACCATGTGCCCCGCGCCCGAGGCGCCGCGCACCACTCCCATGCCGCCCCCGCTCCCCCCGCCTATTATCTGCACCCTGCCGCGCCCGAGGCGGTTGGCGGCCAGCGCTGTGAGGGCCGGCAGCATGGCCAGCTGTATCCTGCCCGCCGTCAGGTCCTCGGCAGCCCTCCACGCGTCATCGTACACCACGAGGCGCACGTTGCCGTACATGTCCCTCAGGCCCCTCAGGAGCTCCAAGATGTACGGGTACTCCGCCGCCCTCATTATCCCCACCGCGACGACGCGGGAGGGCGACGGCGGGAGCGACGCCAGGAGCACGCCGCCCACCTCCCTGAGCTCGAGCACGCCGAGCGAGCGGAGCCTCCTCAGGTGCCTGAAGATGACGGCCTTGCCCCTCCCGACCGAGCGGGAGATCTCGCTGAGCGTCAGCGGTCCCCCCTCCGCCACGATCCTGTAGATCTCCTGGTCCAGCTCGTCGGTTCCGGAGGGCCAGCGGGGCAATGCTATCTGATGCGTGAGGGATCGGCTTAAGCGTTGCGATGGGAACGACAGTTCCGCGCGGGCGGCGCGTCACTGAGGGGGCAGCGAGAGCTTCAACAGCGCGGCGTGCTCGTCCGTTATGTCCATCTCCGAGTACTTGCTCAGGGACACGCCACCGTCGGGCAACACCCTGACCGTGTGGAAGAAGAACTTCCTCGCGTTGGCGTCCGCGGTGAAGAGCCTGATCTCCCTCGCCGAGGATAGGTAATCCCTGAGCGAGGCGTTCGAAAGCACGGATGACAGCTGCTTCGTGGCGAGCCAGACCCTCACATGGATCAGGAGCGCCCCGCCGTAGCCGGCCGACCTGAGAGACTCCAGGGTCTTGGCGAATATCTCGGCGACGTACGGCATCCTCTGTTCGCCGCCGAAGGCTATGAACGCGGCGTCCGCGCCCCATGACACGACCTTCCTGGCGACGCCGTCGACGTCGTCGGAGTAGTCGAAGAATGCCACCTTGCCGGGGGCGTACCCGTAGGAGTCCAGGTAGGCCGTGGCGGCGGCCGCCGCCAGCGACTCACAGATGCGATCCGGATAAGGTATTATTGCGACGCGGCTGAAGCCCCTGAGGAGCCCCATCCCAACGAGCCTGCCGGTCAGCACGCGCAGGTATGCCTCCTCCCCTATCGACAGCTTGCCCGAGCTCGCGTACATGCCCGATCGACCGATGAAGTTAGGGATGCCCCCTATATTAAAATGTTTCTGATACCTTTATGTTGAATTTGTTAATCAAAGGAGGCGTTGAAGAGGGGGCGATGTGCGCATCGAGCCGCTAATATACCGCGGAGTACGTCGGATTCGCAGGGTGAGCGGCTCGGAGATACTGGTCAGGGGAGGGAGGGTCCTGACCGGCTGGGGGATGGTGGAGGCGGACGTCCTCGTGCGCGAGGGGCGCGTGGCGGCCGTTGGGACCGCGCTGGAGCCGGGAGGGACGAGGGTCCTGGACGCCTCCGGGATGCTCGTGCTGCCGGGGGCCATCGACGAACACGTGCACTCCAGGGAGCCCGGGATGACGTGGAAGGAGGACTTCTCCACGATGACGAGGGCCGCGGCGGCAGGGGGGGTGACGACCGTCGCCGACATGCCCAACACATCGCCGCCCGTGGACTCCCCCGAGAGGGTCGCCGCCAAGGGGAGGGACGTGGCCCCGAGGGCGAACGTAGACTACGCGATCTTCGCGGCGCTCACGGACTCGAACGCCCCCAGGATCGATGAGCTGGTGAGGGCGGGGGCGATAGGCCTCAAGGCCTACATGGGGCCGACCACCGGCGGGCTGGAGCCGCCGGACGACTGGTCGGTGGCGCTCGCGCTCAGGTTCTCCAGGACGACGGGGATCCCCGTGTTCTTCCACGCGGAGAACGGGCCCCTCATCGAGGGGCTCTCGGGCGAGCTCCGGGGGGCCGGGAGGTCGGACCCGGCTGCGCACAGCGAGGCCAGGCCCCCCGTGGCGGAGGAGGTCGAGGTGGCCAGGATAGCGGCGATCGCGGGGGCGATGGGCGGCAACGCGGTGATAGCGCACGTGAGCAGCGCCGGGGCGCTGGAGCTCATAGAGCGCAGCCGGGGCGCGCTGAGGGCGGAGGCGTGCGCGCACCACCTGATCTTCACCACCGAGGATTACGCCGCGCGCGGGCTGCTGATAAAGGTGAACCCGCCCGTGAGGACGCGCGAGCACGTCGAGGCCCTCTGGAGGGGGGTGCGCTCCGGGCTCATCCGGACAATAGCCTCGGACCACGCGCCGCACGCGCCGGAGGAGAAGGAGGGCGACGTGTGGAGCGCGGCCTCGGGGATCCCCGGGGTGCAGACGCTCCTCCCCTTCGCGGTGGACGCCGCCCTGAGGGGGCTCATTCGCGTCGAGGACGTGCCGCGGCTCCTCTCGGAGAACCCCGCGCGGAACCTGGGAATCTACCCCAGGAAGGGGTCCCTGGCGCCCGGCTCCGACGGTGACATGGTGGTGATAGATCCGCGCGGCTCCTGGAGGGTCAGGGAGGACGATCTGTTCTACAAGCATCCGGAGGTCTCGCCGTACGTGGGGATGGAGTTCAGGGGGAGGATAAAGTACACGTTGCTCAGGGGGGAGATCGTGTATGAGGATGGGGGTGTGGCTGGAGGCCCGAGGGGGAGATGGGTGACGCGTGGGGGCGTCCGCTGAGGGCCGACGTGCCGGTTTCCTGCGTGCTGGACGCCCACTGCCCTAAACCGAACAGCCAGCGGAGGCGAACGGGTGCCCGAGAGGCCGTCTCGATCGGGATGTGGGGGCGTAGGACGGGATGGCCAGGGCCGCGGGCGTCCTGAGGAGTAATGTCGCCTCGCTGCGGACATCAGCGGGACAGCATCCACCGCGCCATCAACGCGAGGAGCCCCGTGAATAGCGCGGCGAACGCGGCCAGGTAGGCGAAGTCCAGATAGAGGTTGACGCCGGGCACCCCCAGGAGGAGCCCCCTTATCGCCTCGTTCGAGTAGGTTATGGGGTTGAAGACGGCGACGTCCCTGAGCCACCAGGGCATCATCTGGAGCGGGTAGAACGAGTTGCTCGTGAAGAGTAGGGGCATGTTGACGAGGTTCATTATCATCATCTGGCTCTCCCAGCTGGTGGACCTGAGCGCGAGGAGCAGGAAGAGCGAGGAGAGCCCCATCGAGAGCAGGAAGAGCGCCAAGTATGTGCCGAGGAAGTCGAGAGCGCTCAGCCCCGCCCTGAACCTCATGCCCAGGAGGACCGCGACCAAGAGGACCACCGACGCCTGCGCGAGCGACTTGATCACGGATGCGACCGACTTCCCTATCACCAGGTTGGACCTGGGGACGGGGGTCGTCAGCAGCTTGTTCAGCACGCCGAGCCTCCTGTCCCAGATGAGCGACATGCCGCTGTTCATGGACATGAAGAGCACGATGAACGACAGCATGCCGGCCGCGAGGAACGAGAAGTAATCGGTGACCCCGAAGACCCTCAGCATTATGTCCCGCCCCAGCTCATCTATGACCTGTGATGGCAGGTCGAGGCCGGGTATCTGGAGGCTGGACGAGGTGAAGAGGTTTCCCAGGTTCATCGCCTTCCCGAAGAGCGCGAGCCACAGCACGGGCTGAACGAGCGAGATCCCCATTATGAATGGCACCTTGTACCACTTTATCAGCTCCCTGTTCGCCACAGCCCAGATCCCGTGGAGCGGTCCGTAGCGCCTGGAGCTCATGACCTGGCCCTCCTGAGCGTCGCCCTCAGGGCGAACGCCTCCTCCGAGGATGCCTGCGCGTCCCTCAGCCTCCTTCCCGTGTACTCCAAGTAGACCTCGTCCATCGTCGGCTCGCTGACCTCCATCCTCCTGACCTGAATACCCGAGCCCATCAGCGCCCTGAGGATCTCGGGCAGCGCGGTGGACGCGTCCCTGAGCTTGAAGACCAGCGATCCGTCGTATTCCCTGGCATCTATGCCGGCGGACCGCAGGACCTCCTTGGCGGCCGCCATGTTGTCCACATTGAGCGTCACGACGTCCCCTCCTATGCTGTCCTTCAGCTCCCTGGGGGTCCCCACCTTCACTATCCTCCCCCTGTCCATTATCGCTATGCGCGTGGCGTAGAGGTCTGCCTCCTCCATGTAATGCGTCGTGAACAGTATCGTCATTCCGTACTCGTCCTTCAACCTCCTTATGTATGACCATATGGCGGCCCTCGTCTGCACGTCAAGCCCCAGGGTCGGCTCGTCCAGGAAGAGTATGCGCGGCGAGTTTATGAGGCCCATGGCCAGCTCCAGCCTGCGCCTCATGCCTCCGGAGTAGGACTCGACCTTCACGCGCGCGAACCTCGAGAGCTCGACCATCTCCAGCAGCTCCGCGGCCCTCCTCCTGGCCTCGTCCCGGGGTATCCCGTAGAGGCTCGCCATGAACATCAGGTTCTCCCATCCGCTCAGGTCCTCGTCGGCCGTGTATTCCTGGGGCACAACCCCTATCACGCGCCTGACCATGTCCGGCTCCCTCACCACGTCATAGCCTCCGACGATTGCCGTCCCCTCCGTCGGCCTCAGCAGCGTGGTCAGCATGCCGACGGTCGTGGTCTTGCCCGCGCCGTTGGGCCCGAGGAGCGCGAACACCTCGCCCTCGCCGACGTCCAGGTCCACGTGGTCGACCGCCACCAGGCGGCCGTACACCTTCGTGAGGCCCCTTGCCACTATCGCCGCGGATCCCTCAGGCACCCTCCGCCAGCCTCCTGAGCCTCTCGGCGATGCCCAGCATTTTGGCGCGCTGCCCCGAGAGGGCACCGGGGGTGGAGCCCACCTCCTCGAGGTAGCGCACGTAGCCATCGAGCTCCTCGAGCGCCGAGTCGACGCTCAGCGGCCTCCTCTGGGGGACCCAGTAGTTATCCTCCAGCTCCCTCATCCCGAGCTCGGTTATCTCGTACTTGCCGTCGGGCCTCCTGGATATGACGCCCTCGCTGACCATGGACGAGAGCAGCGGGTACACGGCGCCCGGGGAAGGCCTCCAGAGCCCCCACCACATCTTCTCGATGGTGGATATTATCTCGGCACCGTTCGCGGGCGACTGGCTCAGGACCCAGAGCACGAGCCCCCTCAGGGCGCCGTGCCTGTGGTAGCCCCTGGGCATCGGTATCATGACAGAAACGATATCGAATTTGATATTTAAACGTTCCGCGCGATTCGGAGACCGCGCACCGCTGATTAAATTTATAAACTAAACGTGATGAGGCCTTCAGCGATCGCCCACCGTCGCGGCCGCGGACCGCGGATCGCCTCGAGACGTGTTGGCCCGGCTCAGGCCCGTCGGCCCGGGCGCCGCCAGCTCATCCCTTCCAGATCCCCACGGCGAGCCCTATTATGAAGAGGATCGAGATCCCCGAGAATATGGCGGGTGCGCTCGAGATCCAGTGGGCCGCCAGGCCCACGGCCTTGGAGATCAGGTAGGACGCCGAGACGCCCGGCAGGGAGAACCCTATGTAACCGCCCAGGATGACCGCGACGACGAAGAGCACGAAGGACACGATGGCCTTCTTTATCGCGAGGCCGAAGAGCAGGCCATCGACGAATGCCAGGATCATCGCAATGAGGGGGGCGTAGGGCTCTAATGATGGAGGCAGCGCGAGCATCACGCGCAATCGCGGAGCGGCACATTTAACTGTTGCTCTGACCCCCTCCCCGCCCTAGAAGGGCGAGGCTTGCCGTTCATTTTTATCAGCGCGGCGGGCCGGGCGACGGAGCCCCGGGCGCAGGTATAAATAGAGAGGCGCGCAGGGCAGCGCCAGAGGTTGCCCAAGGGACTCGGGTTCTACATGGGGGCCGTGGGCTTCGCCCTGGGGATCCTAGCGTTCCTCGTCGTGCTGGTTCACTTCACGCTGATGACTCTCCTGCCGCCCCTGTGGCCCGTGGAGGTCATACTGTTCCCCGTGTGGCTCCTGCTGTCGGTCGCGGTCCTCGCGATAGGCGGCGTAGGGCTGTCGCTCGCGGGATCCGAGGAAAGATCGAGGGCGAGGACCGGGTACGCGCTCATGATCCTCTTCTCGATAGTCGCGTTCCCCCTCGTCTGGGGGTTCGTGATAGGATCCTTGCTCTCCTTCATAGGGGGAGTCGTCGGACTCATAGAGAGCTAGGCCCGCCGCGAGGGGCGCTGGCCACCTCGAGCGGCACCTTTGAGACGTCGTAGCCGATGAGCCTCCACGCGGCCGCCGCGGAGGCGCCGAGCGCCCAGAGCGCCGCGTTGTATGCGAGGTATGCCGCCTCGCTCATGGCGCTCGTGAGGTAGGAGGAGGCCGAGTAGGCGGCTATCGGGGCCGCCCTGACGAGCGCCACCATGAATGCCCTGCGCTCGGTCGGGAAGAGCGCTGGCTCGAAGACGATCCTGGTGGCCCAGGCCAGCTCGCTGAACGCCATGTTGAGGGCCAGGAGGGGGTAGAACGCCGCGATCGCGGGCGCGTAGAGGGCCCGGGCGATTATGGGCCCCATAGTGAGGAGCCCGCCGACGTACGAGAGGAGGGCGAAGCGCACGGATCCCAGGCGCTCCACGATCTGGGGCGCGATGATGCCCGTGGCCGAGGCGGCGGCGTTCGCCACCAGCACGACCACGTTGAGCGACTCGCCGGAGAAGAAGTAGTCGGCCACCACGAACGCCATCAGCCCGTAGGTTATGTACTGCGAGACGCCGAGGGCCGCGAGGAACGAGTACCTGCCCAGGAATCCGACGGTGGGCTTCACGGATGCCGCGGCGCGGGGCTCGGCCTCCTCGCGCCGCGGCGCTAGACCCCTGGCGCGCAGCCACCGCAGGGACTCCGGCACCATGGACCTCACGACCGCGATCGCCGCCAGAGAGGCCGCGGCGGCGATCGCTATGGAGAGCGCCTCTGCGGCGTAGGAGCCGGCCCCGTACGCGAAGGCGGATATCGCGGCGGCGACGGCGGCGCCCACGTTGTCGAAGTTGGTCGCCAGGATCAGGGCCCGGTCCCTCAGCGGCGTGGGCGAGACCTCGGCCAGGTAGGCGAGGGAGACGGGGACCTCGCCCTCCACCGCGAACGTGGCGGCGGCGTAGCCGGCCAGGAACAGCGCCTCGTTCATGGAGGCGTAGAGGGCGTCGAGCGCCACCAGGAGCGACCCGGCCGCGTAGAGCGACATCGTCACCAGGAAGGCGCGCTTCCTCCCGATCAGGGCGTCGGACAGCCTCCCCATCACCAGGTCCCCCGCCAGCGGCATGGCGGCGACGATCGCTATGTATGCCGGGCTGTGGTACTCCGGGTAGATCAGGTAGCCCAGGGACGTTATCAGGCCCCAGAGCATGAATCCCGCTGAGGTGGACGCGAATACCAGCCAGTGCTCCCTCGTCCAGCCGGACTCGGGGTCCCAGGCGCCGGCGCGGGCCACGGAGCTGCGCCCTGAAAAGTATGTTATAAGTTTTCGATAACCTGGTTATCGATAGGCTTTAGCCCGGGCTGCCGCCGGCAGCGCGTGCCCTTCGAGCGCTACTCCGGCAAGTTCTACCGGCTCCTCCACCCGAGGCCTACGCTGGTTATACTGACTTCGTGCGGCGGCAGGCTCGACGCGGCGCCCTTCAGCTGGAACACTCCCGTGAGCGAGGACCCCCCGATCATCGCGGTCTCCATGAGCAGGTCGTCCTTCACGCGCGAGTGCCTGCGGACGAACCCGGAGGCGACGCTCAACGTGATCCCCCCGGAGATGGCGGACGTCGCGTACAGGCTCGGGGCCGCGAGCGGCAGGGACAGGGACAAGGTGGGGGAGCTCGGCCTGGAGCTGGAGCCGAGCGAGCTGATAGGCGTGCCGGGGCTGGCGGGGGCCGCTGCGATCTACGAGTCGATCGCCGAGGGATCCGTGGAGGTGGGGCAGATGGATCTCGTGCTGTTCAGGGCCCTGGTCGTCCGCTCGAGGGCCGGCGCCGCGGGCGAGAGCGGCTTCCTGCTCGAGGTCACCAACCTGGCGCTGCACGGGGCCGGCGATGAGTTCTTCCGCGTGGATCCGAGATCCCTGAGGGCGTCCCCAACCCCAACCTGAAGGGCGGGGTTTTTCCACCGTATAACGCGAGGCGCGGGGGGTGAGCGCGAGCCCTGAGCCGCGCGGGGCTCGCCCGCTGTTCCTATCCTCGCGTTCGCGCTGGCCTTCATCCACGCCACCACATATGCGATTCCGCTCCTACTGATCGGCCGCAGCTGGAGCGCGGCCGCGTTCCCGCTCCTCACGGGCCTGGAGCGCGCGAAACCGGAGAGCCACCCGAGCTCCCTCCCCAGGGGGATCCGTCCACGGAGAACAGCGCGTAGTTGAGGGTCCAGCACGCCGAGGAGTAGGTCCAGCACCTCCCTGACATCCACGACGAGGCCGGCCGCCGAGGCGCTCGCGGCGGCGACGCTCGAATCCCTCACCCGGGCGAACCTGGAGTCCCAGTTCCTCCCCTCGCTGCCCGAGTCGGTCGGCGAGGAGACGGGCGCCCCCGAGGGAGCGTACTTGAGGCCCAGGAGGGCCCTAGTGGACTACGTGCTAGGACCTCGACGGCTGGATGGTGCGGGAGGCGCCGCCCACCGTGGCCTAGCTGAGGGGCGGGGTCCGGGAGCCCGGCGTTGCCCCGAGAGCGGTCAGGCCGGCGGCGGGGCCGAAACTATTGATCGCTGTCCCTCGCGCGCCCTCGAGCGGGCGCCTCAGCCGCTTGAGGCCGGCGGCCGCCGCCAGCACCTCGGACGCATCAACGACTGAGCCGTCCTTATTCAGGTTGACGTGGCATATGGGGCAGGCGGTGACTATGAGGTCCGCGCCCAGCTCCTTGAGCTCAGCGAACCTGCGCCACGACACGGCTGCCGCCACGCCCCCGCGCAGGAGCTCCGCGGGGCCGCCACAGCACAGGTTCCTCCTGCCGCTGCGGCGCGCGTACCTGACCTCCGCCGCGCGGCCCAACAGGGAGCCCACCGCCGCGAGCGGCTCGTCCCTCACCGCGAAGTGGCAGGGCTCGTGGTACGCCACGGATATCCCGAGGTCCCTCAGCTCCAGCCCTCCTAGGAGATCCGCGTAGTGGAGGACCTCCACACCGAATCCCTCGACGTACCTGGGGTATACCTCCGCCAGCAGGTCGCGCGTGTGGGGGTCCACGGTTATGACGCGGGAGGCCCCCAGCCCCCTCAGATAGTCCGCGAACGCGCGGGCATAGCGGGCGAACTCGGCGTCGTGACCCAGCTCGTACAGGAGCGTGCCGGGATATGGCTCCAGCGGGTCGTACGCGAACTCCACCCCGGCCGCGCGGAGGAGCGACGCGATGTTCCTCAGGTAGCCCCGGTAGAGCGCGACCGAGCGACCATCGGCGAACGGGCGCGCCAGGCGCAGGATCCGCGGAGCCCTCGATGCGACGCGGGCGAGCGCCCTCAGGGGGCCCTCGCCCAGGCGATCCCGGATCCCGGATAGCCCCACCACGTACGGCATTATCTGGTACATGTGGCCGGTGATGAGGAGGGGGAGCCCGTCCCCGGGGGACGGCCTGGGGATCCCCAACCCCTCGGCCCACCCTGAGACATCGTCCCGCGTGAGGCCCAGGGGGTCCTCGAGCTCCAGTATCGCTGAGGAAATCGCGGACGCCAGAGGATCCTCGCGGGGCGTCCCGGCCCAGAGGCGCCTGGCATCCCTGCTCACCTCCCAGGCATCTATGCCCGCCGGGCACGCGTAGTAGCACGCCCTGCACCCGAGGCACGTGTAGAACGGATCGGGGGATGAGGCCTCACCCCTAGCGAGCGCGCCCGCTATCAGGACCCTCCCCCTGGGGCCGTGCGACTCCCTGTGGCCGGTCGCCTCAATGGTGGGGCAGACGGCCTGGCAGAAGCCGCAGAGCGCGCACCTGGAGGCAGCGGACGCCAGGCGCCCCAGGACGTCCGGTCCTGAGCTCAGAGCACCTTCCCCCTGTTCATTATGCCATTCGGATCGAATATCGCCTTTATCGACCTCATGGCCTCGAGCCACGCGCCCGCCTCCTCGGCCAGGAGCTCCCTCTTCTCCAGCCCTATCCCGTGCTCGGCCGATACGCTGCCGCCGTGCCTGAGCGCTATCCTGCCGACCTCCAGTATCAGGTCCCTGGCGCGGTCCATCGCGCTCGGGTACACGTATATCGTGGGGTGGAAGTTCCCGTCGCCCACGTGGCCCGCGATTATAACCTCGAACCCCGCGGACCGCGAGGCCGACCTCACCTCCTCCATGGCCGCGGCGAGCTCGGAAGGCGGCACGGCCACGTCCATGCTGATCACGAGCTGCCCCGGCGCCCTCCTGCCCAGGAGGGCCGGATAGAGCCCCCTCCTCGCGCGCGTGAGCTCATCGATGCGCGCGGGATCGGCGGTGAGCTCGACCGACAGGGACGACCCCGACAGCACCGCCCCGACCTCATCGAGGTGCCTGCGAAGCGACTCGCGCGTCGACGCCACGTCCACCATGAGCATGTACTCGGCGCCCTCCGGCGCCCGGATCCCGAAGGACTCCTCGATCGCCCTGAGCGAGGGCCCGTCGACGAACTCGGCGGTCAACAGGGGGAGCCCCCTCCTCTTGAGCTCGGCCACCGCGGAGGCCGCCGCCTCCATCCCGCCGTAGTAAGCGACCGCCCTACCTACCGCCTCGGGCCTGGGGGCGATCCTCAGGATCGCCTCCGTGATCACGCCCAGCGTGCCCTCGCTGCCCACGAACAGCGACACCAGGTCGTATCCGGCGGACCTCTTGAGCGCCCTCCCGCCGACCCACAGCAGCCTGCCGCCCGGGAGGGCCACCCTCAGCCCCATAACCCAGCACCGGGTGTTCCCGTAGGACACCCCCCTGAGGCCCCCGGCGTTGGTCGCTATGGACCCACCGACGGTGGCGGCGGAGGAGCTGGAGGGGTCCGGCGGGTACATGAAGCCCAGGCGGGAGAGGAGCTCGTCGAGCTCGCCGAGCGGCGTGCCCGCGCCCGCGATCGCGTAGCCGTCCTCCGGCCTCACATCCCTGACGCCCCCCAGCCCGCGGGTGCTGAGCACGATTCCGCCCTCCACGGGGATCGAGGACCCCGTGACCGAAGTGCCCCCGCCGCGCGGGACCACGGGGATCCCGGCCTCATCGGCTATCCTCAGCACCTCCGCCGCCTCCTCCGCGGTCCCGGGGATGGCGACGGCGAGCGGGAGGGGGCCCTCGAAGTAGGAGGCGTCCCTGGAGTATGGGATCAGGTCCTCCTTGGCCGTCAGCACGCGCCCAGCGCCCAGCGCCCTCCTGAGCTCCGCCACGACGTCCATCTTCGATATCCCCGGGGCGCGATCGCCAGCGCACAAAGTGAGCTACCCCGCCCTGAAGGGGAGGCTTCCTGCTTCACGACCCCACCTTGCCCGTAGCCGAGGGCCGCGGGCAGAGGGCGGGGCTCCACAGGCGCTGCGGGTGGCTCCCACCCTGCCCTCCTCAGCACGTTGAGGGACGCGTTGTAGTCCCTGTCGGCCCTCCAGCCGCAGGCCGGGCGCTCGAAGGCCCTGTCGCCCAGCGTAAGATCGCGGTTCACGAATCCGCACCTCGCGCACGCCCTCGAGGAGTCCCTCGGGTCGACGAGGAGGAATGCCTTCCCGTACTTCCCGACCTGATACCCTATTATCGAGCGCATCGTGCCGAGGGCGGCGTCCTGGAGGCTCCTCCTGAGAGCCCTGCTCGACTTACCGATCAGCCGCCTCACATCGATGTCCTCCATGGCCACCACGTCGTAGCGCTCAGCGAAGTACCTACCCAGCTTCATGTACATATCCCTCCTCAGGTTCGCCAGGTGCTCGTGCGCCCTGGCCAGCCTCACTTTAGTCTTGAGCCAGTTGCGGGAGGGGAACCTCTTCCTGGAGAGCTCCCTCTGAAGCCTCCTCAGCCTCCCGAGGGCCTTCCTGTAGGGCCTCAGGTTGGGGAAGTATTCACCATCGGAGGTCACGAGCAACTTCTCCACCCCGACGTCGATGGCGACCGCCCCGCCCGTCCCGGGGAGCCGCGGAAATTCATAACCCTCGACGAAGAAGGATACGTATAACCTCCCTGACCCGGCGAGCTTCACCGCCACCCTCCTCACCCTGTCCATCGGGAAGTCCCTGTGGGCGATGACCCTGAGGGTGCCGAGGTGGGACAGCCTCAATGTGATGAGTTTCTTCCTGTTCCTGCCCCCCGCCCTGATATCCCTGACGCCGAGTATCCTCCAGCCTTTCTGCGGGTACGTCAACGAGTAGTACTTGTGGGGTTTCTTCTCCCTGGGGAACCTAGCCAAGCCCTCGAGGAACCTCCGCCTGGCATTGTAAAACCGGTCGGCGATCTCCTGCACCACCTGGGAGTAGAGCTGTTGATAGCCCTCGTTCCGCTTCCTCAGGTCCAGCGCCAGTTGTCTCAGCTCCGTGAGGGTCAGGCCCCTCCCGTTCCTATGGTAGAAATCAGTGTCCGCCCGCCGCAGGGTGTTGTAGATCTCGCAGGCCAGCCTCAACTGGGCCCTTAACGCCCCCAACGTTTGCTGGTCGGTGTACGCCCTGAAGCGGAACCCCACGGCGGGCATCGGGAAGACATGTGGGCATCGCCCTTTAAGCAATTCCACCATCCCCGCCATGAATGGCGAGGTTTTCGGTGTTGGTCAGATAACCCTACTCCCGCGGAGGCCCCGGGGCGCCGGAATGGCTGCTAGGTGGGCGTCACAGCCCCAGGATCCCGGGGGACATTATCCCCCTGGGGTCCAGGGCGGACTTCAGCCTCCTGAGCACCTCGTAGTACTCGCCCATCCTGGGCATCTGGTCGCCCCAGATCCCCCCTATGCGATATGGCACGGCGCCCGACTCGAGCGCCCTCACCTTCACGTCGTTCCACGCCGCTATGGCCCTCGAGCGCGACTCCTCGCTCCTGGGATCGAAGTATATCGCGAGCACCGAGACGAAGCTCCTGTCCGTGAGGAACCCCCCGAGGCCCATCCTGAGGCCGTACCTGTCGCTCACGTGGGAGGCGAGGGACCTGAAGGACTCGAGGTAGCGGCCCAGGGACCCCAGGGGGACGTGGACTATGAGCGCGGCGCGCATCCCGGCCCTGTAGGCGAACTCCCTCACCCACGAGTCCTTCTCCCTCAGCAGCGTCTCCGCCTCCGCCGGCCCCTGGTACTCACCGCCCGGCCCGACGGCCTCCCTCAGCCTCCTCATCTCGATGTCCGCCTGCTCCTGGGTGGGCGATGCGACTATCACCCTGAGCCTGTGGTCCCAGGGGGCCCCGTCCGGATAGAGTATGTCGAGGGTCCAGCCGGCGGCCAGGTAGGCGTAGATTGTGGATATCCTGGCCCTCCTGATCCTGTAGAGGGCGCGCGCCGCCTCCCCCAGGTCCCTGAACGTGTAGACCGCCAGCCCTATGCCCCTGGGGGCCTCCTCCACCTTGAGCGCCAGCTCGACTATTATACCCAGGGTGCCCTCGGATCCCGCGAAGAGCCCCGTGAGGTCGCTCGCCAGGGAATAGCGGTAGAACTGATGATTCGACCAGGGGCTCGCCATGGACCCCGTGGTCAGCAGCTTCCCATCGGGGAGCACCACCCTGAGGCCCAGGACCGCGTCGGCCTGGTTGGCGACGTTCGGCCCCGTGCCCCACCCGCTCCCGTGGCTGGAGAAGTTCCCACCGACGCATCCGTGCCAGTTCTCCGGCTCGACCAGTATCGAGAGGCCGCGCTTGGCGAGCTCCACCTCTAGCTCCCTGAAGGTCACCCCCGGCTCCACCCTGACGCTCAGGGACTCCTCGTCCACCTCTATTATCCTGTTCATCCTCCTCATGTCCACCACGACGGAGTCCGGGCGCATCGGGACCGCCCCCCAGAGGCTCGTGCCGCAGCTCCTGACGTAGAGGGGGATCCCGGTCGAGTTCGCCCACCTGACTATGGACTGGACCTCCTCGGCGCCCCCCGGCCTCACGGCCGCCATGGGCGCGTGGCCGACGAAGGGGCTCGCGTCCCTGGCGTAGCGCCTCAGCTCCTCCTCCCCAACCACCACGTTGCCCTCGCCCACTATCGAGGCGAGGGCGCCGGCGATGGATCCGGGGTCCAACTCGGTGACCACCCCGCATCGGGGCGCCCAACTCCCTCAGGTAATCGAGGACCCCATCCCTGACCGTGTACCTGGGCCTGTAGCCCAGCTCCTCGCGAATCCTGCTCGCGTCGACCGGGGCCCTCACAGTCCTGCCGCCCGGCTCCACCTCTATCCTCGCGCCCGGGACGAGCTCCATCACCATCTCGGCGAGCTGGCGGAGGCTCAGCGCCTCGTCGCACGTGTTGTAGACCCTCCGGGAGTGGCCCTTGACCTCGAGCCCGAAGGCCATTGCGTTCGCCGACTCCTTGACATACTGGAGGGTCCAGACGCTGTCCCCGCCCGGGACCCTGACCGGCTTCCCGGAGGCTGCCCCCTCGAAGAGGTCCACCAGCACGTCCATGAAGCTCCTGCGGTCCCTCCCGGGGCCGAACACCAGCCCCAGCCTCATGCCGAGGACGTCCAGCCCGTAGTTCTCGCCGTAGAAGTCGGCCGCGAGCTCGTTCGCGCAGTAGCTGACGCCGTGAGGATCCATGGGCCTCACGGGCGAGTCCTCGTCCACCCTCTTGCAGTAGAGCTCGGGGGGCCCTATCTGCGAGTAGGAGCTGGCCCAGACGAGCCTCTCCACGTCCATTATCCTGGATGCCTCCAGGACGTTCAGGAATCCCATGATCATGGTTTTAGTTGCGTTCATAGGGGTCCAGGAGGGAGGGGACTCCGCCGCGAGGTAGGCTATCCTCCTCACCGAGTGCCCCCTGATGGCGTGGAGGACGTCGGGGAGCTCCGCTATGGACCCCCTCTCCACCCTGACGCGGCCCGCGACGTCCCCCAGCCTCGATGTGTTGCCAGAGGGGCTGAAGGTGACTACCTCGTACCCCCTGTCCACGAGGGTCCTGACGAGGTGGGAGCCTATGAACCCCGTGCCCCCTATCACCATATACGACATAACGTACCCCGATGAGTGTTCACCCAGTATAAGTGTTTACTGAGTGCCGCGCCGCTGAGCCCCGCTGATAGAATCATATATAATAAATTTCCGATGAAATCTATAAGATGCCGTTCTAGGGGCCGTCTCCCTGGCCTCCCTCAGCACGGCCAGCGATGCGTCCCGATGGCAATTTTGCGCTCCACGGTTCTGATAAAGCGTTCTTGGCCATGCCTCACAGAATGAACCGAACCACCCCTGTTCCTCCACATCTCCCTAGCATTCGAGGTGCTGGCGGCGGCCGCGGCCACGCTGCCCCCCTCCGCCCCGGCGCGCGGCGTGAGCGTGGACTACCTGGGATCCCTCCTCGTGGGATCCGCCACCGCGGCGGCCCTCGCCTACCTGACGGAGGCGCCCTACCGCGGGGATGCCCCGCGCTATCATGAACTTCGCGGGCGCGCTGCCCTCCGCCACCGCTATGTACCAGCCCAGCGCCCGCGAGACGCGGGGATACGACCAGGAGTCCGGCGGGGGGCGCCAGATCCGCCGCCGGAGCACGGCCTCGCTGGGGCCTCCCCCTTTAAGGGGGCTTCGGCGGGGTTGCGCTTATTGCCACGTGTGCGCTCCCCCTCTGGCGTGCACCTGATACCGAGGACGATGGCGACCCAGCACCCCGACAACGCTAGGGTCCCGGAGTGGGCGGGCGGCGAGGTGATAGCGGGGGAGGTCGAGGTGGAGGAGGCCTACCTGAGCTACTCGATGGGGATACAGGAGGTTATGTGGGACGCGGAGGGCAAGGACGTCGACATGCACGTCGTCAGGAAGCTGCTGACCCGCTACGCGTGGTTCTTCCGCGAGCACGAGCTCGGGAGGGACGTGCTGCTGACCTACAGGCTGCCGAACCCGTGGCTCGAGGGCGCCGACCGGAAGGTGCTCTCGGAGGTCCTGGAGAGCATACCGCTCTCCGCCGACGTCGCCAGCGCCTTCTACGGGCACGACTCGACGCCCATCTTCGAGGTGATACTGCCCTTCACGAGGAGCAGCCGCGAGCTCATGGAGATAAGGCTCTACTACGAGAGGGCCATCGCCGCCAGGGGGGACCTAGAGCTCCTGGAGGGCAGGAGGGCGCGGGACCTGGTCGGCGACTTCCGCCCCCGCTCGATAGATCTAATACCGCTCCTCGAGGACTTCGAGTCCCTAGTGGGGGCCGCGGGGATCCTCGAGGAGTACTACAGCGCCGTGAGGCCGCCCCACGCCAGGGTGTTCCTGGCCAGGTCGGATCCGGCGATGGGCCACGGCATGCTGGCGGCCGTCCTGGCGGTGAAGGTCGCGCTCAGCAGGCTCTATAAGCTCTTCGACCGCCACGACCTGCCGGTTTTCCCCATACTGGGCGTGGGCTCGCTTCCCTTCAGGGGAGGGCTGCGCCCCAGCAGCTACGCGAGAGTGCTGGACGAGTACAGGGGCGTCCACACATTCACGCTGCAATCCGCCTTCCGCTACGACTTCCCCAGCTGGGAGGTGGAGGGCGCCATCTCGGCGATCAACTCCAGCAGGCCGGCGCCGCCGGAGCTCCTCGAAGATTGGGAGGAGGCAGCGCTCGTGTCCATCGCCGCGAGGTGCGAGCGCGCGTACCTCGAGAGGGTGAGGCCGTTGGCCCGCGCCGTGAACCGCGTGGCCGACATGCTGCCCAAGAGGAGGGCCAGGAAGCCGCACGCGGGCGCCTTCGCCTACGCCCGGTCCTCCGGCGAGCTGGAGCTGCCGCGCGCGATCGCGTTCACGGGGGCGCTCTACTCGATGGGCCTCCCCCGGAGCTCCTGGGGATCTCCTGCCTCTCCTCGCTCAGGGAGGAGGACATGGATCTCCTGGGCGGGGCCTATCGCCGCATGAGGGAGGACCTGTCTTGGGCGGCCGCGCACTACGACGGCGAGGCGCTCGGGCTGGCGGCCGAGACCCTGGGGCTGGACGCGGAGCTCCCGAGGCTCGTGCGGGAGGACCTAGAATACCTCGAGGGGACGCTGGGGATAGGGGCCGGGCCGAGGGACGCGGAGTCCAGGAGGCACTCCCTGCTCGTGAGGCTGTTCGCGCTCTCGCTGGGTAAGGAGCGCGACGAGGAGGCGCGCGGGCACCTGCTGGAGGCCGCGAGGGAGCGCGGGTCCCTCGGATAGCCGATCCTGAATTGAAAGCAGGGCGACAAACCGCCCTCGCTTGGATTAGGCACGGTTACGGGTGAGCTTCCCGGTTATGGGCGCGCTTTACCCCCGCATGGGAATGCGTGAGAGGTATTCCGCAGGCCGAACTGCGGAGGCGCGACATCCCCCGAGCGCCTCGATCCCATGCCACGGCTTAAATACGCTCAGCCCTCCACCGCGCGCGTTGAGCCGGGCCGGGAGCGGATCCGCGGGGTGCGATGCCCCGCGCAGGGCGCACGAGCTGGCGAGGGAGCTGGAGCTCAAGTACTTCGGGTGCGGCCCCATGGCGCTCCTGGGCGCGTTCAGGGCCCTCGGCATCGAGGACGAGGGCGCGCTCCGCGCCTCCATGACAATGGTCGGGGGGCTCGCGGGCACCGGTGAGACGTGCGGTGCGCTCATAGGGGCGCTCATGGTCCTCGGATACGTGCGCGGGAGGCGCGGCCTCGTGCGCGCGACCCCGGAGACGGAGGGCCCGATCCTGGAACTGGGATCGCGGATGGTGAATGAGTTCCGCTCCGAGTTCGGGTCCCTGAGCTGCAGGGACATCCAGAGGAGGCTGCTGGGGAGGTCCTACGACCTGAGGGACCCCCGGGAGGTGGAGGAGCTCCACTCCTCGGGCGACGTGGAGAGGTGCGCGGACGTCGTCGGCAGGGCCGCGGAGATGGCGGTCGAGGCCGCGCTCGGGGAGCCCTGCTAATCCCCCTGGCCGTGCTCCTCGTAGGCCTCGTAGCCCTCGGGCCCGAACTGCTCCAGGTACCAACTGTACCTGTCGTACTCGCGCATTGGGGGTACGCGGCCGCACCAGGATATAAGTTTATGTTTGGGCGAACAAATTTTCGTCTAAAGCGGAATAAGCTCGCGTTAGCGACGCGCGGGAGCGCTTGATGCCGCGCGCCCCACGGTCTGGCCCCCTCCCGCCCCGAGGGGCAGGTTCCCGAGATCCCGGGGATCACGCCGCCTCCACGGGCGCCACCCCGTTGGCGTCCCTCCCCGAAATCCACCTCCCCTCTCGTAGTTGACTTCGCTGAAGAGCCTCGCTGGATGAAGGTGCTCTTCGAGGTATCCGGAGGAAACGCTAGAAGGCTGACGTCACGCCGACGTCGCGCACCAGCACGTAGGGGGTCAGCACGGGGACCTCGACCTCCCACCACCTGACCCA
>WYEM01000065.1 GCA_009903775.1 Nitrososphaerota archaeon | reverse complement strand
CTCGTGCTCGCCCCATACCTGGTGAACGTGCTGGGCCTCCCGGAGGACCAGGCGGTCGAGCGGATCTGGGAGTGGGCGCGGCGCAGCGCGGAGCTGGCCCGCACGGACCTCTCACGCACCAGGATCCGGCACTACGTGAGGAGCGCCGCGCGGTCCGGGCTGCGGCCCCTGAGTTTGAGGCGCCTACTCACCGACCCGCGCTTCGAGGACGTGCGGCCCGAGCTGCGGCGCGCGCTTGAGCCGTTCCTGCAGCCCGCGGCCGACCGCGAGGGCGCCCCGGCCGGCCCTCTCCACTGTGAGGTCGGCGCGCCCCCTCCCCGGGACGGGCTTCTCGACATTGATGGAGGTTGAGGAATTGAGGGCATTGATCGCGTTCCCAATCATCTGAAGCAGATAGCGTGACATGAAGTCGGATTCTAGGCGCGCACAGACACTCATCAGTATACCATCGTGCGCTTAGAGCCTGGGCTTCCTGGCATCCTACAGGCCCCCTCGCGGCGCCCGGCCAGTACCGATCCAGTGACGTAATAGCAGTGTAAATATAAAATATAAGAGCGCTTACTTTATAAAGCACTGCGCGTGTTGAATATCGATGAGAAAGTACCGCGACCCCGAGAGGGAGCGCGAGAAGCAGGAGCTGGAGGATGCCACTATCGCGGACTACCCGCGCACCGGCTACGGCATGTGGGAATACTATGACGACCAGTGGAGGCTCGAATGGGAGCTGGAGGCCGAGGATGAGGACGAGGACTCGGACGACGACTCCTCGGACTGGCGAGGTCCCGGCGCCGCACCCTCCTCCCCACCTTTCTCCGGATTCGCGACCGGCCAGCTCACGCCCTGGACCTCGCGACATGTTCATACTTGCACTAATATTACATGTTGCCGCGTGGTAGCGACTGCATCAATTCCCGCCTCGCACCACCTCCACCACGACGCGCACGCGGGCGCGGGCCCTCCAAATCTCGCCCCAGGCGTGGTTCAGGGCCAGCGGCAGCGTGAGCGCGAAGCGCGGCGCGCCGCGTGAGGAGCGCGCTCCGTGCCGCGAGACGCGGCGCACCCCGAGGTCGATCGTGGGCCCCAGCACTATCGGGAGCGCGCCGGGGCGCGGCGGCGGCAGGGGGTCGGGTCCAGGACCTCCAGCGCGAAGTGCGCGGCGCTCCTCCCAGAGCAGCTCCCAGAGGGCGTTGAGGCGCTTCGGCAGAGTCACCAGGTAGCGGGGGCGGCCCCCGGCGGAGCGCTCGCCCTGCCTCGCTATCCTGCGCGCGCCGAGGTCCAGGGCCGGGCCGGGGGCGCGCGCCCCCGGCCCGGGCGTTACAGGTTCCAGTTCCCCCTTCACGCCCTGTCGTACAGGAACCCCATTTAAGACGCCGGGGGACGCGGAGATATTAGGGTGAATTGGCGCGCGGGGTCGTGAGGCGACCACCTTCGTCGCGCTACATTTTTACGCGAGCGCATCCTACGTTATTCGTGCCGGCCTGCCCGTACTGCGGGAGCTCGGAGCTGGAGGTCCAGAAGTCCTGGAGGTTCCGCTTCTACAACGTCACGAGGTACAGGTGCAGGAGATGCGGCGGGATCTTCAACCACTACGCGAACACGTCCGGGAAGGGGAAGCCCGAGTTCTACATCAGGGTGAGGCGGCGCTAGAGCTACAGGTCGTAGAGGGTCCTGAAGGCGGATATCGCCCTCATGCCGTGCGACATTATGGCGCCGCGCCAGAACATGGCATCGAAGTCGTCCATGTTCCTTATGACGTCCGCCGTCCTCGCGCGATCCCTGGCATACGGGAGCACCCTGATCGAGATGTACGCCCGGGCTATCTTGCCCATGTTCGAGAGCCTGGCCGGGATCCTGCGCTCCCCGACGACCGCCCTGACGAGGTCCCAGTGATTCGCGCTGGCGGTGGCCAGCAGGCTGGCTGATCTATCCAGGCTTTCGAAGGATATAGCGGTCGAATGCCCCATATTCTATGCGAACCTACAGTGCGCGGACGAGACGTGCTCTGGGCGCTGAGATGCCGGGAATGCGGCGGCAGGACCTGCGAGGCCGTGTGCCCCATGTACCGTGTGACGCGGAGGGAATTCCTCGGGCCCCGGAGCAGGCTGAGCCTGATAGCAGAATTCCTCGGGGATGATGACGGCGCGAAAGGACCGGACGCGGCCGAGTTGCTCGAGGCCGCGTTCACGTACTTGCACTGCGGCGCCTGCACTTCGCAGTGCTCGGCCCGCATACCGATCCCCGACGTCGTCCCGAGCCTCAGGGCCCTCCTCCTTCGGCGCCCCTTCCGCTAGCCATCAGCAGGGCCCTCTTCACCAGCGTCCTAGCGACGGAGATCTTCCACCTATTCATCTGCAGCGGCACAGCGCCGTCCAGGGCCGCCGAAGCCGCTTCCTCCTCGCTCCCGCCGCCCAGCAGGACCTCCTCCGCGGCGTACGCCCTGTACGGCTTAGGCGCGACCGCGTTAAGCGCGACCCTGGCGACCCCGTCCCCGCGCACGACGGCCACGTTCACCAGGGGGAAATCTATGGACTTCCTGACCGCGAACTTGAGGAATTTGCTCCGAGCGCCGGGGGGAGGCCTCGTCACCTGTATCTCCGTGATAATCTCATCCCTATCCAGGACGGTGTTCCCGGGCACCCTCACGTCCCAGAACCCCTCAGCCTCGAGCGTCCTCTTGTTCGTCACGATCCTGGCGCCCAGCGCCACCAGCGCCGGCGCGATGTCGCTCGTGTTCGGCATGATGCAGTTGTTCACGGCACCGAATATGCTGTGGTACCGGTAGTCGCCCGACTGCGCGTAGCAGACGCTGCCGCCCTTCCTCGCACAGTGGAAGCGATCATCGGGCTTCCTGAAGTACAGGCACTGCGGCAGCTGCGATATGTTCCCGGCTATCGTGCCCATCTCCCTAATCTGGGGTGTGGCGACGGCCTCCGCGGCCTCCGCGAGCGCCTGGTACCCGCTCCTCACGAGCGGATCCCTGGAGATGTCGGCCAGCCTCGTGGTCGCTCCTATCCTCAGGACGCCGTCCTCCTCCTTTATGTAGCTCATGCTCGGCGATATTGTCTTGAGGTTCACAAGCGCGTCCGGCATCAGGTCCTCCGGCAGCGGCCTGAACCTGAGCACGCGCAGCACGTCGGTGCCGCCGGCGAAGGGCCAAGCGCGGCCGTCATATTTCGAGAGCGCCCTCACGGCTTCGTCCACGGTGCCCGCGTTGATCAGCTCAAAGCGCCTGAGGGGTCTTCCCATCAGAATCACCTACGCCCTCCCCAGGGCCCTCAGTACCCTGTCCGGGGTCATCGGATCCTCGTTCACCCACCTGCCGATCGCGTTGTGCACGGCGGACCTCAGCGCGGCGCGCGTGAGCGCCGCTGGGTCCTCGCCCACCCCCATGATGCCGTACGCCCCGTAGCCCAGCCCGGTCTCCACCGCGATGGCGTGCACCGGGTACACGTCGGCGATTGTCGGCACGTAGTACCACGCCAGCGTGTCGTTGAGCTTGACGCCCGTGTTCGGGTCGTATATTATCTCCTCCCCCAGCGCCCTGGATATGCCCATGTACACCCCACCGTACTGCTGTCCCGCCACGCTTCCGGGATTCACAACCCTTCCCACGTCGTTCACTATTACGACGTTCTTCACCTCTATCCTCCCCGTCTCGGGATCCACCTCGACCTCCACGAACGCCGCCTGCCTGCCCCAGCTGTGAGCTTCCATGGGGCTGGGAGGTATCAATGTCCCCTTGAGGGCGCTCCTCCCCGTGGCCCATATGCCGCCCGCGAAGTGCTCCCGGTACTTCGCCACGAGGCTGCCGACGCTGATCGAGTTCCCCGGGTTGGCCTTCTCGTAGATGACGCCGTCCTTCACGTCGAGTTCCCCGGGCTCCTTTCCCATGTGCTCCCCGGCCACCTCCAGCAGCTTCTGCCTAGTCCTCATCCCCAACTCCTTCATGAGCGCGGAGTTCCACACGAGCCCGTTGCTGCCGCTCGGCGGCGAGAGCACCGCGTCTTGAAATTCGTGGTCGAACTCGATGTCCTCATAGCGGAGACCGGATTCCTCCGCCACTATCTGCGCGTACGTGCTGGGCTCGTGGTTGCCCACGAGCGCGCGCAACCCCCTGATGACGGCGGTGCCGTCCTCGTTGAGGGACAGGCCTACCTGGAACGCGGTATCCGGGGAGACCGAATGCCACGGGGCGACCTGCCACTCGGGACACCACGCGAACCCTATGCCGTGGTAGTTGCCGTTCGGCAGCCTCATGGCACCGGGCCTGTGCCACTTATGATCCCAGTCGATCGCCCTCTTGCCGGCCTCCACCACCTCCCTCAGGCTATCCCTCACCGGAAATCCCTGCGCGGCCTTTATTTCGTCCAGGTCCGGATGCATGGGAAGCCCCATCGATCCGTCATTCCTCAGCGCAAGCTCCGTGGGATCCATCCCGAGTGCCGCCGCGACGCGGCTGAACACCTCGTTGAGAACCAGGCACTCCGTTGTGCCATGCTTGTAGCACGCGGCCGGTGGCTTATTCGTGTAGGGATACACGCCCTCAACGCGGAAGTTCTTTATCGATGTGGACTCCACGATCTTCCACGAGCCGGGCATCGTGAGGCCGGCGATCCCCCACGTGACGTTGGACCTCACCTCGACCGCCGTGATAGTCCCGTCGCGCTTGAAGCCGACCTTGAACCTGTAGCGGCCCTCCTCCTCCCCGATGATGCCGCTCCAGCTGCTCCAATCGGCCAGCACCATCACGGGCCTGCCGGTCCTCCTGCTGAACAGGATCGCCAGGAGCGTCGGTATTACGCTATAACCGTTCCAGTTCATGCCCCCGTAGCTCGTCCCGAAGTACGGTATGTGCACCTTGACGCGGCTCAGCGGCACGCCCGCTACGGCGGCGGCCACCTCCATCGTGAGTCCCTTGGGCGGCGGCGATTCCAAGCCCTCGAACAATCCGGTCTTGCGCGGCACCTGATTGCGGATCCACAGCTCGAGGTGGCCGTCGTGGAGCCAGGCAATTGCGGCCCACGGCTCGACCCCCCCTCCGCCCCACATGTTCACGTTCGCCTTGACCTCGAACTCGACGATCCCATCGGCCTGCCTGAAGCCTTCGTCGGGGTTGCCCATCTCCCACCGCGAGGCCCCCGACGGCACCCACGGGACGAACGGCAGCAGTCCCGCCGACTTCGGATCCACGGCGTTCGTCTCCTGCCCCCTGAAGAGCTGGGCGACCGGCGCATCGGGTCTCAGCGCCTCGTCCCGATCAACGACGAATGGAAGCTCCTCCCAATTGACCTTGGAGCGCGCGGCCAGTATCGCATCGTAAAGCGATCTCATGTCATCGGCGGCCACCGCCACGCCGACCGGCTGGCCCTCGAACACGGCCTCGCACGGCAGGACGAACGCTATCTCGGGGCGCTTGACGTTCAGGGGCTCGAGCTCGCCGGCCGCGGCTAAGCCCTCCGGCGATCCCTCCACGTGCAGGTCCGGATCCTTACACGTCAGCACATCGCGCACGCCGGGCATGGACCTGATGGCGTCTGCGTCCACCGACCTCACGAGGGCGTGCGCGTAGGGGGAGGTCAGCCAGCCGGCGTAGAGCATGCCGGGCAGCTTTATGTCCCTCATGTAGAGCTCCCTGCCGGTTATCTTGCGTCCATCCTTCGGCTCCACGTATCTCCCTATCACCTTGAACTCGGGATCCTCGGGGAACTGCCACTGCTCGAACACGAGATACGGGTTCTCCCTGAGCGGCCTCTTTATCCTGCGATGCTCGGCGCCCTCCATTTAAAGGCCCCCTCCACCTCTCCTGGCCTTCAGGGCATCGGCCGCCTCCCTCGTGGCCGATAGAATTGCGGCGTAGGTACCGCACCTGCAGATGTTCCCGCTGAGCCCCCTCACGATATCTTCATAGCTGGGATCCGGGTTCCTGTCCAGCAACGCCTTCGCCGACATGATGAAGCCGGGGGTACAGTAACCGCACTGATAGGCGTAGTTCCTGGAGAACGCCTCCAGCAGGGGGTGTCCGCTCTCGGCCAGCCCCTCCACGGTCTCTATCTCCTTGCCGTCGCAGTCGACGGCGAGCGTCAGGCAGGAGAGCGTGGGTCTCCCGTCCACGAGGACCGTGCATGAGCCGCACACGCCCTCGCCCTCACACATCTCCTTCAACGACGTTAGACCCAACCTATCCCTCAGGAGCTCCCTCAGCGCCGTGAACGGCATCACATCGACCCCGACCTTGAATTCGTAGCGCTTCCCGTTGACCGTCAACCTTATCACGCCGGGGGACCCGCTGGAATCCTGTCTCCCGCCATGCGCGTTAGCACTCGACAAGTCATACATTCTACTTGGTGACGGTAATTAAACATTATCTAATAGATATTGTAAATACTTTGCCAATGCGGCGGGAGCTCTCCATACCTTAAGTCACCTCCTATCCGGGCGAGGAATCGGCACAGCCCGTTCAGCCAGGGCGGCATCTCCTCCCTCCACACCAGCGGGGGTCTCTTCAGGTTCCTGTTGTAGAAAATGAGGTTGTGAATGCGGATAGCCAGTTGAGCGCGCGCTCGAGCGCCCTCCTCGACCTCAGCCCGCGCTCCCCGGCCGGAAAGGGGTCGTCGAACGCCTCAGCCCCGCGTTATCACTCGTGCGGTTGTGGCTTAAGGTAATAGCATCTCCGCATATACTATCAATATATTACTAATTGTTATCAATAATCTTTATTATATGCTCTGTCCTCACCGATAGACGAAGATGGGAAGAAGCGCGATCTCCAAGACAGCACTTTGGGCTATAATTGCAGTCGTGATAGTGGTCGTGGTAGTCGGTGGGGTAGCGGCGTATTACGCCACCAGGCCCCCTCCGCCCAAGCCGACCCCAGCTCCAATCCCCACTCCGACGCACGCGATAGTCGGGCAGGTGACCATCGGGGTCGCGACCTGTTTGACTGGACCGTACGGATTCGCCGGTGAAGAAGTGTTGAAGGCGGCGCAGTTAGCTGTTAATAATATAAACTCGCACGGAGGCATCTACCTCGTGAACGGGCCGGACGGGCCGGGCAACTACACGATAAACCTCGTGTGGACCGACGACCAGACGAGCCCGTCCGTTGGG
>WYEM01000082.1 GCA_009903775.1 Nitrososphaerota archaeon | reverse complement strand
GGGTGCCCTGATTCCCCCGCCGCGCCCCGCCCGCCCTTCCAGGAGCGCGGGTAGACCCCGGGCTGCATAACGACCCTCAGGGGCCTCAGCGCTATGCCGCTCCCCCTCTCCTCGACCTCCTCGTAACCCATCTCGGCCGACGCCAGGGCCACCAGCTCGCCCTTGTGCGTGAAGAGCGCCACGATGTCCCCCTTGACGATCCCGGGGTGCATCCTGGCGACTCCCGGCGCCGCCAGGTAGGAGCCATGGGCGACCGCGTCCACCGCCGTGTCCTTGGCCACGACGGGCTTCAGGTGGGTCATCCCGGCCTCTATGGGGAGCAGGATCCTCCTCAGCTCGGCCTCCTCACCCTCCCTCCACAGCCTCACGGCGTAAGCCAGGTCGTGCAGCCTCACGATGTGGTCCCCCTCCCTCAGCTCGCAGACCCTGGTCCTCCTGAGCTCGACCATGGTGGCTCCGGGGCCCAGCACCTCGCCCATGTCGTACACGAGCTTCCTGATGTAGGTGCCCGCCTGCACGAGCGACCGCAAAAGCACTAGGTTGCCCTTCCTCTCCACGATCTCCAGCTCGTACACCGTCCTGATCCTCCTCTCCCTCTTCACGCGTGACCTGACGGGGGGCCGCTGGTAGATCTGGCCGGTGAACTCGGACACCACCGCCCGCAGCTGCTCGTCGGGCACCGGGTCGTGTAGCCTCATCACGGCATAGTACTCCTTCGGCCCCAGCAGCAGGGCCTGCAGGACCTTCGTGGCCCTCCCGGTGGCGACGGGCAGCAGCCCCGTCGCCAGGGGATCGAGAGTCCCGCTGTGCCCGGCCCTGTCGACGCCCAGCAGCCTCTTAACCCATGCCGTCACCTGGTGGCTCGTCTGGCCGGCGGGCTTGTCCACGGGTATCAGGCCGTACTCCAGGAGCTCCTTGATGGACCTGTCCTCGGGCTCCTTGCCGTACTCGCCCTCGGACTCCTCGCCCACGACGACCGTGGACTCGAGGAGCCATTCCCTGATGCGCTTGCCGTTGGGCAGCGGACCGGGCCGCGCTGACACGAGGCCGAGCGATGGGGGCGCTCCTAAAAGGTTTCCCCCCGCGACGGGGCCCAGAAGGCGGCGGCGTATATCGCGATGAGCTCGGCCACGCTCTCCGGGGGGATCGTGTCGGTGTTTATTATGAGGTGGAAGACGCGGGCATCTGGGGCGAGCTCGTAGCCGTAGAGCCTCCTGTAAAGCTCCGCGTTCTCCGCGTCGCGGAACGCTATCACGCGCCTGGCCTCCTCGAGGGGCACGCCATCCCTCTTGGACATGCGGGCGGCGCGCACCTCCGGGGAGGCGCCCAGCCAGACTTTGAGGACCTCAGGGCCCAAGAGCCAGGGCATGGCGTAACTGGTCACCGCGTAGCCGCCCGACAGCACGAGCTCCCTCAGCCTGCGGTCCACCTCCAGATCGAACCGGGGATCCGACTTCCTCTCCATCAGGAACCTCCTGCCCTCGTCCGAGTCCCACCAATCGTCGCCCTCCGGCCTGTAGCCCCTCTCGCGCGCCATCTCCCTGAGTATGTCGCCGCCCGCGGCGTACTTCAGGCCGAGCCTGGAGGCCACAAGGCGCGCCACCGTTGTCTTCCCCGAGGCCGGCATCCCGGCCAGGACTATGCTCCTGACGCGCGCCATCTCCCCTCACCTACACCTGGAGGCCGAAGATCCTCGTGATCACGACGCTGAACGCGACCGACGTGAATATGTACCAGGTCACCATGTTCATCGCGAAGCCCGGGCCCAAGGGGCTCGTCGCCGATATTATCCACAGGTTGAACTCGAACGGCGAGACGGCCACCGGCGTGGGGCCCATGAACCAGGCCAGGATGTAGTATAATATTATAAATGGTATGAGATAGTAGAGGCTCACCTTCATCCTGTCGAGCTGAAGCGTGAGCATGCGCTCCTCCACTGGCCTGTAGCGCTTCCTAATCTTCTCGACCTTCTCCATGTCGCCCTCCCTCAGTGCGGCCCTGAGCTGCCTCTGGTACTCCGAGTACTCGCGCTGGATCCGCCTGTATAGATCGATGTCTATCGTCGCCCTGGTGACGGCGTTCGCTATCAGGTTGAGGGCCAGCGCGACCAGCGCGATGAAGAGCGTCGAGTAGGGCATCACGCGCAGCACGTCGAGCGCCGTGGGCGTCAACGGGATCGTACCCCCATGATGGAGGCCAGCTCGCCCGCCGCCTTCTCGGCCTCTCCCTGCCTGTTCATGATTATTGATAGGGGCGCGCCGCTCTCGTTGGAGGCGGCCACGGCGAACAGCTTCTCCATCTCGAGCTCCTCCCTCACGGATTCCAGAGAGGCGTCCCTTATCCTGCTGGTGTCCGCCGCCCTCCTGTAAGAGATCTCCTCGGGCGACGCCGCTATCACCACGAGGACGTCCGGCGACATCGCGGACACGACGTGGAGGGGCATCCCCGGCAGGTAGCCCTGGGGGGTCCTTATCGAGAAGTGCGTGTCCACTATGAGGTACTCCGCCCGCGCTGAGGCTATCCTCTTGGCCGCGGAGGCCTGTATCTCCCTCTGCACCTGCGCGGGCAGCCTCCTCATCTCATCGCGGTTCGTCACGCCCCTGAGCCGGGCCTCATCCATCATGACCGTGCCGTAGTTCACCACTTCGAGCCTCGGGCCGAGCCTCGCCCTCAGGAGATCCAGCACGGTGCTCTTCCCGACCCCGGGTATGCCGCCCACGACAGCCCTCATCGGCGACCGAAGATCCCAGCGAGCCTAGGCATTATAAACTCTAGCTCCTCCTGAACCAACTGCTGGTAGTACTGGATGGCTATGTCGACCATCAGGAGGAGGCCTATGCCGCCCCCGAAGACGCCGAGGAACTGGGACACGCCGGCTATGAAGCCCACTATCGCTCCCCCCAGCAGCGTCACGGTGGGTATCCACCTGCCGAGCACCATGCCGACGGTGGACCTCGTGGACCTGAAGCCGGGTATGGCCACCTGGGCCTTCACGAGGCTGTCGGCGGCCTTCTCCGCGCTCATACCGCTCATCTCGACCCACACTACCGCGAACGCGGTGCTCAGCAGCGTCATGATCACGACGAATATCACCGTCAGCAGGGGGTCGGCTATCGCCTGCTGCAGGTCCTGGGGCCCGATGAGGTAGTATAGGAGGCCGCCCACCAGCTGCCCCTGCGCGTTGTACTGCGCGAGGGCGGCGGCGTACCAGGCGCCGGACGTCCTGGCCCAGCTGGCCCACCAGGACGTTAATATCTGGAAGTTGGCGAGGAGCGCCCCCACCAGTATGACCGGCACGTTCGACACGTAGAGCAGCTTTATGGGGTAGGTGCCGGTTATCCCCCTGTACTGCGAGGAGGCCACCGGCACCTCTATCCTTATCCCTTCCAGGTATATCAGGAGCAGCACGAACCCGACAGTTGCGCCGAGCCCCACGAGCGATGGATACCCGTTGGCCCTCACGACCGCCCGCCATACGTCGCCGGAGAGCGCGGCCTGCACCAGGAAGGGCACCAGGCCGAAGTACTCCCCCGCAACCTTGACTGGGTTGAACAGATCGACCATCACTATGAGCGCCACGTTGGCCAGTATGAATAGGCTCACGCCGCTGCCCACTCCCCATCCCTTCTGTATTGCCTGGTCGAGCATGTAGACGACGAACCCGGCCAGTATCAGCTGCAGCGCATCGATCGGAAGCGCGGAGGCCGGGACGTGGTAGTAGAAGCCGAGCATGCCCACCGTGTAGGCGACGGACTCCACCACTATGAACGCCAGCGTGAACACCTTGACCATGGCGGTGAAGGCCGATCTGTCCTCCGGCTTGGAGAAGTCGAGCCTGATGAGGTCCGACCCGATCAGTATCTCGGCCAGCAGGCCCCCCGTCACTATGGGGCCTATGCCGAGCGAGGTCAGGGTCCCCTGCTGGGCCGCGAAGATTATCTGGTACAGGGGCAGCGCCTGCGCGCTCACGGTGACCCGGTACAGCGGCACGAACCCCATCGACAGGTATATTACCAGTATCAGGAGGGTCCAGAGAAGCCGTATCTTCAGCGCGGGCTTGCGCGATGGGCTGCTGATCTCCGGTACGTACTGGGATATCCTGAGCAGCGTGGAGAAGCGCCCCGAGCTCAAGCCCCTGCGGCGCCCGCCTGGAGCAGTACGACCGTGCCGCCCGCGCTCTTAATCTTTTCCACTGCCGAGGCCGTCGCGCGCTGCACCATCACCTTGTAGGCTCCGCGAACGGAGCCCCCGCCGAGGAGCTTCTCCACGCCCAGCGATGAGAGGTCTATCGCGCGCACGCCTCCCTCATCGTTGAATAGTTCGGGCGAGCTAGCGTATAGCTCGTCTAGGTCGCGCACGTTCATCCAGCGCCTGATCGAGTTAGGGCTGGGATGCCTATAGAACCCGTGATACCCGAAGTGCTCAGGATCGTACTTCAGCATCCAGCTCCTCTTGTGCCTCTTCAGGCCGCCCCTGCCGCCGGTCCTGCCGCTCTTGCGGTGCTGGCCCACCCTGCCCCATCCTACGACGCGAGTGCCCCTCTTGAACCTGGTCTTCCTGAGCCTGGTGGGCATCGCTGGCGCTGGCTACGGCCGACCTAGTTAATAAATGAGTTTCTCTCCCGGGCGCCCGTCCCCCCATCACGCGGCCGCGCGGCGCTGCAGCCCAACCAAAGGGGGCAGGAGCGCCCGGCTGGAGCGCCGGGCGCTCACGATTCCGGCCGGCCTCCCCGTTCCAGCTAATCATATATAATTATTTTTATATCATGCGGGACACTATCTCCGGCAGGTTCTCGTTCTGCCCGAGGACCCCGCCCTCCTGCGCGTGCCTCTTCACCGAGCGCTTGTAGCCGCCCCTGGGCGGCTGGAGTGCGAAGTAAGGCTTCATCCAGTCGAGCTCGCCGAGCCTCACCCTGCCCTCCAACAGGGCGTCGGCCAGCTCCTCGAAGCTCGAGAAGCCGTGCCTCCTGAGCGTCTCCTCGTCGAGCGGCCTCCATCCAGGCGTCCTAGCCCTCCTCCTCAGGAGGTCCAGCACGAGGCCCCTGTCCGCGGGGCACCAGGCCACGTAGTCCTTAGCGACCTGCAGCATGCCCCTGTATTCCGGGGTATCGGGCACGAGCGTGGCGTTGTGCTTCCTCCTGAGGTTCAGGCGGCGAAGCGTGTCCTCCACCTCGCGCCTGACGTTCACGGTCCCCCTGACCCTGAGAACCAAGAGGACCGCCATCAGCCCTCGAACCTCCGCATGTCGGAGCCAGAGTGCATCGTGCGGAACGCGTTGTAAACGGCCTGAGCCTTCGAGAGCAGCGTGGATGTCATGCCGAAGGAGCGGGTCCAGGCGTCCTGGATGCCAGCCAGCGCGAGGAGCCGCTTCACGGTGTCGTCAGCGACGAGCCCCAGGCCCCTGGGGCCGGGAATTATCTCTATCCTCACGCTGCCGGCCTTCCCGACGAGCTTGTAGGGCACCGAGTGCGGCCGCCCGCACCTGCACTCCCAGCTGCCGCATCCCAGATGCACCGGCACTATGTTGAGCATCGCGACCTTCGTGGCCTTGTCCACGGCGTCCCTCATCTGGTAGGCCTTGGCGTGGCCCAGGCCGAACCAGCCCGGGGCGCCCACGGCCACCACCGCGCTGAACCTCGTTATCTCGCCGGACTCGGTCTGCCTCTGGACTATCCTCACGCCCAGGACCTCCTGCTTGAGCTCGGGCAGGAGCCTCTTGACGATCTCGGCCTCCTTGATCCTGAGGCCGGACTCGAAGATCTCCGAGAGCGAAGTTATCTTGCCCTCGAGGACCGCCTGGCCGACCTTCGTCCTGGGCGTCCACCCCTCGCCGGCGTACCTGCGCTCGTCGCTGGGGGAACTCAACCCGCGACCGCCTCCCTCAGTTTGGCTTTAACCTCTTCCACGAGCCTGGGATACTCCGATGGATCGAATCCCGATCTCGCGTAGCCGGAGAAGCGCTGCTCGTAGGCGCCGGAGTCCCTGAGCGACCTCGCGTATTCCGCCACGTGCTCGCCCCTCAGCCTCGAGGCGTCGGGCAGCACGTCATCGGAGGCCGGCACCTCGAGGCCCGCGTCCCTGGCCCCCGCCACCACCGCGGCGATCCTGGAGCCGCGCACGAAGGGCTTCACGCCGGTGTACAGGACGGCCCCGCTGACGCCCGCCTTGACGGCCCTCAGGCCCAGCAGGTATCCGACCAGGTACGCCGCCGGGGTCGACTTCCTGCTGGCGAGCCAGCCGTAAGCCAGGAGCTCCCTGGAGTTCGCCTGGGCAAGGACGACGTCGCCCGCCTTGTTGGGCGCGTGGAGCTGAGCGCTGATGTTCCTGTTCGACACGAACACCGTTATGAATGGCCTCCTGCTGGCCACTACCACCTTCCTGCGGTGGTAGTTCGTCTTGCCCTCCCTGCGGCGCCTGAATATGGGCGTGTACTCAGCTCCCCGCGGCACGCTTCTCAGCCTCCACAATCTCGAGCAGGCGCCTCCTGCTGCGAACCGCCCCGCCCTTGATCAGCAGGTAGAGCCTCCTATAGAGCTTGGAGTCCACTTCGCCCCTCTCCCTCAGCTCCCTCAGCGTCCTCCTGAGGGCCCTGACCTGGCGCATCCACCTGCGCTTCCCGCTCTCCCTGGTCCCCTTCCTGCTACCCGGCCCGCGCCTCCCGCTGCGCGCCCTGGCCCTGCCGCGGGAGGTGCCGGCGGGCTTCACTACCTCTATGGCGCCCTGCCTGTGCAGCCTCCTTATGTCCTCCCTGGTTATCGCGTCCTCCAGATCCTCCAGCCTCTCCGGATTGAAGCGTATCCTGCCCTTGCCGACCCCCAGCACCTTGGCCGCGAGCCTCCTCTGGAAGGACAGGTTGGTCATCGCGCATCACCTCAAGCGTTCAATATCCTGAGCCCCAGGGCGCGGGCCCTCCTTATTATCTCCTCCCTCTTCCTCCCGCCCACGGCTGAGGCGATCCTCACCGCGTGCCTGCGCGGATCCAGGCCCTCGAGCTCGCCCACATTATGGACAAGCACGTCCTCGTAGCCTGAGGGATGAAGGCCCCTGAGGGCGACGGGCGACCTGTAGCCGACCCTCACCAGCGGCATGTGCCCGCTGACGCTCTCCCTCATCTTCGAGTGTATGCCGCGGGG
>WYEM01000113.1 GCA_009903775.1 Nitrososphaerota archaeon | reverse complement strand
GGGGGGCTGCTGGCTGACGCGCTGGGCTACGGGACCGCGTTCATAGTATCGGGCGTAGCGCTCGCAGCCTCGGCGCTCTTCGCGCTGACGGTGGAGGCGGCCGGCCCCACCGGGAGGCCCGGGGCCCCCGACCGCGTCTACCTGGCGCGCATGTCGCCCTTCGTGCTCCTCTACGCCTTCATAGCGCAGTTCGGCCTCACGCTCACCGTCTTCGAGAGCTCGGTGCACGGGTTCAGCGCGGCCGAGATAGGATCGCTCTACACTGTGAACGGGCTCGTGGTCGTCGCCCTCCAGCGCCCGATAGCAGCGGCGGCCTCGCGCGGGGACGCCCTGAGGTGGCTTCACGCCGGCATCGCGCTCTACGCGGCCGGGTTCCTCATGCTGGCGCTGCGCGGGGGGCTCCCGTGGGCGATGCTCTCCGTGGCCGTGCTCACGGTCGGCGAGGACGTGACGTCGCCGGTCGTCTCCGCCATAGCGAACGCGCTCGCCGATCCCGCCAGGAGGGGCTCCTACCTGGGCGCCTTCGGCATGCTGACGGGGCTCTCGAGGTCGGTCGGGGCCCTCTACGGGGGGCTCGCCATGTCGGCCCTCCTGGGGGACCCGATCGCCCTCTGGGGCTCCGTCGACGCGCTGGGGGCCGCCGCAGCTCTGGCGGCGGTGCTCGGCCCCGCGCTGCGCCGCCCCCGGGCATAAGGTAATAGGGCCCGCCCGACGCCCCCGCGGCGTGGCCTCGTACCCCATCTATTCGATCCGCGACGCCCCCCGCGAGGTGATGGAGAGGATCCTCAGGAGGTCAGAGCTGGACGTCTCCGGAATAGAGCCGGAGGTGCGCAGGATAATAGAAGACGTGAGGGAGAGGGGCGACGACGCCATAGCGGAGTTCCTCTCCTCCCAGGTGGGGCGCCGCGTGAGGCCGGAGGAGATGGTCGTGGGGCCCGAGGAGATCTCGCGGGCCTACAGGAGCCTGGACGACGGGGTGCTGTCCGCCATCAGGCGCATGATAGCCAACGTGAGGAAGTTCCACGAGGCGCTCATGCCTAGGCCGCTGAGGATCGAGGTGGAGCCCGGGCTCGTGGCGGGGATGGAGGTGATCCCCCTGGACTCCGCCGGGCTCTACGTGCCCGCCGGGAAGGCGAGCTACCCCTCCGTCTCGGTGATGGTCACCGTGCCCGCGAGCGTCGCCGGAGTGCCCAGGATAGCGGTCGCGTCGCCGCCCTGGGGAAACGAGATGAGGATGGAGCCGGCGACGCTCGTGGCGGCGCACATGTCGGGCGCGCGCGAGTTCTACATAATGGGCGGGGCCCACGCCGTGGCCGCCTTCGCCCTGGGGACCCGCACGGTCAGGCGCGTCGACGCGGTGGCCGGTCCCGGCGGCCCCTGGACCTACGCCGCGAAGAGGCTCGTGAGGGACCTGGTGAGGGTCGACCTGCCCGCCGGCCCCAGCGAGGCGCTCGTGATAGCGGACGGGACCCTGGACCCGCGCATCGTGGCCTGGGATGTCCTGAACGAGGCGGAGCACGGCCCCGACTCGTCGGCTGTCCTCGTGACGATCTCCGAGGACTACGCGCGCAGGGTGGCCGAGGAGATCGACCGCGCGATAGAGGAGCTGCCCGAGCCGAGGAGGTCCTACGTGCTGGCGAACGCCGGCAAGTACAGCGCCATCCTGGTGGCGTCCTCTATGGATGAGGCGGTGGACTTCGCCAACGAGTACGCGGCCGAGCACCTCCTGATAGACAGCGACCGCGCGGAGGAGATCTACGCCCGCTACAGGGGGAGGCTGAGGAACTTCGGCACGGTCTGCCTGGGCACGCCGATATCGGCGGGCAACTACGGCCTGGGGCCCAACGCCACGCTGCCGACCGGCGGCTACGCCCGCCTCTACTCGGGCCTGAGCGTCGACGCGTTCCTGAGGAAGCCCACGGTGGAGATCGCGACCCCGGAGGGGCTCAGGGGCTTCGCCCCCGTCGTGCTCACGATGGCCAGGCACGAGGGCTTTCCGAGCCACGCCAGGGCCGTCGAGGAGAGGCTCGGCCAAACGGAGAAATAGCCCCGGGCCCCAGCGGCCGCGTGAGCCACGGCATCTCGGTCCTGGGGTCGTCCCCCTCCTCCGCGTCCGTTGAGAGGAGGACCGCCGAGACCGTGGTCCGCGTCTCGGTGGAGGAGGGGCCCAGGAGGCCCTGGCGCATATCCACGGGATCGCCGTTCCTCGACCACATGGTGGAGGTGCTGGCCTTCTACTCGGGGCTGAACGTGGACGCCCACGTGGAGGCGGGCAGGAGGCTCATGCACACGGTGGCGGAGGACCTGGGCATAACGCTCGGCGCGGCCCTGAGGGAGATGGCGGACGCGAGGATCGGCTCCCAGGGCTGCAGGTGCCACGGATTCGCGCAGGCAGTGCTGGACGAGGCGTACTCCCAGGCGCGCGTCTCCTACGAGGGCCGCGCCCTGGCGGTGGTCGAGAGGGGGGTCCGCTTCGGGCAGGTCGAGGACCTGCAGGAGGAGTTCCTGGTGGCGCTGATAGAGGGGATGGCCCAGGGGATGAGGGCCACGATACACGTGGACTTGGTGAGGGGGACGGACCCCCACCACGCCTGGGAGTCGGCCTTCAGGGCGCTCGGGGCGGCGCTGAGGTCGGCGCTGGAGCGCGACGAGTGGAGGCGCGGCTCGGCGGCCGGGATAAAGGGGACGGTGGATCGACGGCCCAATCGCCCTCCCGAAGCGGGCGGTGAAATTCCCTCGCCGTTTAAAACAGTTTCATCACATATGGGTTTTAATAGATGTTCGTAGTAGAGTAGGAATGAGAAGCCATAAGCGTGAGGAGGTTGTGGATCGCGCTGAAGAGCCATTCGCCCAGACACGGGTGGGGAGGGGAGCTCCCGCCGCTCCCCGAAGCGTAGAGGGACGCCGTGGAACCGCGCCGGGCCGCCCCGGAGCCCCATGAATTTGTGGGGCCGATGAACTCGCGAGGGGCCTGTATGATGCCGTGAAGCCCAAGCTCTACGCGTACGACAGGCACGCTGATGCGTACCTGCTCGTGCCTACGTGGAGTTAAACCCCCAGGCAAAGGATTTCTAACGGGACGCACATATCCGCGGCCGAGGGGGAGCTTGGACTGCGCCGAGGTCCAGCGGCTGGGGGAGTCCCTGGCGCCCTACTGCGATCCGGGGATCAGGGCCGTGCTCGCCGAGCTGTTGAAGGCGAAGTCCCCCCTCACAGCGCGCCAGATAGCGGAGAGATCCGGAGTCGGCGCGGTCGAGGAAGCGCTCTCGCGGCTCTCCGGCGTCGTGAGGGTGGCTGGGACCTCCTACGGCACCGTGGCGCGCTCGACCGGCGACACCCGGTTCTACGTGAAGCTCAGCTGCCCCTTCTGCGGCTCGCAGGACCTGGAGAGGGAGGAGCTCGTTGAGCACACCGGCTGCGGCTACGTGGGCAGGCTGTCGGACTTCAGGGCGAAGGACGGATCTCTGCGCTGCCCCAGGTGCGGCTCCCCCGTCGACGGGCCGTCGCTGAGGTCCATAGGCTTCTGGTACGAGTGCAACGGCTGCCACCAGACCTTCCCCCGCCCCAACATCTCGCTGATCGGGGCGGATTCGGGCAGCGAGGTGTCCCCCGAGCAGCTCGAGCCCGTGAAGGAGGTCAGCTACGCGCTGTCGGAGGAGGCGGCCCCCGCGGTCCGGGAGCTGCTGGGCCTCCTGGGGCGGCTGGAGGGGGTGGCCTCCTCCAGGGGCTACGCCGTGTCCTGGCGCTTCAGGCTCACGGGCAAATCCGGCGTCCTCCACGAGTTCTGCATGGGCCTGGACGGCGGGGGCTCGAGGGTCCTCGTCGACCTGGTGATATGCGGCGATCCCCCGAGGGTCCTGAGGAGCGTCACGAAGGCGTTCGACGCCTCCGCCGAGCTGCCCGTCATACTGCTGATAGCGCCGGAGGTGGAGGACGCCGCGCTGAGGGTCCTGATGTCGGCCGCGATCACCGGCCTGCGGGCGCGCATAATCACCTCCGGGGATCCATCGGACCTCCCAGCGCTCCTCGAGAGGGCGCTGGCCGACGGCTTCCCCTCCCCGAGCGCCGGGCGGGAGGCCCAGGGCCCCCAGGCCGGCCCATCCAGGGGCCGAGCCCCGGGGCGCGGGGAGCTCGGTTATAAGCCGCCGCCCGCCATCGGCGCGGCGTGAGCGCCGGCGAGGCGCTGCGCGCACAGGCCCCAGTAGGGGGCGGCCCCGCGCGGCTGGAGCCCGCCAGGCCGGGCTACATGCGCGTGGGGCGCAGCGCCGCCGTGGAGGTGTGCAGGTGGACGAGGAGCGCCCTGCTCGGCGGGCCTATGTGCTACAAGCGCTGGTACGGCGTGTCGAGCCACCGCTGCATTCAGATGACGCCCAACGCGCCCCTGTGCAACTTCAGGTGCCAGTTCTGCTGGAGGCCCCATGGCGCGCGCGGGGGCCCCGCGTCCTGGGACGGCCCGGAGGAGGTCGTCGAGGGCGCGATACGCGCCCAGCGCGCCCTCCTGATAGGCTACAAGGGCAACCCGTCGGCCGACGGGGGCAGGCTCCTCGAGGCGATGTTCCCGAGGCACATGGCGATAAGCCTGGAGGGGGAGCCCACGATCTACCCCTGGCTCCGCGAGCTCGTGGCCGCCGCCAGGCGCAGGGGCATCACCGCCTTCCTGGTGACGAACGGCAGCGTGCCCGCCAGGCTCAGGGAGCTCAGGGCGGTCCCTCCCCACAACCTCTACCTGAGCGTCTACGGGCCCTCCCGGGAGGTCATGGAGCGCGCCGCCCGCCCGCTGTTCACCGGGGCATGGGAGAGGGTCATGGAGAGCGTTAGCATGATGGGGGACTTCGAGCGCGCGGGATCGAACACGATCATGAGGCTGACCCTGGTGAGGGGCCTCAACATGGTCGACCCGGACGGCTACGCGCGGATCGTGCGCTCGGGGGATCCGATGTTCGTCGAGCTGAAGGGCTACACGTGGGTCGGGGAGAGCACCAGGAGGCTCCCCATCGATGCCATGCCGTCGCTGGAGGAGATGGAGGCGTTCGCCTCGGAGCTGGAGGCCCGCACGGGGTACCGCGTCGCCGAGGTGGATCGGAGGAGCAGGGTGGTCATGCTGGCCAGGGACCCCGGGGCCCTGGAGCTCGCCAGGGAGCGCGCCGCGCGCATCAGGGCCAGGATAGAGGAGCTGGACGCCCAGTGGAGGCGCCGCTACAGCGATCCGGCGGACTTCAGGCCCACGAGGGGCGGGACTCCGCCGTGGCCCGGCGGGTGGATACGAGCCGGTCGCCCGTCCCGGTCCGCCCCGCCGGCCACGTAGTACGTGGCGAGCGCCTTGGCGATCAGCGACCCCTCCTGGCTCACGTCGACCTCGACGACCGCTATCCGGGTCCCCGCGTGGACGACGCGCCCCTCCGCCCTCAGGGTCCCGCCGGCCGAGGGCCTCAGGTAGTTGACCTTGAGCTCGATCGTCGACATGCGGGCCACCTCGCCGACCAGGGAGGCGACCGCCCTCCCGGCGGCCGAGTCCACGAGGCTCGCTATTGCTCCCCCGTGCACCGTCCCCATGGCGTTCATGTGGACGCGGGGGTCCACGTCCATCGCGACGACGGCCCTGCCCCTCTCCCTCAACTCCTCCCTTATGCCCAGGACCCTGGGATAGGGCGCGTCCTCCACGCGCACCACGGCCGTAGGGCCGCGGCTCCCCAGTTAAGCGTTTCCGCTGCATCGCATGAACTGGTCCAGGGTCCCGCGCCCCCGGATGAGTGAGGAGAGCCTCCTGAAGTCCTCCTCCAGGACGCCCACCTGCTGCCTGTTGTAGAGCGCGGCGGCCGGGTGGAGCGTCGGGAACACGGTGACCTCGTGGCCCCCTATCCTCGCCGCCCTGGGCCTCCCCCTGACCTCGCTTATGCTGATAGGCTCGGCGCCCGGCCCCGCGAGCAGCGCCGTCGCCGCGTGCCTGCCCAGGGCCACGATTATCCTCGGCCTGAGGATCCTGACCTGGGCCTCCAGGTACCTCCAGCAGGCGGCCACCTCCCAGGGCTCCGGCTCCCTGTTCCCGGGCGGCCTGCACTTGACGACGTTCGTTATGAAGACGTCCTCCCTGCTGAGCCCGAGGACCCTCGCCATCAGGTCCGTCAGGAGCTGCCCCGCCGCCCCGACGAAGGGCCTCCCCTGCTCGTCCTCGTTCCTCCCGGGCGCCTCCCCGACGAACATGACGCCGCTCCTCCCAGTCCCCTCCCCCGGCACAGCGTTCCTGCGGTGCTCGTGGAGCGGGCACGCGCGGCATGCCCTGACCGCCGCCGCCACCTCCTCCAGGGTCTCCACGCCCCCCGTGCGCCGCGGCGCCGGAAATCGGTTGCGCCTCCAGCTTAAATATGGCCGTCGTTAATTGTTCACACGTGCGCCGCGCGGCCGTGAGCGAGGTCATCGCGACGCTCCTGCTCATAGTGGTTGCCGCGAGCGCGGGCGTGATCCTCGTGTCCTGGGCCAGCTCCTACAGCTCGGGCGCGCTGGGAGGCCTGGCATCGAGCGCCTACAGGGCTCAGGCGGCCCTCCGCCAGCACCCCGTGATAGAGTTCGCGGTCGCCAGCGCGTCCTCGGGGAACGTGACCCTCATGGTGTCGGACGAGGGCCAGCTGCCGGTCACGGTGGTCGGCGTCATAATATCGAACTCCACGTCCTACGAGTACTACCCCCAGTTCTACGTGTACAGCGGGACCTCCTGGGTGCAATCCAGCTCCGTCCAGATACGGCCATACGGGGTCGTCGAGGTGCGCGTGGTGGCGCGCGGGTACCTGGAGGCCAACTCGCCCTACATAGTGTCAGTGCTGACCTCGAGCGGCGCGAGGGCGTCGGCGGTCGTGGGGGTGGGGCCGTGAGGAGGCGCGCCCAGGCGTCAATAGTGGCGGCGCTCTTCGTGATAATAGCCCTGATGATACTCGCGGTCGGGTTCGCGAACGTCCTGACCGCCCAGCAGAGCTACGTGAACCAGTTCCAGCAGTCGGTCCAGGAGGATCAGCTGAGGTCCGCGGAGAGCCTCACGGTGCTGTGCTCCAGGTACTCCAACGGGACGTACGCGATCAACGTGACCGACAACTCGCCGTTCGCGTCGGAGGTGCTGAGGGTCTACTACTACAACTCGACGGCCTTCGGGTGGAGCTGGG
>WYEM01000054.1 GCA_009903775.1 Nitrososphaerota archaeon | reverse complement strand
GCAACCCGAAGATCGGGGGTTCGAATCCCTCCGGCCCCACCAGTGGGGCTGTGGGCTAGCCTGGTAGGCTGCCGGCCTCGGGCGCCGGCGGTCGCCGGTTCGAATCCGGCCAGCCCCACCATTCCCAAGAAATTTTCAACAATATAAACGCGGGGAGGTCGAAGATCGCATCGCTGGGCACGTTGAGGAACATGTTCTTCATGTGCTACAACGGGCCCAGGTTCCAAGAGGGGATGGGGTGCGTGCCGTCGGAGGTATATCTATTATCTGGCCTGCATCCAGCGAGGCGCGATCGCTCAATGAATCTTCTTTTATAAACGTCCCTCCCCGGGATACGGAGTGCTGGGGGAGGCCGCGATAGCTTTCAGGTTCATGGAGCTGCTGCTCGTGAGCGCGGCCGCCGGGTTTATAGGGGCCCTCACCGGCCTCGGCGGCGGAACGGTCCTGGTGCCCATCTACACGCTGTTCATGGGCATCCCGATCATATACGCGGTCGGCGCGTCCCTGATATCCACGATCGCGACCTCCAGCGGCGCCGCCTCCGCCTACGTGAGGGAGGGAATCACCAACGTCAGGATAGGGATCTCCCTCGAGACAGCGACCACCCTGGGCTCGATCGTTGGATCGCTCGTGACGACGGAGATCTACAGGCTGGGGCTCACGCGCATCCTCTACGTGGTGTTCGGGGCGGTCCTGCTCTTCTCGCTCTACCCAACGTACAGGAGGCTCTCCATGAGGCGCTGGGAGCCCACGAGGGAGCCCGATTGGAGCACGAGGCTCTTCTCGCTCCGCGGCGAGTACTATGATGAGGCCAGGGGGGAGACCGTGAAGTACTACGGGGTCAGGTGGTGGCTGGGCTTCCTCGTGATGTTCTCGGCCGGGATGGTGTCCGGGCTCCTGGGGATAGGGTCGGGCGCCCTCAAGGTCCTCGGCATGGACGACGCAATGATGCTGCCCATGAAGGTGACGACCACCACGAGCAACTTCATGATAGGGGTCACTGCGGCGACCGGCAGCGGGATCTACTGGGCCAACGGATACATACAGCCGTTCCTCGCCGCCCCGACCGCCATGGGGGTGCTCGCCGGGGCGATGCTGGGCACGAGGGCGCTGGTTAGGATGAGGGGCAGGACGCTCAGGCTGATATTCATGGCCATACTCGCGGCGCTGGGCATCGAGATGATGCTGAGGGGACTGGGGGCGATGTGATTGGACGTCTCGAGGGCTATAAGCTACAGCCTGATAATCGGCGTCCTGGTGAGCGCCTCCCTGATGGCCGCCGGCTCCGCCATGCTGTTCGCTCGCGGCGGGGGCGATGGATACGCGCTCTCCCAGCTCGCGTCCCCCAGCTCGCCGGTCAACTCGGGGAGGATGGGGATCCGGGAGGTGCTCGCCGGCCTGGCCTCCCTGGATGGCGTCTCGCTGATATTCCTGGGGATCATGGTCCTCATAGCCACGCCGATCGTGAGGGTCCTCCTCCTCGTGGTGCAGTTCGCCGGCGAGAGGAACAGGCTCTACCTGGCGCTCTCCGCGATCGTGCTCGTGAACATGCTCATAGCGATCCTGGTGTTGCCGCCGATCGTCCACCGACGCGCTCGGCCGATCCTGTCCGATCCGCTCGGGGCCCGCGCCCGGGCGGGGAGACGGGCGCTCGGCGTCCCGGCGGGGCGCGGGAGGGTCGCTCGAACCTCGCGCCGCTCCATTTTCAGGGATTTTCCTCGTTTGCGCCGCGCCCCTCTGCCCAACCGTTAAATTGGAGGGCGCGATCCGGCGAGCGTTGCCCGAGGCGGTGCGCGTAGCCAGGCTCGAGTTCGAGCCGAGCGGCTACTCCCTGTGGCTCGCGGGCGACGAGCTGGAGTATCTGGTGTCGCTCGACCCTCCTATGTGCACCTGCCCCGACTTCTCGTTCAGGCTCGCCCGCGGCCGCCCCGCCCCCTGCAAGCACCTCAGGGCGGTGCTCAGGGCGGCATACTGGGGGGCGCGTGAGGAGATGCGCCTGCCGGACTCTGAGCTCATCAGGGTCCTAGCTGAGGGGCGGCCGCCGCGCGCGTCCCGGCCAACATGATGCCTATGCCGGGGGATTTCCCGCCTACACCGAGCCCTGTCCGGCTTCGATTAGGGGCGTGGTCCTCATGGCCCTCCGCCCCAACTCCTCGGGCGCCCGGTCATCGGATTGGGCGATGTGCCGCGCTCGAGTCCGGAGCGGCAGGGACCGGGACCCCGATGCGTACCGAGGGGGATGCGGGTGGCCTCGTAGGATCCACGCCCGGGCCTAGCGCGACCTCCCCATGGGGTCGCCCCTCGCGGCCGAGCCGATCGCATCCCGGTGCCCGGGAGGTCCCACGGCGCGCGGCATTCCCGCGCACGCGCAATTCGCTTTTATCGTCCCGGCGTTCGAGGTCGGTGGGCCCCGGTGGCATAGCCCGGTCAATGCGCCCGCCTTGTAAGCGGGGGATCGCGGGTTCGAATCCCGCCCGGGGCTCCACTCCCGCGGTAGCGCCTGACCGCGCGCTCCCCCAGGTAATCGTAGATCACCTCCCTGGCGCCGGCGCCCACGTCCAGCATCCTGGAGTCCCTCGCAAGCCTGTCCACCCTCGTCCCCCTGGAGAAGCCGGAGCCGCCCATCAGCTGCACCGCTATCCACGCGGCCCTCTGGGCGAGCTCCGCCCCCGCGACCTTCGCGACCGCGGCGTCCAGCGGGTCGACGCGCCCCTCCCTGGCCGCCCTGGAGGCCGCGGCGCCCACCAGCGACTCCAGGAGCCTCGCCCTCACCTCCAGCTCCGCGAGCATCCACCTCACGCCCTGGTAGTCCCCCAGCTCCGTCCCGAATATCCTCCTGGAGAGCCTGGGCCCCACCTCCTCCATCAGCCCCTCCATGATCCCCAGCCCGATGTAGCCGTAGCCGAGCCGCTCGTAGTTTATCGCCTCCAGCGCCTCCCTGATCCCCCTCCCGGGCTCCCCGATCCTCCTACCCCTGGCGCCCTCGAACACTACCCTGGAGACGCCCGAGCCCCTGAACGTGTAGAGGTCGAGCGGCTCGGCGCGGACGCCGGGCCCCCTCCCCACCATGTAGAGCGTGGGGCCCTGCGGCCCGTTCGCCAGCACCAGGAAGTGGGTCGCGTAGATGCCATTGCTCGCGAAGGCCTTCTCGCCCGTCACCCTCGCCTCGCCCCCCACCTCCTCGGCGACCGTCCTCAGGTTCCCCCTGATGTCGGACCCGCCCCCGGGCTCCGTCACGCACAGCGAGTAGATGCCGCCCTCCACCCCCACCCCCAGGGAGACGGAGGCGGACGTCGCTATGACGTGCGCGACGGCTGGGCTCCACTTGGAGGCCATCCTCACGAGCCCGTAGATCTCCTCGACCCCCAGGCCCAGCGCCCTGAAGGCGCCGGCGCCCTCGAGCCCCCTCAGGAGGTCCTCGCTCAGGGCGTTCCTGGAGTCCACATCGTCCGCGGCCCCGGGCAGCGTCCTCAAGATGTACTCGGCGGCGCCCTCCGGCATGGACCATGTGGACAGGGAGGGCGATATAAGGGTGAGGGCGGGCGCGCGGCGCGCCCAGCCATGGCGGGTCCATGGGCCACAGGATAAAGGGGAGCGCAATCCGGGAATTGGCGTGAGGCGCCCGCTCGACCACTTCCTGGATCCCTCGTCGATCGCGGTCGTGGGCCCATCCCCCAGGGGCAACATAGGCACGGTCATACTCGAGAACCTCCTGGAGATGAGGGCGCGCGGCGCGCTGAGGGCCGAGGTGCACGCGGTCAATCCCAGGTACGGGAGCTGCGCCGGCGTCCCCTGCGAGCCCGACCTGCCCAGGGCGGAGCTGGCCATCATAGCCGTGCCCCCATCGCTCTCCGTGGACTACCTTAGGAGGGCCGCCTCGCTGGGCTACTCCGCCGCCATAGTGGTCTCGGGAGGGTTCGAGGAGGTGGGCGGGCCGTCCCTGAGGGACATAATGCCGGAGCTCGGCGGGATGAGGGTCCTCGGGCCCAACACCCTCGGCGTCGTGGACTCCACGACCGGCATGTTCGCGATATTCCTCCCGAGGAGGAAGGGGGGCGCCGAGAGCCTGCCGGACCTCAGGCCCGGCGGCGTCGTGCTCGTGGCGCAGAGCGGCGGACTCAGCGCCTCGCTCTACGACTGGCTGACGTCCTCCGGCCCCGGCCTGAGGGCCCTCATATCGCTCGGCAACGCCGTGGACGTGGGCGCGGCCGAGTGCGTCGAGCACTTCGCCGATGACCCCCGCACCTCGGTGATACTCCTGTATCTCGAGAGGACGCCCAACGGCAGGGCGCTCATGGACGCGGTGAGGCTCGCCAGGGACCGCGGGAAGGACGCGGTGGCGCTCCTGGGAGGGGTCACCCCCACCGGCAGGAGGGCGACCAGCTCCCACACCGCCTCCCTCCTGTCCTCGGCGCGGGTTGCCCGCGAGGCCCTCAGGCAGGCGGGCGCGTACGTCGCGGCGGACCTCGAGGACGCGCTGGACTCCGCGAAGGCCGCCTCGCTGCTGAGGTCTGATCCAGGGGATAGTATAGCGGTGCTCACCAACAGCGGTGGGGCCGGCGTGCTGGCCACCGACGCCCTGAGCGCGCTGGGGCTCTCCGTGCCCGATCTGTCGTCCTCGCCCGCCCTCTCGTCGCTGCGCTCCTCCGGGGCCCTGTCCCAGCTGTCGTCAATCGCGAACCCGGTCGACGTGACCGGCTCCGCCTCCGACGCCGATTTCGTCGCGGCCTACGGCGCCCTCATGGAGGAGCCCTCCGTGGGGGGAGTGCTGCTCATACCCACGCACTATCCCCCGGGGATCACCGAGGACCTGCCGCGCCGGATATCCGGGCTCTCCAGGAAGCCCACGGTGGTTGTGGAGGTCGGCGACTCCGAGCTCTCCAGGCGCGTCCGCGCCCTCTACGACTCCCTCGGGCTACCTTCGTACCCGAGCCCCGAGAGGGCCGCCCGCGCCCTGCGCGCCCTCAGGTGGCTCCGCTCCAACCCCGGCACGTGGACAGTCGGGAGGGCCGCGCGCGGCGGGCTGGAAGCAGCGATCCGCGGCTGGCTCTGGCCGGACCTAGTGGGCGCGCTTGCATCGCTGGGATTCGATGTCCCGGATTGGTCCTGGATCGCGTCGCCTGGCGACTGGCCGGATGGCCTCTACCCGGCGGTCCTGAAGGTCCACGCGCCCTCGCTGACGCACAAGACCGAGGCGGGCGCCGTCATCGTGGGGATACGCGATGCGCGCGACATGGAGGACGCGGTGCGCAGGCTGGCGCCGATAGCCGCCTCCGCCTCCGGCAGGCTCTACGCGCAGAGGATGGTCCGCGGCGTCGAGCTCAGGGTCGGGCTCGTGAAGGATCCAGACTTCGGATGCGTGGTCGACGTGGGCCTGGGCGGGGTGATCACGGAGATAATCGGGGACCACTCGACCAGGGTGGCCCCGGTGACCGAGCTCGAGGCGCGCGAGATGCTCTCGGAGCTCAGGCTGAGGCCCCTCCTGGAGGGCTACAGGGGGATGCCCAAGGCGGACCTCGGGAGGCTCGCGCGCGCGATATCCGCGCTCAGCGACGCGGCCTGCTCCCCCGCGATCTCCGAGTTCGAGGTGAACCCATTGATAGTGGACGGGGACAGGCTGTGGGCGGTCGACGCCAGGGCCTCGGCGGTCGACAATGGGGCAGCGCCCGCAAAGGGCGTGTGACCATTAGGATCTCGGGAACCCCCGCCCTGAAGGGCGGGGCTTCCTGCTTCACGGCTCCACATTGCCCGCGGCCGCGGGCAGGGGGCGGAGCTCCACAGGCGCCGCGGGCGGCTCCCACCCTGCCCTCCTCAATATGTTGAGGGACGCATTGTAATCCCTGTCGGCCCTCCAGCCGCGGGCCGGGCGACAGGGTCTTCGAGCGCCGGCGTCAGATCGCGGTTCACGAATCCGCGCTTGTAGTAGCCCTCGCGGAACCTCCGCCTGGCGCCGTGGAACCGGTCGGCGATCCCCTGAGCCACCTGTGAATAGAGTTGTTGGTAATCCTCGTTCCGCTTCCTCAGGTCCAGCGCCAGTTGTCTCAGCTCCGTGAGGGTCATTCCCCTCCCGTTCCTGCGGTAATGATCTATGTCCGCCCGCCGCAGGGAATTGTGGATCTCGCAGGCCAGCCTCAACTGGGCCTTTAACGCCCCCAACGTTTGCTGGCCCGCGTAAGCCCTGAAGCGGAACCCCACGGCGGGCATCGGAAGGAATAGGGGCATCGCCCTTTAAGGCATTCCAGCCGTGAATGGCGAGGTTTTCCACCACGTCTTATATAAGACGATCCGGCGTTCGTGGCGGGGGGCTGTGGGCTAGCCTGGTAGGCTGCCGGCCTTGGGCGCCGGCGGTCGCCGGTTCGAATCCGGCCAGCCCCACCATTCCCAAGAAATCGCGCGCGGGACTTGCGGCCGCGAGGGTCGGACTCGTACCTCGAGAGCCCGTGCGGCTTCGCGCGGACGTGCTCCTTGAAGGATGCAACCCGGCGAGGCTCCCAGGATCGAGGTCCACGCGCTTCATCGAGATGTAGTCGGACCTAGCCGATGGAGGACAGCTGGGACGCAGGAGGACCATCGTGGACGACGGGCTGAGGACCCCGACGGCTGGATCGTGCGGGAGGCGCCGCCCACCGTGGCATAGCTGATGCGTGTGGTCCGGGAGCTCGGCGTCGCCCCGAGCGCACTGGCAGGCCGGTGGCTGGGCTGAAGCTATCGACCGCTGTCCCTCGCGCCCCCGAGCGGGCGCCTCGGCCGCTTGAGGCCGGCCGCCGCCAGCACCTCGGAAGAGTCGACCACGGAGCCGTCCTTACTCAGGTCGGCCATGGTATACGTGTCAGCGGCGACACGAAGTCCTCGCCCAGCGCCCTCCTGGGCTCCGCCACGGCGTCCATTCGGGCGACCCGTGGGAGGCATCATAGCTCCGCGCATCTTACAATCTTCCTCAATTATGCTATTAAAATTCCCTCGAAGATCATGACGTAGCTGTGATCCTGAACCATGCGCGCCGCAATTCAACAATAAACTGATGAAATTATATTAGAAATTATATTAATATATTACAAGTTGGGGCAGAACGTGCGTATCGGATAAAATGCGATGTTGCGGCGTCACAGCCCCAGGATCCCGGGGGACATTATCCCCCTGGGGTCCAGGGCGGACTTCAGCCTCCTGAGCACCTCGTAGTACTCGCCCATCCTGGGCATCTGGTCGCTCGCGGCACCGCCCATATAGTAGGGGACGGCGCCCGACTCGAGCGCCCTCACCTTCACGTCGTTCCACGCCGCTATGGCCCTCGAGCGCGACTCCTCGCTCCTGGGATCGAAGTATATCGCGAGCACCGAGACGAAGCTCCTGTCCG
>WYEM01000104.1 GCA_009903775.1 Nitrososphaerota archaeon | reverse complement strand
AAGTGGAATATTATGATGTCGGGGTCCAGGCGCCTCACCTCCTCCGGGTCCGCGCGCACGAAGCCCCAGTTGTGGCCGGAGGTGGCGTTCAGGCCGCCCGCCACGTATATCATCTCGTCCACGTAGGTGAGGGCGCCGGGGGCAACGCGGTCCTCCTCCCCCCTGCCCAGCCAGAACTCCACGTAGACCTTGGGCCTGCGCCGCGCGTTGACCCTCAGGGATGAGATCCCGTCCCTGAGCTCGGCGGCCAGCTCCCTCGACTCCGCGTACCTCCCGGCCAGCGTCCCCACGAGCAGGACATCGTCCAGGATCACGTTCAGGCTCCTGGGGAAGGGCAGCAGCACCGCCCTGAACCCCGCGCCCTCCACGACCTCCTTCAGGCGGTCCTGGACGGTTCCCTCCAGGAACACGAGGTCCGGGCCTATCTCCCTGAGCGCCTTCAGGCTGACCGTGGTATATGATCCCACGACGCGCCTCCTCTCGCTGAGGAAGGGGAGGCAGTAGGAGGAGACGCCTGCGAGCTCGTCGAGCGCCCCTATGCGCCCCAGTATGTCGGACGCCGTGGGCGACAGGCTGACTATTTTCAACGCCCCCTCAGGAGGGCGGCCCCTTAATATGGATGGCGAATCCATCCGGGGAGCCCGCGGGCTCCCCCATCGCGTCGGGATAGCTCAGCCCCGGGCGGCCCCTCACCGACCCGCGCGCCGCGAGATGAGCTCGAAGTCCTCCTCGGAGAGCCTCCAGCCCATGGCGCCCGCGTTCTCGACCAGGTGCTCCCTCCTCGATGCCTTGGGTATCGCCACGACCGGCCCGTGGTATATGAGCCAGTTGAGGGCCACCTGGGCGGCCGTCCTCCCGTACTTGGAGCCCACATCCCTGAGAAGGGGATCCGAGGCGACCCTCCCCTTCGCGAGCGGGGTGTAAGCTATCAGCGTTATTCCCTCCCTCTCGCAGTACGGGAGGAGGTCGCGCTCCGCTTCGCGCTCGTACACGTTGTACTTCACCTCGTCAGCCGCCACGTCGACGCGGGACATGCAGCTCCTGGCCTCCTCGAGCAGCCCGCGGTCGAAGTTGCTCACCCCCACGGAGAGGGATAGGCCGTCGCGCACCAGGGCCTCCATCGCCCTCATGGTCTCGCAGAGGGGCACCGCCGGGTTGGGCCAGTGAACCAGGTAGAGGTCGAAGTGGTCCGTGCCGAGCCTCCTCAGGCTCGCCTCGGCCGCCCTCCTCAGGGACCCGGCGTCCAAGTGGGTGTGCCAGACCTTGCTAACCAGAAACACGTTCTCCCTCCCGGCCATCCTGATAGCCTCCCCGACTATCTCCTCCGTGTGCCCTCCGCCGTAGAACTCGGCGGTGTCGATCAGGCGCATGCCCAGCCTCACGCCCTCCGCGATGAGCTCCGCGGCGGCGCGGTCGCGCGCCGGGTCGACGTCGGGCGAGGAGTCCCCGCCCACCCTCCAGGTCCCAATGCCCACGGAGGGCACCCTGAGCCCCGTCCTCCCCAACGGCTTCAGGTCGTCCATCGAGTTATCGGGGGAGTTGCGGGATATAGCGCCTCCGCCCATACCGAAGGGGATCCGCGGGCCCTGAGCTGGGCCCGCGCCGCCCGGGTAATCCCGGATGGGGGACGGCGCCCTGGGGCGGTAGCCACCGGCCCCTTGGCAAAGATTTAAATAAAGAGCATTGCGCGCGCCCGAACGACCTCGGGTGTCGGGGGTTGCCGATAATATATCAGGCGGCCCAGATAGCGCTCCTGTTCGCCCTCTCGATATCCGCGGCCTACGCGCTGAGCCGCCCGATAGCGTCGCTCGCCGATTGGCGGCCCCCCGGTCCCCGCTGGGTCTCCGCGATCGACGCCCTGCCCCGCAGGGTCCTGGGCCCCGCCTACTCCAGGGGGATGACGTGGTCCGACTACCTCCTGGCGCTCCTCGCGCTGAACGGGGTCGTGCTCGCGCTGGACTTCGCCCTCCTCGAGCTCCAGCCCGCGCTCGGGGGGCCCCGCGTCCCGCCGGACCTCGCGCTCAACATAGCCTCCTCGTTCGTCACGAACACGGACCTCCAGCACTACGCGGGCAGGATGCTCACCGTGACCTCCCAGATGCTCGTGATAACCTACACGATGTTCGTCGCCCCCGCGTCGGGGCTGGCGGCGTCGCTCGCGTTCATGCGCGGCCTCGCTAGGAGGTCCGCGACCATCGGCAACTTCTACGCCGACTTCACCAGGTCCGCGGCCCTGCTGCTGGCCCTGGCGACGGCGTCGGCGCTCCTCCTCGTGGCGATGGGGGTCCCCCAGGCCCTCTCCGGCGGCATCGGGGCGGTTCGCCTGGGCCCCGTGGCGTCGCTGGAGTCCATAAAGCTGCTGGGGAACAACGGCGGGGGGTACTACGCCGCGAACTCCGCCAGCCCGCTGGAGAACCCCAGCGGGCTCTCCAACTTCTACGAATCCTTCCTCATGCTGCTGCTCCCGCTCTCGGTGCCCCTAGCCTTTGGGAGGCTCGCGGGCATGGGGCGCGGCGCCACGATCCTGGGGGCCATGCTGGGCGGCGCCGGCCTCCTGATCGGCCTGGCGCTCCTGGGCGGCGCCCGCGCCGGCGTGGAGCCCAGGCTCGGCGCCTTCGACACCTTGCTGTTCAACTCCGTCTCCATGGCCACCGGCACGGGGGCCACGGCCTCGGGGCTGGCGGCCATGTCACCCCTGGCGGTATCGTCCTTCCTCATGGCGATGTTCCTCCAGTCGGTGCCGGGCGCGGTCGGCGCCGGCTTCATGTACATGATGGTCTTCGTCCTGATAACGCTCTTCGTCGCGGGCCTACTGGTTGGGAAGACCCCCGAGATCATGGGCATGAAGATAACGCCGCGCGACGTGAAGCTGGCGGCCGCCACGTTCCTGGTGCACCCGCTCCTGATACTCCTCCCCCTGGTCGCGGCGTTCGCGGCCGGCCAGGCGCAGCACCTGCTGGGGCCGCCGGGCCCCCTGGAGTTCACGGAGGTCCTCTACGAGTTCACGTCGGCGGCGGCGAACAACGGGTCCAGCTACCTCGGGGCGCTGGCGGACTCGCCCTTCTGGAACTGCGCGACGGCCGCTGTGATGCTGGCCGGCAGGTACGTCCCCATCGCCCTCATGCTGGCGCTCGCCGGGTCCTTCGCGGGCAAGGAGAGGCGCTCGACCCCCGAGCCCGTCGAGACCAGGGGCGCGCTGTTCGCGGCGCTCCTCCTGGGGACCGCGCTCCTCCTGGCGGTCCTGACCTTCTTCCCGTTCCTCGTGCTCGGGCCCTTCTCGATGGGGTGACGGGGTTGGCGGCCGGGGCGAGGCTCAGGTGGGGGCAGGTCATAGCGGAGTCGGCGCGCAGGCTGAGCCCCCTCTACCTGGCGGCCAACAACCCGATAATGTTCGTCGTCGAGGCGGGGGCGGTCCTGCTGATCGCGCTCCTGGCCATCCCGGGCGCGGTCGCCCCGGGGCGGGCGCCGCTCTACGCGGCCCTCGCCGCCATCCTGGTGGTCACGGCCTGGTTCTCCACGCTCTCGGAGTCGATCTCGGAGCTCCAGGCCAGGGCCAGGGTGGACGCGCTGAGGGGGCTGGAGAGGGAGATAATCGCGCACAGGATCTCGGAGGGCGGCGGCGTCGCGGACGTGAGGTCGTCGGAGCTGAGGCCCGGGGACAGGGTGAGGCTCTCGCCCGGCGACTTCATCCCGAGGGACGGGTTCGTCGTCGAGGGCACCGCGCTCGTGGACGAGTCGATGCTGACGGGCGAGTCGGAGCCCGCCCTCAGGTCGAGGGACGACCGCGTCCTGGGCGGGACCAGGGTCGTCAGCGGCTCGCTCGTCGTCGAGGTGACGGCGGAGGCCGGGAAGGGCTTCGTCGACAGGATGATCGAGCTGGTCTCGAGCGCCAAGAGGCCCCGGACCCAGAGCGAGGTCTCCCTCTCCCTCCTGCTGCTCGTCCTATCCCTGGTGTTCCTGGCGGTGGTCGGGTCCCTCTACTTCGCCCTCTACTTCATGGGCTACGGGCCCGACGTCGCCATGAGCGTCTCGCTGCTCGTCGCCCTGATGCCGACGACGATAGGCGGGCTCCTCCCAGCCATAGGGATAGCCGGGGTCTCCCGCCTGGCCCGGGAGGGGGTGATAGCGAAGTCCGGCAGGGCGATAGAGGCGTCCGGCGACACCGACGTGGTGATACTGGACAAGACCGGGACCGTCACGGAGGGCAACAGGCGCGCGGTCGGCTTCGTGCCCTTCGGCGGGTACACGGAGGCAGACGTGGGCATGGCGGCCTTCATAGCTTCGATAGGCGACGCCACGAAGGAGGGGAGGTCCATAGTCGAGCTGGCGGAGTCCATGGGCTACGTGCCGCCCTCCCCCCTCATGGAGGAGGCGCTCGTGGCCAGGCGCATAGACTTCAGCGCGGAGACCAGGTACAGCGGCGTGGAGTTCATGTGGTCGCGCAGGCCCTACGGCCCCAGGGGGGTCGGGAGGTACTCCGGCCCCGGGGAGGCGATCGCCAACGAGCTGATGGAGCTCCGCGAGCGCGGCGAGCCGGCCCGCGTGATAAAGGGCTCCGTGGACGTGGTGCTCAGGATGGCCCGCCCGCCCGACCCCAGGTCGGCGGAGCGCGCGATAGAGGAGGTCTCGAGCAGGGGGGAGACGCCGCTCCTCCTGGCGGTGAACGACCGCGTGGTGGGGATGGTGGTGCTCAAGGACCGCCTGAAGCCGGGGGTGAGGGAGGGGCTCAGGGAGCTCAGCGAGATGGGCATAAGGACGTTGATGATAACCGGCGACAACCCCCTCACCGCGAGGGCCATAGCGGAGGAGGCCGGCATATGGAGCGTGATAGCGAGGGCGAGGCCCGAGGACAAGCTCAGGGCGGTGGAGGAGCAGCAGTCCCTCGGCCACGTCGTGGGGGTCGTGGGCGACGGGACCAACGACGCGCCGGCGCTGGCGAGGGCGGACGTGGGGCTCGCGATGAACAGCGGGACGGCCGCCGCCAAGGACGCGGCGAACATGATAGACCTGGAGTCGGACCCCTCGAACATAATCAAGGTGGTGAAGCTCGGCAAGCAGCTCCTCACGACGAGGGGCGCGATAACCGCCTTCAGCATCGCGAACGACATAGCGAAGTACTTCACGCTCCTGCCCATGATGCTCGCTCCAGTGGACCCGGCGGCGGCCGCGCTCAACGTGATGCGCCTGCACAGCCCGACCACCGCCGTCCTGGCGACCATGATCTTCAACGCGGTGATAATCCCGGCGCTGATACCGCTCGCCCTCAGGGGGACCGGCTTCAGGCCCACGTCCACGCGCAGGATGCTCGTCAGGAACGTCCTGATATTCGGCCTCGGGGGCGCCGCCCTCCCCTTCCTCGCGATAAAGGCTTTAGACATCCTGATAACCTTCCTGATCTCCGCGAGGTGACCGTGTTGCCCTCTCCCAGGGAGGTGGCCGCGCCGCTCGTCCTGGCGCTGATGGCGCTGGCGGTGCTCGGGGCGGCGTACCCCCTGGCCGTCTGGGCCATCGGGAGGGCCGTCGCCCCGTGGCAGTCGGAGGGCAGCCCCCTGATAGTCAACGGGGCGCCGATCGGGTCCGCGCTGGTGGCAAGCCCGCCCAACTCCAGCGCGCTCTTCAGCCCGCTCCCGCCCTCCTCCTCGTCGTCCGGGGAGGACCCCTACGTCCCCCTCGACTACGCGCTCGCCCAGGTGCCCAGGATCTCCAACGCCACCGGGATACCCCAGGGGCAGCTGCGCGCCCTCGTCTACAGGGTGGCGTCCGAGGACTCGCTCAAGGACCTGGTGATCTTCGGGCCCGGCCGCCCCGTCGTGAACGTGATGCAGCTCAACTACGAGCTCATGAGGCTCTACCCCCAGGCCCACGGGAGGTGACGCCCACGCCGCTGCAGTCGCTGCTCTTCGCAGCCTTCATAGTTTTCTCTGCAATCGTTTTAGCCAGGTCCCTCTGGAAGTCGCGACGTGCCCGGCCACGGCCGCCCCGAGGGGGCGCGCACCAGGCTGATCCGCGTGGACCCGGAGAGGATCGACGAGGGGGCGCTCGGGGAGGCGGCCGAGGCCATAAGGAGGGGGGGCCTCGTCGCCTTCCCCACGGAGACGGTGTACGGCCTCGGGGCGGACGCGACCAACCCGAGGGCGCTCGCCGGCATCTTCGAGGCGAAGGGGAGGCCCCGCGACAACCCGCTGATAGTCCACGTGCCGGGGGAGGAGTGGCTCCCCGGGGTGGCCTCGGCCGTCCCGCCGGCGGCGCGGCGCCTCATCGACCGCTTCTGGCCGGGCCCCCTCACGCTCGTGCTCAGGGCCGCCCGGCTGCCCGCGGAGGTCACGGCGGGCCTGCCGACGGTGGCCGTCAGGTGCCCCGCCCACCCCGTCGCGCTCAGGCTCATCGAGCTCAGCGGCGTCCCGATAGCGGCGCCCAGCGCCAACGCGTCCGGGAGGCCCTCCCCCACGAGCGCGGAGCACGTGATCGAGGACCTCTGGGGCCTCGTCGACGTCATAGTGGACTCGGGCGAGACCCTCTACGGCCTGGAGTCCACGATAATAGATGTGACGCGCGATCCCCCGGCGCTCCTGAGGCCGGGCGCCGTCCCCGTGGAGGACCTGGAGGACGCCCTGGGATCGAGGGTCGTGGTGGGCGACGCCGCCCGCGGGCTCGCCGACTCGGAGGTGGCCCTCTCGCCCGGGATGAAGTACAGGCACTACGCCCCCAGGAAGCCCCTCGTGCTCGTGGAGTCCGATGATTATTCGGGGGAGGGGTACCTGGAGGGAGTCGCCTCGGTCGCCCGGTCCCTCGCGGCCGAGGGGAGGAGGGTGATCGTCATGGCGAGCGACGAGCACGTCGGGTTCTACAGGGCCGCGGGCCTCGAGGCCCTGGCCCTGGGCCCCAGGTCCAACCCCTTCGCCGTGGCGCGCCGCCTCTTCGCTGCCCTGAGGTCCCTCGACGGCTCCCCGGCGGACGCCGCGGTCGTGGAGGGCTTCGAGGAGCGCGGCCTCGGGCTCGCGATAATGAACAGGCTCAGGAAGGCCAGCGGCCGCGCGGTGGTCCGCGTCCGAGGCCCTCGGTCACGCTTATATCGGGCCCCGGCGCCGCGCCCCCGTGCCGCAGCTGGGCATGATGCCCCTCGGGGGCGCGATGCGCGGGGCCCCGGCGCGCGCGGGCACCGGGACGGCGGGCCCGAGCCCTCCGGGGCGATGGAGGCGGGGGGTGCTGGGGGATGGGGAGGGTCCGCCCGGTCGCGATGACGATCGCGGGGAGCGACAGCGGGGGAGGGGCCGGGATAGCGGCCGACCTGAAGACGTTCGCGGCGGCCGGGGTCCACGGGACCCTGGCGATCACGAGCGTCACGGCCCAGAACACGGTGGCCGTCACCGGCATCTACGACCT
>WYEM01000039.1 GCA_009903775.1 Nitrososphaerota archaeon | reverse complement strand
CCCAGGCCCAACTCGCTCATCGCGAACACCTCCGCGTAGGACGTGAGGAGGAGCCATATGGCCGAGGAGAGGACGTAAATCGACAGGATGGCGCGAAGCTCCCTCCTGAGGAGGGGGAGGAGCACCCCCACGAGGGCCCTGCCGGCGTCCCTCTGCGCGGCCCCCACGCGCACGATCCCCCTGGGGAAGGTCAGCGCCAGGGCCAGCGACATGCATAACGAGATGGGCGCGTAGAGATAGTAGTTCGGCGAGGACACCGCGGCGATCTGGAACGCCACCCCCAGGATCAGGCCCGCGGATATCCCGACCGTGTAGCGCACCACGCCGCCCATACCCTCGGCTATGAAAGAGGAGGGCGCCAGGTAGGCGCTCAGCATCGACACCAAGAAGTACGATGCTATGAAGGAGGCCACCGTGAAGGGGCCTCCCAGGGCGGCGAGGAGGGAGGCGGCCGGCATCGCGACTAGCGATCCGAGCATCACCCTGGAGCGGGCGTACACCGCCAGCAGCACCGCGAGGCCGCCGGACGCCCACAGCGCTAGCGTCGCGAGGCCCGCCAGCCTCGGCCCCAGCATCGCGTAGTGAACCGCCAGCACCGGGAGCGAGACTTGGAGCATGTAACTGAACGACCTAGAGATGAGCCCGTTGACGAACAGCCAGCGCCCGGCGCCCTCAGGAGTGCGCGGGGCTTGGCGATCCTGGCCGAGGCCCAAGCCCGCAGCGAGGGCGCCCGGGAGACTACTAAAGTTATCCCGGCCGGGGGCGGCTGGATGCGGGGGACGGGGCATGAGCAATCGGCGGCGACCGAGGCCTTGGGACGCGCGGCCGTCTGCCATCGCAAGATATTTAAGGTGGGGTTTCTCCCCCCGAGCCAAGGTGTTACGAGATGTCCGCGCAGTCTCAACCCTCAAATGTGGTCCTGATCGGCAAGAAGCCGCCCATGAACTACGTCCTGGCCGTTCTCACGTTGTTCCAGAACGGCCAAGACAAGGTCGTCCTGAAGGCCAGGGGGATGGCGATAAGCAAGGCGGTCGACGTCTCCCAGATCCTGAAGAACAGGTTCCTGAAGGACGTCGAGGTCGCCGAGATACGCATCGGAACCGAGCAGGTGGAGAACCAGCAGACCGGCGGCAAGAGCAACGTCAGCAGCATAGAGATAACCCTCCAGCGCACCGCCTGAGGGTGCGCCGCTGATCCCTCGATGGGGCGCCATTCCACAGTTCAGCCCCGCGTTCGACCCGGAGGGCATTCTCCGGTCCGTATCTCTCCGCGGCGACTTTCTGCTGCGCCCATCGGTCTGGGAGGAAAATATTTTATACTATGGGCTCGGCTTCGCCCAGCGGGAGCCGGTGATAGATTAGTTGAAACTGCCAATATGCCTAGCCGACGCGAAGATAGGTATCCTCTGTCCGAGGTGCGAGGCGCGTCTGGAGAGGGGCGAGATAACCAGCGTGGACGTGGACGTCTCCTTCATACTGGCGAAGGCCGCCAAAGACATACCATTGCTCGATGATCTGACGCTCGTGCGGGCCCGGGAGATAGAGGGCGACCTCGTGCTCATCCTGGGATCGGGGGACGCTAGGAGGCTGCTATCCGACCCGGCGGCGCTGAGGAAGCTCAAGGAGTACCTGCACAACGACAGGCTGTGGATAACCGAGGAGGGGGACGACAGGCGGTTCATAGAGTACCTGCTGCACCCGCTGCACGTGCTGACGCTCAACACTGTGTGGCTCCCCGACGGCTCCAAGACCACGCGCGTGCTGGTGGCCGGGAGGCCGGGGCGCGGCTCCGGGGTGGATCTGGAGCGCGCGAAGAGAATAATTAAGGCCATAAGGGGGCTGGACCTCGAGATCCGCTTTGAGAGGGTCCAGGCCAAGAAAAGGGCTTTTCCTTGACGGCGTGGGTTCGAGCCCAGAGGGCAGCACGGTGGAGGTCACGGGGTGGGTCGAGGAGCAGAGGGATCTGGGATCCCTGATCTTCCAGGTCCTGAGGGACAGCAGGGGCGCCGCCCAGGTCGTCTACGACCGGTCGAGGATCGGCGAGGCGATCAAGGAGGTCCGCGGGACGACTCTCCAGAGCTACGTGTACGTCAGGGGGGAGGTAGTTAGGGGGAGGAGCAGGAAGTTCCCCGTCGAGATAAGGGCGTCGGAGTACCGCCTGCTGGCCCCCGCGAGGCACCCGCTGCCGCTGGACCCGTCGGGCTCCGTGCCCGCCGGGCTCGACGTGAGGCTGGACAACAGGCCGCTCGATCTGAGGAATCCGAGGACCGCAGCCATATTCCGCATGCGCGCGAACTTCCTGAGGGCTGCCAGGGAGTACCTGAGGGGCGCGGGATTCTTGGAGGTCAACACCCCCAAGATAATAGGATCCGCCGCCGAGGGAGGCGCCGACCTATTCGAGCTCGACTACTTCGGCAGGAAGGCGTACCTGGCGCAGAGCCCCCAGCTCTACAAGGAGCAGCTCACCATGAGCCTCGAGAGGGTGTTCGAGATAGCCTTCTACTACAGGGCGGAGAAGTTCAACACCCAGAGGCACCTCAACGAGTTCACCAGCGTCGACGTGGAGGCTGCCATGTTCGACAAGCGGGATGCGATGGACCTCCTGGAGGGCCTCGTGGTGGAGGCGGGCGGCTCGGCCATCGATGAGTCCAGGAGGGAACTGGAGGAGCTGGGGCGCGAGCCGCCCAAGGCCAGCCGCCCCTTCCCCGTGATAACGTACGCGCAGGCGCTTGAGATCCTGAGGGCGAAGGGGCTCGAGCTGCCCTTTGGTGAGGACCTGCGGGGGGAGGCGGTGAAGCTGTTGGCGGAGGAGCTCGGGGGATACTACTTCATAGTCGACTGGCCGCTCGACGCCAAGCCGTTCTATATCCAGCCCGGCGAGGGCGGCCTCTCGGAGAGCTTCGACCTGATGTTCGGGGAGCTGGAGCTGGCCAGCGGAGGCGAGCGCATACACGAGAGGGGCCTCCTCGAGGAGAGGCTGAGGGCTAAGGGGCTGAACCCTGAGGAGTTCAGGGATCACCTGAAGTTCTACGACTGGGGGATGCCGCCGCACTCCGGCTGGGGGTTCGGCGCCGACAGGTACCTGATGATAGTGGCGGGCGTCAACAACATAAGGGAGACCGTGCTGTACCCGAGGGACCCGACGAGGCTGACGCCCTAGGGCTCAGGCCGCGCTGTACATCTCGTTCCACTTCTCGTACAGCTTGATCCTCTCGGCGATGAGGCTCGGCTTCCTCTGCTTTATTATCTCCTTGAAGTCCTCGAGCTTTATGGGGCGGGGCCTGCTCCTGGGATCGCTGGCCCTGCCGCTCTCGAAGAGCTCCGTGACCACCCTCAGCTGCGCGTCCTGGCATATGTCCCTAATGTCGCTCGCGGAGTAACCCTCTGTGAGCTTGGCGAGCTCGCCCAGGTTCACGTTGGAGTCGAGGACCAGGGGCTCCGTGTACTTCTCGAAGAGGAGCTTCCTCGTCGCCTCGTCGGGGGGCTGCACGTAGATCCTCTTCTGGAAGCGCCTGAGGAACGGCTCGTCGAGCATCCAGGGCTTGTTCGTCGCGGCCAGCACGTAGAGCTGCAGGTTCTTCCCCTTGTCCGAGAGCCCGTCCATCTCCTTCAGGAACTGGTTCCTCACCCTGGCCTCGCCCCCCACCTCCTGGCGGTGGACCGTGAGCAGGGAGTCCACCTCGTCTATGAATATTATCACGGGCTTCGACTCGGAGAGCCCGCGGGCGTAGGCGAAAAGCTTGGCGACGTTCTTCTCGGCGTCCCCCAGCCACTTGCTCATTATGGATGCCGCATCGACGCTCAGGAAGTACCCGTCTATCTCGTTCGCTATGGCGGCCGCCAGCATCGTCTTGCCGCACCCGGGCGGGCCGAAGAGGAGTATCCCCCTGGGCCATCCCAGGGGGAACAGGTCTGGGCGCTGGTAAGGATAGACGATCGCCTGCCTGAGCGCAAGCTTGGCGTTGTCCAGCCCCACGACGTCCTTGGAGCTCACGTTCGGCTTCTCGGTGACCAGCAGCTCCTCGAACGTCGCCTTCACGGTCTCCACCATCGGCGCCACCCTGATGCCGCCGTCCGCGTCGCCGCGCGCGGGCGGCGATTCGCCCTCCGGCGCCCCGTAGATCCCCCTCAGCCTCTGGAGCGCCTTTATCCTCTCCTGGTAGGCCATCGCCTTCTCGTAGTAGAGCCTGTTGACCGGGTTGTCCGGGTAGAGCCTTATCAGCTTGAGCAGCGCTTCGACCGCGTTCTGGTACTTGACTATGGCGCCGGCGTAGTTGCCCTGGCTGTCCAGCCTTATCGCTTCGCTCGCGTAGCGCGCCGCCGCGTCCTCCAGCTCCTCCCCGGGGTTGCGCATCAAGAGGCGAGGCCCTCCTTCTCCTCGTCCAAGCGCCGCGCTATGACGCCGGCCAGCGCGTCGCTGAAGCGGTCGTTCCCCACGTCCTTCGCAGCGTCCAGTATCATGGAGACCTCGTCGCGCATCCCCGCCTGCGGCTCCGGGACCTCGAACTTCCTCATTATCATGTCCGAGATCTCGTCCACCGCCTCGTCGATTATGTCCTGGACGTCGAACTTGTCGGCGAGCCCAGCGGCCGCGTCTATCCCGGCCTCGCCGGATATGGACGTGCTGCTGGAGATCCAGGCGAGGGCCTCCGCCAGCTCGTCCGTCACGCTCCTCAGGTTGCCCGGTATGTACTCCAGCACGCCGCCGATCCCCCTCAGCATCTCGGCGGTGGCTGCGAGCTCGCCCGTCACCATCAGGTAGTACTGGACGTTCTCCAGCCTCAGTATGGCCTTCTCCAGCGACAGGTCGGCGGCCTCCAGCAGCCCCACTATCCTCTCGACGTCCCTGTACTCGGCGACGCGGAGGGCCAGCCTGTCCTGCCTGCCGCTCGACCTATCGCGCGCTATGCTGGACCTCAGCGCCTGCTCGCGATCCCTCATCCTGCCCAGCATGCCGGAGAGCACGCTCCTCCTGAACCTGAGCACGCGGAGCGCCTCCTCCAGGCTCGCCAGCGCGCGGGTCCTCCCGTCGACCTTCCTCCTCCAAGGCAGCCTCAATTCTCCCGGTGGCAAGTCTTCTCACCCCGAATATTGATGTGATGTGGAGAAAAATGGAGGGAGGGCTGAAGCCCAGGGGATCGTTTTGGGACGCTCAGGACTTCTGGCCCACTCCCAGCCCGCTCTCGTAGCCGGTCGGGAGCTCGGGCAGCTTCTCCTTCATCCTCTGCTCGGCTATCGCGGATGCCTCGGCGAGTATCCTCTCGGCGTCCTCGTTGGCGGCCTCGAAGTTGACGCTCAGCCCGCTCATCTGTCCGGCCTCCACCAGTATGCTGCTCAGCAGGTTGTTGATCTCCGACACCTCGCCCTCGGCCTCCGGCATGACGCTCATCAGGCCGGCCTTGACCCTCTTTATCACGCTCATGGCCGGCGCCAGCGTCACGACGACGTCGCCGAGGGTCGTGGCGGTGTTGAGCCTCAGCACTATCTGCTCCAGCGCCACCTTCGCCTGCTCAACCAGCTTCTCCATCTTCCTGAGCTCGGCCAGCTCGTTCGCGTAGACGGTCGCGTGCGTGGAGTCGTGCCTCTGGAGGTACCTGACTATGGTCTCGAAGAGCCTCTGGTCCCTGTCCTTCAGCCTGCTCGATAGGGCATCGAGCTTGGAGACCTGGATGTTTATCTGCCTTATCGCCTGCTCGAGGCGGTCCTTCAGGGGCCCCTCGGGGGCGATGCTGTCCCTAATCCTGGCACCGACGCCCTGCTTGGGCTCCTGCTGCCACCTCTTAACGAAGTCGCTCATGTTCAGCTGACCCTAGGTCGGATCATTAGATCTTGGTTTTGTCACCAGGGATCGCGCGCCGCCGGTGACAAAACTGTTGGATATTGAGGTCCACGCGAGCTGTCATCCCGCCGCTTATCGCGGGCGCGCCGCATGCGCAGCGTGGCGGTTGGCCTCATGGACAGGCTGAAGGAGCTCGGGCTCAACGAGTACGAGGCGAGGATATACGCGTCCCTCCTGAGGGAGGGGCCGGCCAGGGCCTCCGACCTGGCGGTGAGGGCGGGGGTCCCGCGCACCAAGGTATACGGCGCCGCGAAGTCGCTCGAGAGGAAGGGGCTGATAGAGGCGCGCGGGAGGCCCCTCACCTACGCGGCGCTGGATCCCGAGGAGGCCCTGGGCAGGATCGTCGAGGAGGAGGAGAGGAGGGCTAGGAGGCTGAGGAGGATGCTCGACGAGCTCAGGAGGCTCATGAGGAGCGCGGGCGCCGGGGGACAGGAGGGGCGCTACTCCATCGTGACGGGCTCGGCGATCGTGGAGAGGCTCGCGGGGCTCGTGTCCGACGCCTCCAGGAGCGTGCACGGGATGCTCGATCACTGGGGCACCGAGCTGGCGACATCCGTCAGGGACGAGATCAGGGCCGCTGCGCTGGGGGGCGTGGAGGTCAGGCTCGTCGTCGAGGAGCCCGACGGTGAGCTGGGCGCCGGGCGCGAGCTGGCGGAGTTCGCGCGCGTCTCGCCGCGCGGAGGGGGATGGAGCGCCTTCACGTTCGATGGCAGGAGCGCGCTCCTGCTGGACAGCGAGGCGGGCCTCGGGATACTCCTGGAGCTGCCGGTCGCGGTGGGGGCCCTGGACCTCCTGTTCGAGCGGCTCTGGGGCGCCGGGATGCCGCTGGATGCATTCCTGGAGCTCGCGGGCGCCGGGATCTCCGGCGCCGCCGGGCTGCTGGGGGGCGAGAGGGCTCTGTACGAGGGGGCGCTCGAGGCGCTGCTGTCGGGCGCCGGCGCGGAGGAGCTGGCGTCCGCGGCCGACGCCGCCTACTCCAAGTTCCTGGGGATCCTGCCGGAGCTGGACTCGGAGCCCCTGGAGGCCGCGATCGTCGTCTGGGGGGCTCTCCTGAAGGGAGGACGGGCGCGCGGCTCCGCGAGCGTGAGGTACGACCAGCTGACCAGGATAATGACCATCGAGTACGAGGGGTCCTCGAGGGTGCCGCCGACGCCCTGGTTCCTGGCGTTCCTCGGTTACCTGAGGAGCAAGGGGATAGAGCCGCTCGTCGTGCACAATTCGATGGAGGGGGGCCTGTCGGTCCTCCAGCTCAAGCTCGTGCCGAGGGCCCAGCCGGCGCGAGCGGCAACGCGCCATCGAAAGCGCAGGAAGAAGAGCACCGAGCAGAGCGCGAGCGGCAACGTGAGGCCCGGCAGGGGCCCCTCCGTCCTGCGCAGCAGGGCGAGCGTCAGCGCCACGCCGGCCGCGAGGGCGATGACGCCGGCGGCCGCCAGCGCGGGCCCCCTGGAGAGCTCCAGCGAGGAGGCGGCGAATGAGTAGAACGTCACGTCGCCCGCGCCTACCCTCACGTCCCCCAAATCTATCATGAGCACGTCCATGTCGCGGGGCACCGCCCTCAGGGGGCCGCGGAACACGGAGAGCGCGTCGTACGCGGCGAAGGCCAGGAGCACGTACGGCGCCCAGCTGAAGGGCAGGACTATGGCCAGGAGCACCCCCGCCATCATGCCGGCGACCGTGTAGGAGGCGGAGCGGGCGCCGCGGAGGCCGAGCGCGACCGCCAGGGCGAGGGCAGCGGGCGCCGCGAGCCCGGACCAGCCGGCGCACCAGTAT
>WYEM01000072.1 GCA_009903775.1 Nitrososphaerota archaeon | reverse complement strand
TGGATGAAGGTGCTCTTCGAGGTATCCGGAGGAAACGCTAGAAGGCTGACGTCACGCCGACGTCGCGCACCAGCACGTAGGGGGTCAGCACGGGGACCTCGACCTCCCACCACCTGACCCAGCGGCGCTCCCTGGACGCCATCGAGACGTTCCCCAGGTCCCTGAGCAGGTTGCTGCTGATCCTTATCCCGCGGGCCGAGCACCTGATCTCGCCGCCCTCTATGAACGGCGAGGCGTCCCTGGGCAGCGTGGAGTAGTCCCCGGTCCTGTAGTTCTGGAACCTGGTGTACCAGTTGCTCGTCACCATCAGGCCCCTGCGGACCTCGCGCACCATCTCCTCGACGCTGGAGTCGCCCGGGGAGACCTCGAGGTTCCAGGGCCCGGGCTCTATGATGCCGGCGTTCCCGGTCGTGCCGGTCCCGAACTCGGCCCCCGTGGTCGTGTTGTGTAGGTAGGTCCCGAGGACGCCGCCCGAGATTATCGCTGTGGAGCGGGTCGGGACCCCCTCGTCGTCGAACGACCTGCTCCCCACCCCATCCACTATCTGCCCGTGATCGATGAGCGAGAACCAGTCCGGGGCCACGCGCTCGCCGATCTTGCCCTCCAGGAAGGAGAATCCGGAGGCCACCGAGTACGCGGAGGCGGCCGCGCCCACGTGCTGCACGAGCTCGGCCGCCGATATGGGGGCGAATATCACGTCGTAGCGGCCGGGCTCCACGCTGCACGGCCTCGAGGCGGCGGCCGATATCTCGGCCGCGGAGCGGCCCGCGGCGGCCGGGTCCAGGCGCCTCGGGGTCGTGGAGACCGAGAGCCCCTGGCCGCTGGCCTCGGCGCCGCCGGACCCGGCGCCGAAGGCCCTGACGTTCAGCAGGGCGTAGCTCCTGCGGTCCTCCTGATCCACGCCGGACGAGGTCCTTATGTGTATCGAGATGGAGCCGAGCTCCAGGACCCCCGCGACCCTCCTGGCGCCCCCGGATATCGCGGCCGAGATGGCGGCCTCCACCATCGAGGGCGCGTCGGCCTCGAGGGCCCGGGGGTCGAAGTCGCCGTTGTGCTCGTACTTTGAGGGCGGCGGGAGGGGCGGGCGCCTGACCTCCGGCGACGACTCGAGCGCCGCCCTCAGGTCGCCGATCGCCGCCCTTATCCCGCGCTCGCTGAGGTCGTCGAGGGCCACCAGGGCGTGCCTCCCGGACCTCACGGCGTAGAGCCTCGCGGAGTCCGCGATCTCCCTCTCCGAGATCGCTATCCTGTTGTTGTAGAACTTGACGCGGAGCTCCTCGCCCGAGAACAGCAGCACGACGTAGTCCTCGGGCGACACGTCCTCCATGATGGACCTCGCGAGCCTGCCCACGATCGCGGGCGCGCCCTCGGAGCCCAAGGCTACCTCCTCCTGAGGGACACCCCCCTGATCAGCATGTGGGGGCCGCCGAACCACACGGGCACGCCCTGCATGGGCTCGCCCTTCCCGCACGTCCCGGGCGAGAACTCAACGACCTTCCCCCTGGCGACCACCCCGGACCAGAGCCTGGAGCTCGTGACCTCCAGGACCGGGTTGAAGACCAGCTTCACCGGGCGGCCGGACTCTATCAGGTGGGCCTTGAGCCCCACGTACCTCTGGTTCTCCCTCCTGTCGTCGATGTTCCACTCCATGTAGGACTCCATCAGGAGGGCGCGGCCCGCCTCCTCCATGAGCTCCTCCAGCGTGCGGTCGCCCGGCTCCACGAAAGTGTTGGACATGCGGGGGATGGGCTCCCTGGAGTAGCTCGAGGACCGCGCGGACCCGTTGCTGCGCGCCCCGAAGGCGCGCGCGGTCTCCCTGTCGTGGAGGAGCTCGTTGACCACCCCGGCCACCATGAGCCTCTTCCTGCGGGCGGGAACCCCCTCCTCGTCGTACTCGTAGTACCCGTAGGATCCCGGTATTGTGGGGTCGTCGCTCACGAACGCCTCAGGGCTCCCGACCCTGGAGCCCACGGCATCCCTCCCCAGGTAGGACTCGCCCGCCTGCGCCGCCTCCCTCCCCAGGATCCTGTCGGCCTCGAATGGGTGGCCGACGCTCTCGTGCGCCATTATGCCGCTGATCTCAGGGCCAACTATCACGGTATCGATCCCGGATAGGTCCTCGGCCTCCGCCCTCCTCAGGACTTCGATTACGTCCGAGGCCTCCCTCTTCATCCTCCCCTGGAAGTCCAGCTCCTCGGCGAGCTCCCATCCCCCGGAGCCGCCCAGCTCGACGATCCTCTGCACCGTCCTGCCGCCGTCCCTCGCCGTCAACAGGGCGAACGCGAACGCCCTCGAGACGCGCGATGAGATCCTGGAGCCATCGCTCGTCCTCAGGTACTTCTCCTCGCATGAGATGCGCAGCGAGATCCACCGGCCGACCATCTCGGGCCCGGCAGAGGACGCGGCGGCGTCCATCGACCTCGCCTCCTCGAGGAGATCGCGGACGTCCACGTCCTCGGGCCTCCGGCGCTCCGGGGACCTCCAGGTCGCCACCGAGGCCTCCTCCCTGGACAGGCCCTCCACGCCCCCCATCCTGGACGAGGCGGACGCCATCCTCACGAGCGAATCGACGAGCGCCCTCACGGACGCGGAGTCCAGCCTGTTCGTGGAGCCGAAAGCCATCGAGCGCCCGACCAGGACGCGCACCCCGACTCCGGTGGAGCTGAAGGATGTTGGGGGGTCCGGGACCCCGTTCCTCAGGGAAACGCCGCGGCCCCAATCTGAGCGAACGCGCGCGTCCGCGTAGTCCGCGCCCAGCTCGAGGGCGCGCTCTACGGCGACGTCCGCCAGGTCGTGGAGGCCGGCCTCCATTGCGCGGCGCATCCCTCTGGGTCGAATTAAACGGTTGCTCCCTCCGGGGGCGCCGCCGAGCGGCGACCGAGGACCAGCGCCGCGGCGATGGCCCCGACCAGCACGATCGCTATCAGGACGTACAGCAGCGTCCAGTCGGCCCTCCACTCGGCAATCAGGAGCTGGGGGGACTCCACCACCATCGAGAAGGACGGGCTCGACTCGCTGCGCGTGCCGGTCCAGCCGGCGAACGCGTAGCCGGGTATCCCCAGGATCCGGGTGGGGCTGACGCTCACGATGTCGATGGACCCCTGGGGGAAGAGGCCGGAGCCCGAGGCGACCCCGTGCGCCGTGAGCACCGTGACCTGGTAGTACAGCTGGTAGCGAGCGATGACCGCGGCCGGGGAGGTCAGGTTCACCCACACGACGTTCGACGAGCCGTTCGGGGTGTACTGGAAGCGCGCCACGATCCCCTGCGCGGGCGCCGCGGACTCCGGGAACTCCACCTCGTAGACGCCGGGGGGCAGCTGGGCTATCGCCATGCCGCCCTGATCGGTCGTGACGTTGATCGCCGTCCCCCAGGATCCGCGGATCCCGACGCCTATCCCCTGCACGGGCGTCCCGAGGGCGCTGAGGGCATCGATCGTCAGGTTGACCGGGACGTAGGAGTAGTTGAAGCGCGCCGAGGTCCCCAGCTGGCCCGAGGACGCCACCAGGTACCAGGACGCGCCGGTGGGCATCGATGGCAGCCGCATCGAAGCGTAGAAGCCGCCCGCGGGTATGGTCGCGGTCGCCGAGAACCCGTCGGGGCCGATCACGCTGACGTTGACCGGAGTCCAGGGCGAGATTATGTCCCCCGCCGCGTCCTCCAGGTATAGGTAGAGGATGGGCTGCGCGCCGGCCATGGGCTCGGGCGGCACGACGGACGCCACGAGGTAAGGCTGGACCGGGGAGGGGCCCGAGAGCGACTCGACCTCGAGGGATGCGGGGCTCACCCCCTCGGCGGATGCCACCATCGTCAGCGCGCCGGATCCGGCCACCGTGACGTTGAACTGCGCCGCGGAGGACCCGGCCGGGATTTCCACCTCCATGGGGGGCGGCAGCTCCCCCACGTAGCCCGGCGCGGGGTAGAACTGCACGAGCACGCCCGTGGGCGATGGAGCCGGCGCGGGATACCCGTAGGAGGTCAGGAGCTGCACGCAGAACTCCGCCCCGGTTCCGCTGATGAGCCGGCCGGGGCCGTAGAGCGCGAGCCGGGCCGGGACCCCTCCCATGTAGGTGCCCGGCTCGTAGGCCGAGACCCTCAGGTAGCCCGGCGCCAGGCCCTGGGACGAGGCGGTCAGCGTCGCTGACCCGATGCCCTCGGCCGTCAGGTTGGCCGTGGATGCCGCGCCGCTCGAGTAGGTGGACGTGTTCACCGGCAGCGGCGATGCCACGCCGGGGTTGTCGCTGGTCACCACCGCCGGGTAGACCACCGACACCGCCGATCCGTTCGCCGCGGCGGCCAGGACCAGGGGGTACGTCTGCCCGAGCGCGACCGCGCTGGGCCCGTAGAGCTCGATGGAGGTCGGCGCAGCGCTGCCCGGAATGGAGCTGAAGGCCGCGCTGCCCGACAGGAACCCCTGCGCCTGGGCTGTCAGGCTCGCGTTGCCCGTTCCCGTGACCTCGAGTTCCGCCCAGGCGTGATCGCTCCCGACGGGGATCGTGATGTAGCTGGAGAGCGGCTCCACCACGTCGCCGTTGGAGGAGCTCAGGAAGACGCGGACCGGGAAGTCCGCCACGAGGGGGCGCCCCGAGGGGTCCAGGATCTGAACGAGCGCTATCGCGAGGTCAGCGCCCGGATAGCGCACCGAGTCGGGCATCAGGGTGACCGCGAGCCTCGGCTCGAACCTGCCCACGGTGACGCCCGCGGGGCCGGAGGGCGAGAGGCCCTGCGCGACCCCGAACAGGTTCGCGGTGCCGCTGGAGTTGCCGGCGCTGAGGCTGGCATACGCCATGTACGATCCCCTTGGTATCGTAACTGCCGCCTGGTGGGATACCAGATTCGGATAGGAGTATATGCTGACGGACGCGCCGGAGCCCAGCGGCGCCGGATTGCCGAAGGCGTCGACCGACTCCACGAGGATGGAGCCGTTCTCGCCGTACAGGAGGTCGGGCGGGAGCGGCTCCAGCGACAGCCCGTAGGGATAACCCACGGCGCGGCCGACCATTATCGTCGCGTTTGCGGATAGGCCCAGCGCGGGGGCGCTCACGGTGAGGACCGCGGTGCCCGGCGACACCGGCACCACCGGTATCGCCAAGTATCCGCCGCCCCGCACGGCGCCGAGCGCCACGCGAAGCACGGAGGAGTTGGACGTCGACACCACCAGGTAGGTCTGCGGGAGCGGGGCGTAGCCCCCGGAGGTTCTGAGGGCGGCGTAAACGTAGAACGTCTGCCCCACCGCCGGTAGCTCCGGAAACGGGGATATCACCGCGAGCGAGGGCGCCGATGAGGACGCGGAGGCCGCCGCGAACCCGGGCATTGAGGACAGGGCCACCAGCAGCGAGATCGTGAGCACCGCGAGCCGGCGCACGCACTCAGTTGCGTGAGATCGAATTTATCCCTTTATCCTCAGCGCCGTCCAATGCCCCGGTCGCGATCTAACGAGTTGGACCAGTTGTCTAGGACGCTAGTTGGCACCGCAAATATCAGCGATGGGATTCCACAGTGCGTGGATCGGGAAGGGAGGCCTTCGGAGGAGCTGATCCTGGGGGCCAAGTTCTCCGACATCCCCGAGGGGATGGCGATCGTCGGCAACGTGGCATCCGGGAGGGGGCTCAGGGAGGCCATGGGGAACGTGCCCCCCTCGGACGTGATAATAGAGAGGGGATCCTTCACCCTGATCTACAGGTTCCCGCGCTCATCGAGCGCCGCGCTCGACGACGCGATGAGGGACCTCGCGATCCTCCTGGCCGAGGGGGCCGGGGACAGCGGGCTCGAGGTGCACGTGGAGGAGGGCGGTGAGGATGACCTCCTGGTGCTCAGGGTCAGGCGCGTGCTGCATCCATCGGAGGCGGATATGCCCATCCTAGACGTCCTGCGCGAGTACGCGAGGAGGCTGGAGGAGCGCGTCTCGAGGGAGCTCGGCGGCGTCCATTGAGCCGCTCCTGGAGCGGGGAGATTTCCACCGTGCCCCAGGATGGCCGCTTACCTCCATGTCCGGAGACCCCGCCGCGGCCGCACCCATTAGAGTGAGACCCGCGGATTCGCGGAGTTGCGCGCATCCCCCATCGCGCCGCGCCTCACTGGGCGGGCGGTGGACCCTGCGAGCGGGCGCACGCGACCGCGGAGACCCTGCGCAGCCCGACTATCAGAAGCGCGTAGATGGCGATGTCGAGCGCCAGGAGGACTGCCATCAGGTCCATGAGCGGCGCCAACGGGGCGGCGGCCGGTGGCGGGACGAACGCGCCCGATGCCGGGTTCATGTACGTCCCCGCGACCCGGGACGCCCAGTACGCGAACCCGGCGACCGCCACTATCATCGTGGCGATGAGCGTGGCTATGGACGCCTTTATGTAGCCGACTCCGTGGTCCTCGTCTAGCCTCCAGAGCCCCACCAGGACCATTATGAAGCCCGCGAGCTCCAGGATCCCTCCGAGCGCGACGGCGCCCGCGCCGGCGAGCCCGAGGGCCCAGGGCTGAGGGCCGGCCGCGGAGATCGCGACTGATATGGGAATGAACACGGCGATCACCAGGATCAGCCCTATCACCTCCAGCACCAGGCCGGTCCTCCCTATGCCGTACCTGTGGCGATCCGCGTCCCTGAGCCTGGACCAGCCTATCCACTGGAGGGCGAGCGACGCCGCGGCGAACGCGAGCGAGATCAAGTCCGTCGCGGCCATGGCGCCGCCCAGCGTCCACAGCGGCCCGTGCCCGCCGTAGATCATGAGGTACGGGATCTGCGACCAGATCCAGAGGATGAACGGCGCCGATGCGGCCGTGCCCACCAGCGGGAGCAGGAAGGACCACATGAGCATCCTAGCGCCGCCCGACATCAGCCCGCATGCCCGCCGGGTCGGGCCGACCTCTCCAGCGACCATTTGGATACTTCACGATCTTAGTGTTTAATAATATTTTTCACGCGGGTGCCCGTCGGGGGCGGGGAGGAGGTTCCGCCGCGCTTCATGGGCGAGCGCGAGCTCGCGCGGCGGGCGACCCCGCACCCCAGGGAAGCGGCCGGGCGGGGCGGAGGGGGACGGCTCCCCGGGGCTCCGGGGCCGCTAAGCTTATCCGGCAGGCCCTCGTCGCTCATCGCGTGCAGGAGGAGCATCTCGTGTCGGGTGGGGCCAGGGCGCTGATGTGGTCCATGATCCTGGAGCTGGTGGGCGGGGTAGTGGGGATCGTCGGCGCCGCCGCCGCGGCGCTCGCGTTCACGTTGCCCGCCGCGTGCGTGCCGCCCTGCCCCGCGCAGCATCCGCCGACCCCGCCCGCGGCGCTGCAGTACGCTATGCTGGCGTTCCTAGTGATCCTCGTGGCGTTCGGCGTGGCGTCGCTCGCCCTCCAGTGGATAGGCTGGTCCAGGCTCAGGGACGCGGATCGCCACAGGTACGGCATAGGGAGGACCGGCCTGGTGCTGGTGATAGTGGGGTTCGTCATCGCGCTCGCGGCATCCGCGGTGCTCTACTCGGTCCTGTTCCCGATCGTAGCGGGATACGCCTCCTCGGGCGTGCCCCCAATCCCGCCCACCGGCGCCCTGGGGTCGGCGCTCGGACCGGTCGCGGCCGCCGCCGGACTCCTGCTGCTGGGAGCCGCCCTGGCGCTGGCGGGCTCCATAGCTGTCTGGGTGGGGCTCTGGAGGCTAGACGAGGACCACGGCAGCGGAGCGGTGAGGGCCGCGATAATATTGGAGATCGTGGCGGTCGCCGTAGCCGCGCTGTCATCTATCTCCTACGCGGCGGCCCTGGTCGCCTCGGCGCTGGCATTCATCTCATATGTGCTCATGATACTGGGCCTCCACGGCATATCCGTGCGCGCGGCGCCCCGAGGCCCGGGCCGCGCCTCCGTGGCGCCTCCGCCCCAGCCGGGCGAACCGCTCGCCACATCTGGGATGCACCTTCGGAATTCGGGGAACCTATTATGCGGTTAGCGCTGCGGGGGATCCCGCGGGGCGGCCCCTTGATCGCTTAAACCCCCAACCATTCAAGGTCCCTTTAAAACCCCCTTGGAACGTCGCACCGATGGCCCTCGATCGGCTTGAACCCCTGCGCTGTAATCCTTAAACCGGGCTCAAACGCCTCCACACAGCGGTTTAAGCGGTGTTCAAACCGCCCTTTCTGCGGGCCACCGAAACCTTCCAATTTAGCCCACACAGCGGGGCGACCACGCCCCTAGGAGGGGTAAGTTTGTAGTTCTTTTATCCAGGGAGGGAGGATCCCGCAGGCGTGCCGCCCGATGAGACGCTGGAGAGGATAAAGTCGGGACGCATCTATGGGTCGACGGAGGTCGCCCTGGCTGTGCTCGAGGACCTGCGCTCCGAGGCCTGGCGCGGCCGGCGCGACTACTCGCAGTTCCTAGTGGATTACGTGCCCAAGTACCTAGCGGCCAGGCCCACCAGCGTGGCCATGCTCAACGCGCTCCGCGAGTTCTTGTCGCAATACGTCGATGCGATCCGCGGGGGGGCCCAGCCGAGCGAGGCCGTCCCGCGGATCGTCGATTCCATAGTCGCGGCCCGGAGGGCGGCGAAGGTCGCCATCGCCGAGATAGGCTCCCGGAGGCTGAGGGATGGCGAATCCGTGATGATGCACTCCTACAGCAGGACGGCGATGGGCATAGTGAGGAGGGCCGCGGAGAATCTGGGATTGAGGCTCTCGGTTTACCTGACGGAGTCCAGGCCGATCGGGGAGGGGCTCGCGGCCGCCGAGGAGCTGAGCCGCCTGGGGGAGGGCGTGCGCGTGAGGGTCATAGTGGACTCGGCGGTCAGGTACTTCATGAAGGACGTGGACAGGGTCATAGTGGGGGCGGACGCCGTTGCCGCCAACGGCGCGGTGGTGAACAAGGTCGGGACCTCCGTCGTGGCGCTGGCCGCCAAGGAGGCCAGGGTCAACTTCTACGTGGCGGCGGAGACCTACAAGTTCAGCCTGGAGACCCTGACGGGCGAGCTGGTGCCGCAGGTCATGCTCTCGGGGGCGGAGCTGATCGCCCCTCCGAGGCGCATGTCGAGGCTGGCCGGCAGGGTCGTGGTGAGGGCTCCCATATTCGACGTGACGCCTGCGGAGTACATAGACGCGATAATAACCGAGAGGGGGATCGTCGCCCCGCAGGCGATATCGCTGCTGATCAGGGACATCTACGGGTGGCCGCCGCGCGCCTCAAGCATCCAGGACCTGCTGGAGGAGGTGAGGGGGCTCGAGCGACGGCGCGCCCGAGGGCATCCCAAGGGACGTCATCGAGGTGAGGGAGGCGATACGGGACATGAGGGTGAGGGGGGCCGGGAGGATCGCCAGGGCTGCGGCCGAGGCGCTCGCCAGGGCGGCCGAGGCCTTCCGGGGGGAGGACCCGGGGGCCTTCATCAAGTACATGGAGGGAGTGGCCGAGTTCCTCAGGAGCTCGAGGCCGACCGCCGTGTCCCTGCCCAACGCGATCTCCTTCGTGATGAGGAGTCTGAGGGAGAGTCCGCCGGCGTCCGTCGAGGAGGGAAAGCGCGCCGTGAGGGAAGCGGCGAGCGAGTTCGTGGTTTACTCCAAGAATGCCGTGAGGGTGATAGGGGAGCTGGGGGCCAGGAGGTTCCGGAACGGCGACGTTGTTATGACGCACTGCCACAGCAGCGCCGCGGCCGCGGTCCTGAGCGCGGCCCACAGGATGGGGAAGGTGGACAGGGTCTACGTCAAGGAGACCAGGCCCAGGCTGCAGGGGCTGATAGCCGCCAGGGTCCTCTCGGACGCCGGGCTGGACGTGACGCTGATACCGGACTCGGCGGTCAGGTACTTCATGAAGGACGTGGACAGGGTCATAGTGGGGGCGGACGCCGTTGCCGCCAACGGCGCGGTGGTGAACAAGGTCGGGACCTCCGTCGTGGCGCTGGCCGCCAAGGAGGCCAGGGTCAACTTCTACGTGGCGGCGGAGACCTACAAGTTCAGCCCGAGGACCATAGTGGGGGAGCTGGTGCCGATAGAGTTCAGGGATCCCGCGGAGGTCGTCGGCAGTGACTGGATCGCCGCGCATCCCAAGGTGGAGGTGCTGAACCCCGCGTTCGACGTGACGCCGGCGGAGTACATAGACGCGATAATAACCGAGAAGGGGGTGATATCGCCGTACGCCGCTCCGCTCATCCTCATGGAGGAGTACGGCGTGAGGACCTGGTTGCCCTGAGGATGTGATGCCCGGCGGCGCGCGCCGAGGCCGCCTCTGCGTGGTGCCCCCTCCCGCCGGACGCTGTGAGGAGCGCGTACGCCGCCGAGAGGGCTGCGGCGAGGGCGCCGCCGAACTCGGGAATCGACATGTAATTGATCGACGCCACGGCGGCCGAGGCCGCGTAGCCCATGAGGAACGTGAGCGCCTGGAGCGTCGCCAGGTAGGTGTAGAACTTGACGCCGGGGCGCCCGGATATGTGCGAGACGAAGGCTATCGAGAGGGGTATTATTGCCTCCCAGAACCCGAACGCTATGCCGAAGGCCCAGGAGAGCGGCAGGAGCGCGGTCAGGGAGAAGCCGGCGAGCGCCGCGCTTATGCCCCAGCGCGCGCGGCTGAGCGCCAGGGCCGCGATCATGCCCACCGCCTCGCCGGCGGATGCCACGAGGCCGAGCTGCGCGCTCGAGAGCGAGTAAGCGCGCTCCAAGACCAGGAACACGTACGGCGACTCGAGCGCCACCGGGACCATCGCCGGTATCGCGAGCGCCCACCCCCTGGCCGAGGCGGAGCCCTCCTCAGCCCTCAGCCCGCTCGCCAGCGCCACCGGCACGAGCGATGATGCCACGAGGGCCCCCGAGAGCGCGAAGAGCGCGGCGAAGCCCAGGCGGGAGGCCAGGAGGCCGCCCAGGGCCGGCATGAACAGGGAGGGCGACACCGAGAGCGCCCAGACCATCGGTATGTAGGATGCCTCCTCCGCGGCGAGCGAGGCGTAGTAGGATGGGAGCGCCGCGTAGAACGCCTGGTTCAGCGACAGGAGGAGCGCGAACTGCGGGAAGCCGTCCGCGAGCCCCATGAGGGAGATCGCCAGCCCGGCGACCGCCATCCACGCGGAGATCGATGCCCTAGCGCCGAACCGCCTGTACGTGATGAGCCCGGCCGCGGGGTACGCTATCGCTGCGAGGCCCGCCAGGAGGTACACCTGGGATATGGCCTGCGGCCTTACGAAGAGCGCCATGTAGGGCGATAGGTACGCGAAGTACGCGTAGTACCCGATGCCCCAGAGGAACCAGCTGACGGCCACGCTGAGCGTCGCCCGGCTGCGCGTGGCCATGCGCCGAGCACCGACGTCCGAACGCGCGCGCAACGCGGCCACCGAGCGCGCCCGCGGAAAAGCGTTTCGTAGGGCTCCTCTCGGAGCGCCCGAGTTGGGACGCTCGATGCGCGCGGCCGGCGGGCCCTAACATTAAAGAGGGCCGCGCCCACTGCGGGGGATGATTTGAGGGGAGGCGCCAGGCGCCGCCTGAAGCTCGAGGTGAGCGTGCACGCGCACGCGACCGAGGACGAGGGGCTCATCCTCAGGAGCCTGGAGGATGCCCTGGGCATCTCCGGGGACGAGTTGACCATCAGCAGGGTGAGCGGGTCCCATGGAAATCCGGTCACGATCATCCGCGCGGAGCTGAGCGGTGAGAGGGCGCTCGAGGTCCTCCGCGGCGCGCTCAGGCGCATGGACCCGTCGGAGAGGATCGCACTGGGCCGCGCCGTGGGCGACCTCATGGACGATCGCGGCAGGATATACCTCAGGCTGGACAAGCAGAGCCTCGTGCTAGGCGAGGTGAGGATCGGGCGGGAGGATCCGGTGCGGCTCGTCCTCTCCTCGAGCGCCGGCGGCAGGGATGCGGCCGAGCTGCTCGAGGAGGCCCTGAGGGAGGTAGGCGGGTGAGGCCGGCTGATCCCGGTCGACGCGTACGTGCACCTGGGCGAGGGCTGCGGGGAGATGCTGAGGGAGCTCAGGGCCCTCGGCTTCAAGCTCGTGCTGGCCAGCGCGGGCGACGGGTGCGGCGCGATCGAGGCGGGCGCCGAGTTCAGGGTGGCCATGTACGCCAGGGGAGGCCGCGGCATCAACATCTCGAGGCCGGGGGATGAGGTGGCGGAGGTCCTCCTGATCGAGCTGGGATCCCTGGACCTGGGGGGGCTGGATCGCTTGCTCAGGAGCCACCCGAACCGCGTGAGGGCGCTCGTGATCACGTTCTCAGAGCTCAGGGAGCTCAGGGCCAGGGGCAGGCTGAGCATGCGCGAGCTGGGCGAGCTGTTCGAGCTCGCGCTGGATCGCCACGCCCCGCTCCTGATGGGATCCGGCGCCCACAGGAGGGAGGAGCTCCTCGGCCCCAGGGCGCTCTACAGCGCCCTGCGCGCGATCGATGCGGACTTCTGGGCCAGGATTGATTACAGGAGGGCGGTGGCCTACCTCTACGAGAGGGCGGCCATGGCCGCGCCCGGGGGGCGATCGGATGCGCGTAGTGACCAGGTACATCGCGGTCGCGGGGTGCGAGGGCCGCGAGGAGGAGGCGCTGGCGGAGGTGGAGCGCAACCTGGAGTGGCTCCTGGGCGCCATGGGGGGCCACTGGGTGAGGCTGAGGATCCGCAACGTGGATGGGATCTGCGCCGTGGAGGCCAGGCTCCGCCGCGGGGACGCGCTGGACGCGGTGATCTTCGCGATAGCGCTGTCCGAGGTCGGCGGCGGGTACCTCAGGCCGGTGAAGACCTCGGGCACCCTCAGGGGCCTCCTGGAAAGGTTAAAGGATGGAGGAACCCCCGACTGGGATGGGGGATGAGGGCAAACCGTCCCAGTCTGACGCATGATGTGCTCGCGACGAACCGACCCCCTCCCGTCCTGAAGGGCGAGGTCTGCCGCTCTTCTATCGCTCCTGCTTGCTGTGCCTGGAGTAGAGGATCCTCAGGGCCTCCTCGAGGACCTCTATGCTCCTCAGGTACTCCTCCAGGTCCAGGCGCTCGTGATTCGTGTGCGACAGCTTGGGGTCGCCCGGCCCGTACGTGGCCGCGGGGACGCTCATGGAGAATCCCAGTATGTTCATGTCGCCGGTTCCCGTCTTCCTGACCAGCTGCGCGCTCTTGCCGGTTATCCTGTAGATGGCAGCGGAGAGCGCGCTGACGAGCGGATTCGACTTGTCCACCAGGAAAGCCTCCGTTATCTCCTCCGGCACCACCTGCACGTTGACGCCGTGCTCCGTGGAGTCCACGTACTCCTTCACGCGCGCGAGCAGGTCGTTGACCACCCTGTAGGACCGGAGCCTCGGAGGCACCCTGATGTCGAGCGTGAAGGAGCAGCTGGGCGGCGCGACGTTCGTCGAAACCCCCGCCTGGATCATGGTCACGCACATCGTGAGCGAGTCGAACATGCTCTCCCTGCTCTCGCTCGAGACGTAGCTGCGGAGCCCATCTATTATCCCCAGGGCGTGCATGAACGCGCTCTTGCCGAGCCAGGGAGAGCTCGCGTGGAACCCCTCCGTCTCGACGCTCACCCTGAGCTGTATGCGCCCCTTGTAGCCCACGGTTATCTGGCCTATGCCGCTGGGCTCCCCGAAGAGCGCGTAATCGACGCTCATGCCGCTCCTGGCCAGGTGCTTCGCGCCGCTGCCCCTGCCCTCCTCGTCCACGACCGCCGCGACCACTATCTCGCCCTCGTATCCGCTCTCCTTCAACGCGTGCGCGGCCAGTATCATGGCCGCCAGCGAGCCCTTAGCGTCCACCGACCCGCGGCCCAGCAGGTAGCCGTCCTCCAGCCTCACGGGCAGCCTGCCCGGCACCGTGTCCATGTGGCTGCAGAGCAGAACCGCCGGCCGCTTGCCCCTGTAGACGCCTATCACGTTCCCCACGTCGTCGAGCTTCACGTCGTCGAACGCGAAGTCCGACGACATCCTCTCGTAGAGGTACTTGGCGATCCTCCCCTCGCGCCCCGACGGCGAATATATGTTCACCATGTCCAGGAGGAGCTTCACTTCCTCGCGGTCCTCAATGTTCATGCGCACTACCTCTTCGCGATCCCCGCGACATACTCCATCATCTGGCCGGCAATATCTATACCGGTCACCCTGACGCTGTTCCTGAACTCCGGGTTGTGGTTCACCTCGTGGACGAGCAGCCCCTCCTCGGTCTCCATCGCGTCGACGCCCAGCACGCCGCCGCCCACGGCCTTCGCGGCCCTCAGCGAGATGTCCTCGAGCTCCTTGGTGATGGGACAGGGCTCGGCCCTCCCTCCCCTCGCCGTGTTCGTCCTCCAGTCGTCCGGGGGCTGATAGCGGTAGATGGCCGCGACGACCCTGTCCCCGACGACGAAGGAGCGTATGTCCCTCGGGGGGCGCCTGACGTACTCCTGGAGGTAGTACACCTGATGTATCGGGCCCATCTCCTCGCGGTCCTCCAGCACGGCCTGCGCCGCGGCCCTCGAGTCCAGCAGCGCGACCAGCCTGCCCCAGCTGCCCAGGACGGGCTTCAGGACCGCCTTGCCGCCCAGGGACTCGTACGCGCTGAGCGCGCCGTCCCTGGAGAATGCGACGAGCGTCCGGGGCGTCGGGACGCCGCTCCTCGCCAGGGCGAGCGTCGTCAGCATCTTGTTGCCGGCCACGATTACCGTCTGCAGGCCGTTCACCACGGTGACGCCCGCGTACTCCAGGTAAGCGGTGACGTGCAGGTGGCGGTAGTAACTGACGCTGCGCTGGAAGGCCACGCCGTCCACGATGCCGCCGGGCGAGCCGTGCGAGTCCAGGACCATGTTCCTTGTGTCCACCAGCTTCACGTCTATGCCCATCCTGGCGGCGGACTCCACGAGCATCTTCTCCTCGATCCTAACCACGTCGTGCAGTATCGTCACTGTGACCACTCGTCGCTCACCTCCCCCGCTCAGCTCCCGCTGCGACTCCAGGAAGAATCTCTCCATGCGCTCGTCCATCTCCAGCTCGAACAGGTCGCCCCTCTGCAGGCGCTTCATGGCCTCGGCGAAGGCCCTGGCGCTCTCCTCGTCCGGCTCCAGTCCCATCAGCCTGAGGAAGAACGCCGCCCCATTCTTCCCCAGGAGCTCGCCGAACACGAGCTTCCTCCTGGAGCCCACCAAGCGCGGCGGCACGACCTCGTATGCCGCGGGGTTCCTGAGGACCGCCGCTATGTGCGTGCCGGCCTTGTGCTTGTAGGCGTTCTCGCCCAGGAGCGGCATGAACGGCGGCGGCTTGAAGCCGAGGTACCCGAACACCAGGTCGTACAGGTCCCTGAGCATCTGGGTCCTGACGTCAAGGCGCACGCCGTAGATCACCAACAGCGCCACGGAAAGCTGCGCCAGGTCGGTTATCCCGGACCTCTCGCCTATGCCGCCCACCGTGACGTGCACCTGATCCGCCCCGGCCTCGAGGCCCGCCAGCGCGTTGGCCAGGGAGAGTCCCAGGTCGTTGTGGCAGTGCACGTCTATGGGGACGCTCACGGACTCCCTGACCGTCCTGACGAGCCTGTACATGCCGCCCGGCGTCATCACCCCCACCGTGTCGGGCACGCTTATGCGGTCGGCGCCCGCCTCCTCAACGGCCCTCGCGTAGGCGATGAGGCGGTCGGGGGAGGTCCTGCTGGCGTCCTCGAGCGTGAACCTGAGCCTCAGGCCGTGGGACTTGGCGTACTCGACGGCGTCGACGCCCCTGCGGACGGCCTCCTCGAAGCTGACCTTCAGCTTGTACCTGAGGTGGATATCGGATACCGAGTGGTAGATCGCGCCGTAGCCGGCGTCGCACTTCAGCAGGACGTCGATGTCCTGCCTGAGGGCCCTGGCGTGCGCCACTATCTGCGCGCTGAGGCCGGCCCTCACCATCTCCCTGCAGCTCTCGAAGTGCGAGGGCGATACCACCGGGCTTATCTCTATGGCGTCGACGCCGAAGTAGTCCAGCATCCAGGCCACCTGGAGGCGCTGCCTGGTCGTGAAGGAGACGCCGGCGCCCTGCTCGCCCTCGCGGAGCGTGCTGTCGAGGATCCTGATCCTCCTGTCGCGCAGCGCGGATACCGATGGGCCGTTGTACTCGCCGGAGTAGCCCAGGCTCTCCTCTCCCACGGGGGCCGCGTTGGCCAATCGCGTCAATCCTCCTTTAATATTATTATTGTATTGGTGCCCACGACGCCGTCCATGGACCTTATCCTGTCTATCGTGGAGTTGACGTCCGCTATGCCGTCGCCGTGCACGAAGATCGCCATGTCGTACTGGCCGGTTATCTCGTAGATGCGCTCCACTCCCTCGATCGCCTTTATGCGGCCGGCGATCTCCTGTATCTGGGCGCCAGGCTCCACGGCCACCAGCGTTATCGCGTTGGCCCCGCCCGACCTCCCCAGCTCTATCGTGAACCTCCTTATGACCCCGGAGTCCACTAGGCGCTTCACGCGCCTTCTGACGGTCGCCTCCGAGACCCCCAGCTCCTTCGCTATCTCGATGAACGACTTCCTGGCGTCGGACCTGAGTATGTCCAGCAACTTCCTATCCAGTTCGTCATACGTCACGCATTGCGCACTTTCAGGACTGTAATTAATTCTTTTCGCCGATGATTGACCGCTTCTTGCGCTCAATTTCATCCAAAGTTCTGTCGATTATCGACAAGGCTTCGTCCACCTCCGCATCGCCCACCACGAGCGGCGGGAGGAACCTGAGCGTCCTGATGCCCGAGTAGGCCGGGATGAGGCCGCTGGATATCAGCGCGGGGATCGCCTCGGCCACGCTGATCCTCAGGTCCAGCGCGTCCATCAGCCCCAGCCCCCTGCTGGACTCGGCGAGCCTGCGCGAGGAGGAGATCCTCTCGAGCCCCCGCAGGAACCTGGAGCCCATCCTCCCCGCGTTCTCCCAGAGCCTCTCCTCCCTGATCACGCGCAGGACGGCCGCACCCGCGGCGGAGGCGAGCGGGTTGCCGCCGAACGTCGACGTCTGCTCGCCCAGCTTGAGGGCGTCGGAGAGCTCCGAGGACATGACCGTGACGCCCATCGGGACGCCGCCGCCTATCCCCTTCCCTATCGTCATCACGTCGGGCCGCACCCCCCAGTGCTCGTGCGCCCACATCCTGCCGGTCCTCCCCAGGCCGGCCTGTATCTCATCGATCACGAGCACGCAGCCGCTGGACCTGCAGCGCCTCTCGGCCTCGCGCATGAACTCGCCGCTCGGCAGGACGACGCCGCCCTCGCCCTGGACGGGCTCCAGGAAGAGGGCCGCGGCCTCCTCGAACGGCGCGTCCTCGAGGGACTTGACGTCGCCGTAGCCCACGAAGTGCACCCTGGGGAGGAGCTGGGAGAACGGCCTCCTGTACTTCTCGCCCCACGTGAGCGAGAGCGCGCCCAGGGTCTTCCCGTGGTAGGAGCCCTTGGCGGCCATCAGCAGGGAGCGGCCCGTGGCCTTCACCGCCACCTTCAGCGCCGCCTCCACGGCCTCGGCGCCGCTGTTAGCCATGTACGCGGTCGACATGTGGCCCGGGAGGACGCTGAACAGCTCCTCGAGGAACTCCGCCCTGGCGGGGCTGTAGAGAGAGCCGTGGCATATCGCGTAGCGGTCGAGCTGGGCCTTGATGGCCTCGGCGACCTCCCTCCTGCCGTGTCCCAGTATCGCCACGCCGTAGCCCGCCATGAAGTCCAAGTACCGGCGCCCGTCCGCCCCCCACAGGTGAGCGCCCTCTGCGCGCTCCACCACCACGCCGAACTTCTGGAAGGTCCTGGCGAGCCTGGAGTCCTCGACGCTCATCACGCGAGCGGGATCCACTCAGGGTCCCCTCCTGATCAGGGTGCGGGATCCGTTCAGCGCGTTCTCCAGGGGCGATCTCGCCCTCCCGTCCGCTATCACGACCTCCCCGACGCCCCCCTCGAGCGCCTCCGTCGCCGCCAGGAGCTTCTTGTCCATGCCCGGCCCCACGCGCTTCATGCGATCCCTCGCCTCCTCCAGGGTCAGCTCCCTCACGAGCTCCCCGCGCTCGTCCAGCAGGCCGGGGACGTTCGTGAAGAGCACCAGCCGCTCGGCCCCGAGGGCGCGCGCGACGTACGCCGCCGCCCTGTCCGCGTCCACGTTGAGCACCTCCCCCTCCTGATCTATCGCGAGGGGAGATATGACCGGTGTGAACCCCGACCCGAGCAGCGCCCTCAGCACCTCGGCCCTCACGCCCACTATCCTCCCCGTGTATCCGCCGTCTATCGCGCGCTTCCTCCCCCTCTCATCGATAATTACGAGGCGCTTCTTGCGCTCCGCCATCATGAGGCCGCCGTCCACGCCGGAGAGCCCGAACGCGTCGACCCCCCTGGCGCGCAGCGCGGCCACTATCTCCGTGTTTATCCTCCCGGCCATCACCATCGCGAACACTTCCATCGTCTCCTTGTCCGTGTAGCGGCTCCTTATGCCGCCCGGCGAGGTGACGAACTGCTGCCTTATGCCGAGCCTCTCCGCGATCTCCGTGACCACGGCCCCGCCGCCGTGGACGACGACGAGCCTCTCGCTCCTCGAGGCGCGCGACACGTCGTCCAGGATACCGCCCAGGAAGCCGCCGTGGACGAGGCTGCCCCCGATCTTGAGGACGATCATCGCCGATCCCTCATATTGGATGGAGCGGCGCCGCGTCGAGCGCCGTCCTCTCGTCGAATCCGAGCATCAGGTTCATCGACTGCAGGGCGCTCCCCGCGGCCCCCTTCATCAAATTGTCTATCGCGGAGAGGGCGACTATCCTGCTCGTGTGGGGGTCCAGCTCGAAGCCTATGTCCGCGAAATTGGAGCCGACGACTATCTTCGGATCCGGGTACCTGAATATGCCCTTCTTGTCCCTCACGAACCTGATGAACGGCTCGTCGCGGTACATCTCCCTGTAGGCCCTCCAGACCTTGGCCGGGTCCATGTCGCCGCTGTCCACGAACACGTGCGACGTCGAGAGTATCCCGCGCACCATGTTCACCGAGTGGGCGCTCATCGCCACCGCGTGCTCGCGGCCTGACACCGCGCGCAGCTCCTGCTCTATCTCGGCGACGTGCCTGTGCCCGGCCGGGGCGTACGGCCGCACGACCCCGAAGCGCTCGGAGAAGTGGGTGGCGAGCGACGGCTTCCCGCCGGCGCCCGAGGACCCCACCTTGACGTCCACGACGATCGTGCCGCGGATCATGCCGCTGCGCGCCAGGGGGGCCAGCGCGAGGATCGCCGCGGCCGCGTTGCACCCGGGGGCCGAGGCGTATCTGGCGCCCCTCAGCTCCTCGCGGTGCAGCTCCGGCAGGCCGTAGACGAACCTTCCCAACAGGTCCGGGTAAGGATGCTCGTAGTGGTACCAGAGCTTGTAGGCCGAGGGGTCCTTGAGCCTGAAGTCCGCGCTCATGTCGATTATGCGGACCCCCATGTCGACGAGCTTGGGCGTCAGCTTGACGGAGGCGCCGTGCGGCACCGAGAGGAACACGAGGTCGGACTTGGACGCTACCGACACGGGATCCTCCCCGGTGAACTGGAGCGAGAGGACCCCCCTCAGGTTCGGGTGGACCCTGTGGACGTACTCGCCCGCGTGCACGCGGGAGTGCGCCGCGACTATCTCAACCCCGGGGTGCCGCGAGAGCAACCTCAGCAGCTCCCCGCCGACGTAGCCCGAGGCCCCTATTATCGAGACCTTGGTCGACATGCCGCCTATCTCCTGGCGATGGACTTCACGTACTCCACTATCTTGGAGGCGACGTCGATCCCTGTGGCCCTGGACACGCCGTGGAACTCGACCCCCCCGTTCACCTCGTGGACGAGCAGCCCCTCCTCGGTCTCCATCGCGTCGACGCCCAGCACGCCGCCGCCCACGGCCTCCGCGGCCTTTAACATTATCTCGCGCTCGTCCTCCCTCAGGTTGGCCGGCTCGGCCCTCCCTCCCCTCGCTATGTTCGTCCTCCAGTCGTCCGGGGGCTGATAGCGGTACTCGGCCGCCACCACGCTGTCCCCGACCACCACCGCGCGTATGTCCCTCGGGGGGCGCCTGACGTACTCCTGGAGGTAGTACACCTGATACGTGGGATCCTGGAGCATCCTCCTGAACTCGACTATTATGCTCGCGTCGTCCCTGTCGTCGACCTTGGCCACCATGCGGCCCCAGCTGCCGACTATCGGCTTCACAACCATCGGGTATCCGTGGCGGTCCATGAACTCCACCGCGGAATCGTCCGAGAACGACACGTACGTCCTGGGGGTGGGGATCCCCCTCTTCGCGAGCTCGAGCGACGTCAGCAGCTTGTTCCCGCTTATCAGCGAGGTGCTGAACGAGTTCACCACCAGGCGGCCGAAGCGCTCCAGCACCGCCGCGTAGTAGAGACCCCGGTAGTGGCTCACGCACCGCTGGAGGACGACGTCGGACTCCCTGACCTCGGCAGGCAGGCTCGACTCGTCCAGGATGTCCAGGGTGTGGGACTTGGCATCGACTATGCTAGCCTTCAGCCCCATGCTCAGGGCGCTCTTGTAGAGCGCCTTCTCCTCCCACCTGAGCCTGTCGGATAGTATAGAAATGGCATTCGCCAATCGCGCCTACTCGCCCCAGTCCTCCTTCACTTCCTCCGCCGGCCTCAGCTCGGCGCGGCCAGCCCTGGCATCGACGGATACTACCTCGTACTCGGTCCCGCAGTCCGGGCAGGACACTATCTCCCCGGGAAGGGCGTCGTCGGGCACTTCTATCGTGCCACCACACTCATTGCACTGGACCTTTATCACCATGCCGAGACACCTCCATTATCGCGCGTGCCCGCTCCTCTAGGATGGACTGGGATTTTTTAAGCTCTTCCATCACCACGTCCCTCCAGGATAGTATGTGGCGCATCTTGGACTCCAGCTCGCTCGCGGCGGCGTCGAACGACTCTCCGCTCATCCCCACGTGGCCTCTCCTGCGCACGGCCTCGACAGGATCCAGCACCGAGGCGAGCTCCTCGTCGGACAGCCTGACCTCGTAGCCCTCCTCCGCGGCGTATTCCTCCAACCATCTCCTGATGGCGGGCCCCCACTGCGCCCCCTCGTCGACCGCGCGCCTGACCGTCCTGCCGACTATCCTGTGAGCCGCCCTGAAGGGCACCCCGAACTTGACGGTCAGGTACTCCGCGAGGTCGCTCCCGGTCACGAACCCCGCCTGGGCGTCCCTCAGCATCCTGTCGCGGTTGGCCCTCATGCCGCTGACCGCGCCGGAGAGCACGTTGAGCGTCGACAGCAGGTCCTTCGAGGCGCTCCACAGGTAGGGGGTGGCGGCCTGCAGGTCCAGGTTATAAGAGTAGGGCAGAGACTTGAGTATCGCGGCCACCGCGACCAGCGAGGAGAGCGGGGAGGCCGCCTTGGCCCTCGCGAGCTCGGCGACGACGGGGTTCTTCTTGTGGGGCATTATGCTGCTCGTGGCGGCATACTCATCGGGGATCTCAATGTACGCGAACTCCGGCGACGACCAGAGCACCATGTGCTCGGCGAGCCTTGACGCGCTGAGCGCCAGGGAGAGCATGGCGGCCAGGGACTCTATCATGTAGTCCCTCGAGGAGACGGCGTCGACGGCATTGCGCAGGACTTCCTTGAAGCCGAGCATGTTCGCCAGCGCGTGGCGGTTGAGCCTGACCGTGGACCCCGACATGGCCGCGGCGCCCAGCGGCGACAGGTTGACCCTGTTATAGGCCTCCACCAGGCGATGGAGGTCCCTCAGCATCTCCTCCGCGTGGGCCAAGAGCAGGTACCCGAGCGTGACCGGCTGCGCCGGCTGGAGGTGCGTGAACCCGGGCATCACCGCTTCCTTGAGCTCCCTCGACTTGTCGATCAGCCTCAGCCCGAGCGCCGCCCCGGATCCGATGATGTCCACCAGGTAGCTCCTCAGGCGCATGCGTATGGCGGCGGCGACCTGATCGTTCCTGCTCTTCCCGAGGTTCAAGTTGCCGCCCGGGGTCCCCGCCCCCTCCAGGACCCTGGCCTCCACCGCCATGTGCGCGTCCTCCATCTTGGGCATCGACGAGAGCATGCCGGGCTCGAGGGAGCTCAGCACCCTCAGGATGGCGGCTGCGTCCTCCCTGCTGATGTAGCCGGCCGAGTGGAGCGCTATGACGTGCGCCATGTTTATCTTGACTATCTCGTCGAATATTTCGACGTCGTCGGAGTAGCTGCTTATGTAGTTCACGACGTCGGCGAGGACCCCTGACCCCAGGCGCCCCTCCCTGTAGATGTCGGAGGCCATCTAGCCGGACGCCCTCGAGCGGACCGAGTTGGCGGTTATCGTCTGCATGCCCCAGAGCTCTATGAAACCGACGGCGAGCTGCTGGTTGAACTTGGACTCCCTGGCGTAGGTGGACATCTCGAGCCTGTAGAGGGAGTTCGGGGAGCGCCTGCCCACCACCTGCAGGTGCCCCTTGTAGAACTTGAGCCTCACGTCGCCGCTCACCACCCGCTGGGTGGAGTCTATGAACGCGTCTATGTGCCTCCTGAGGGGCTCCAGCCACAGGCCGTTGTACACGAGGCGCGACCACACGTCCTCCAGCTCGGCCTTCACCGCCAGCTCGTGCACGGTGAGCGTCATCTTCTCCAGGTCCCTGTGAGCCTCCAGCACCGTAAGCGCGGCTGGCACCTCGTAGACCTCCCTGGACTTTATGCCCACCAGCCTGTCCTCTATGTGATCGACGAGCCCCACGCCGTTCCTCCCCGCGATGGCGTTCAGCGCCTGGATCATGCTGACCGGATCGCGGCGCTCGCCGTCCAGGGCCACGGGCACGCCCTCCTTGAAGGTCAGCGTCAGGTACTCCGGCCTGTCGGGGGCCCTCTCCGGAGGGGTCACCCACTCGTACACGTCGTCCTCCGGCTCGGAGAACGGGTCCTCCAGAGGCCCGCTCTCGACGGACCTGCCCCACAGGTTCTGGTCTATGCTGTACTTGCTCCTGCTCTCGGAGATCGGCAGGCCCCACTTCTTGGCGTACTCCAGCTCCACGTCCCTCGAGAGCCCCCAGTCCCTGACGGGGGCCAGCACCTTGAGCTCGGGATCTAGCGCCCTCACCGTTATGTCGAACCTGACCTGATCGTTGCCCTTCCCCGTGGATCCGTGGGCGACCGCGTCCGCCCCGACCTTGTGCGCGACGTCCACCAGCTTCTCCGCTATGAGCGGCCTCCCCAGCGCGGTGCTCAGGGGATACTTGCCCTCGTAGAATCCGTTGGCCTTGATCGCGGGGAATATGAAGCGCTCCACGAACTCGGACTTGGCGTCCACGAAGAAGTGCTCCTTGGAGCCTATCTTGCGCGCCCTCTCCTCTATCTCGCGGAAATCGTCGCGCTGGCCGAGGTCCAGGGTAAGCGTGTAAACCTCCGCGCTGTACTTCTCCTGTATCCACTTTATCATGACCGACGTGTCCAGGCCCCCGGAATACGCCAGCACGACCTTGCCCACGCTCAACGGGCCACGTGTCCAATACTCTCTTAATTATTGTTTTTGGTCCGTAAAGGGAAATCGGGGGACGCGGCGGCGTTCCCGGCCTCGGATGGGCTCATGGCGTCCCCCGGATCGGGTCCGGAGCCATGGCGCTGATTATCAGCAGGCCGCGGGCGCCCCCCCTAAGCTCCGACACGATCGCGCGCGGGACGTCCGCGGCGGCGGCAGTGGACCTTATGGCGACCGTCCTCGGACTGACGAACGAGCTCCTCCTGATGACGATGGACGTCGCGTCGGAGAGCTCCAGGTGCCTGGAACCCCATCCCTCGAACTCGAACGTGCGCCCGCCGACCCTAAGCTCGAAGCGCAGCCTTCCGCCGGCCCTTATGTGGGCCTTCATCGCGTCGCTGAGGCCCGCGGCGCCCTTGCCGGCCGAGACCCCGATTATGCAGTGCCCCCTCGGCGTGAGCTCGGCCTCCGTGGTCACCTCGAGCGTCGTCCTGTGGATCGCGCTCACGTTCGGATGGCCCCTGAACTCCACCGTCTCCACCAGCGGGGTATCCATCCTCCCCCACCAATGGGACGAACACGCACCCCATTAGCTCTTCCCGGTGAAATGAACCGCCCACCCTCCTGACCCTCGTCAGGACCTGGTATCCCGGCGGGCCTATCGGTATCAGGAGCACTCCGCCCTCCCTCAGCTGGGCCTGCAGGTAGTGGGGGATCCGCGGCGCGGAGGCCGTCACCACTATGCGATCGTAGAGGGGGCGGGCGAGCCTCGGGGGATATCCTATTGACCCATCCCCCAGCACGACGCGGACGCGGTCCGCGTAGCCCGCCCTCGCGAGGTTCCGGCGGGCGAACTCGACCAGCTCCGGCAGCCTCTCCACGCTCACAACGCTCCCCTCCCTCCCGGCGAGCTCGGCCAGCAGCGCCGCATTGTACCCGCTCCCGGAGCCCACCTCGAGCACGGAGTCCCCCTCCCTCACGCCCAGCTCCTCCAGCATAATCGCGACCATGTGGGGGGCCGATATCGTCTGCCCAGTGCCTCCGAGCGGGAGGGGGACGTCGTCGTACGCCCTATCCTCCGTGCCGGGCCACACGAAGAGCTCCCTGGGCACCCTGAGCATGGCCTCCTCGACCCTCCTCGACCTGATTATCCCCTGGCGCTTCAGCGACTCGACGAGCGACGCGCGCGCGGCCTCCACCCAGCGAATCCCCTCACCCGAACCATCTGTCTAGGGTCTCCGTGCGCGCGGGGGCGCTGGCCTTGAGCCTCCTGAGCGCGTTCAGCACCCTCTCCTCCGAGAAGTCGTGCTCGCGGCACAGGAACTCCACCACGGCCCCCTCGTCGGGCGGCCTCCACTCGAGCGGCCCGGGCTCGGCGACGCTCGGGCTGAGGAATATCGTCCTTATCGCGTTGTAGTCGATCGAGCTCAGCTCGCTCGCCAGCTCCGCTATGTTCTCGAGCCTCCCGTACTTCTTTATGTAATTGTACGCCTTGACGGGGCCCACCCCCCTGATCCCGTCGGGGTTGAAGTCGGTGCCTATCAATATCCCGAGGTCGACCAGCTGCTCGCGCGTCAGGCCGAGCTCGCCCAGGACCTCATCGAGCCTTATGAGCTCGGGGACGACCTCGACATATACGTCCTTCCTGGGGAGCTTGCGCCTGCCCGATATCGTCAGGTTCCTCACGAGCACCGGCGAGCCGAAGAGCAGGGAGTCGTAATCCTGGGATACCGAGGCCCACACGTAGCCCTTTGCAGCCATGTACGCGGCCTCGGCCTCACCCTCGCTGGGGGCCTGCACCCACGGGACCCCGAGCGCCTCGAGGAGGCGCTTGGCGTCCTCGACCATGTAGTCCCTGAGCCTGGCGCTGAGCGCCGCGTAGGTCCTGGCAGACTCCAGGTCGCCCCTCTTCAGGGCCTCCTCGTACTTAGCCCTAGCGCTCTCCCTCTGCCTTATGCGATTCTCTATCTCCTGGGCCTTCAGCTCGGGCGGCTTCCCATCGAACACGTAAACGGGCTTGACCCCCTTCTCCAGGAGGTTCAGCGTCCTGTAGTAGAGCCCGCTCAGGTGACTCGTGACCCTGCCCTTGGAATCCGTGAGCGGCTCCCCGGCCTCCCCCCTTATGACCGCCAGGAACTGGTAGAGCGCATTGTAGGCGTCGATGGCCACGCTCTTGCCGTGGAGCTCCTCCACCCTTATCTGCCTCCTGCTCTTTATGAGGGGACCGAGGTCTACTCCCAATCTTATTCAGGGGGTGCAGTTGGGCAGCGTCATATTTAATCGTTTGCAGCCGGAACTAAGCCATCGCGCGCCGCGGCCATCGCCGGGCGGCGACCCCGGGTCGTCGGCGGGCGCGTCAGCGGGTCCCGGGGCATCGCCGCCGCCCTCGCCCTGCACGACCTCGGCCTCCTGAGCGACGGCCTCCACGCGGTGCTCCACGAACTCCACCCTCTTCTGGTCCCTCGTCACCTGGATCACCGATATGAACCCGGCAGACTCCATCTTGAGCAGCACGTCGTCGAGCTCGCGGCGCGTCAGGTCCTGAATCCTCCTCTTGAGCACGCTGTAGAGGTCGTTCACGTCGATGGCCTTGCTGTCGCGCAGCACCTCGTACACCTGCCAGTACAGGCTCCTCATCCTGCTACAGGTAGGGCTGCCTGGCCTCGCTATAAATCCTGCTGTTGAGCCGCTGCTCAAGCTTGGAGAAGTACTCCAGCATCTCCTTCGTTATCGAGGGCCTCACCGACCGGAGCGCTAGCTCGAAGTCGTCGGGCCCCACGGATTCCCTGCCAGCCGACATGGCGCTCAGAGCCGCCTCGCGCACGAGCGCCCTCAGATCCGCGCCGCTGTAGCCCTCCGTCCTCCTGGCCAGCTCCTCCAGGCTCACGCCCTGGGACAACGGGACGCGCCTCGTCAGGACCCTGAGTATCTCGACCCTCTCGGACGCGTTCGGAGGGGGCACGTATATCAGGAGGTCGAAGCGGCCCGGCCTGAGAAGGGCCGGATCCATGAGCTCGGGCCTGTTGGTGGTCCCCACAACGTAGACGCCGGAGAAATCCTCCAGGGAGTCGAGCTCCGTTATGAGCTGGCTCACTATGGTCTCCGGGGACCAGCCGGCCGAGTGCGCCCTGGCCGGGGCGAGCGATTCTATCTCGTCGAAGACCACCACCGTGGGCGAGGCTGCGACCGCCTTCCTGAATATGCCCCTCAGGGCCCTCTCGCTCTCGCCGACCCACTTGCTCAGCAGCTCGGGCCCGCGCACCAGTATCAGGTTGGCGCCGGACTCGTTCGCCAGCGCCTTCGCTATGAGGGTCTTCCCGCACCCGGGCGGGCCGTAGAGCAGGACGCCGCGCGGGGGCTCTATGCCCAGCCTGCGGAAGGAATCCGGGTCCCTTATCGCCTTCACGACGTTCGCGTAGAGTTTGGCCTTGATGCCCGAGATCCCTCCTATGTCCTCGAAGGAGGTGGGCGATCTCTCGGCGTAGAACTCGCGCAGCGCGGAGGGACCGACCACCTTCATGGCATTGAGGAAGTCGTCCTGGGTGACCCTTATCCTCTCGAGGATGGACGCGGGCACCTCGCCCATCTCCAGGTAGTCCTTCGGCAGCGTCCTCCTGAGGGCGTTCATGGCGGCCTCCCTGCACAGCGCCTTCAGGTCCGCCCCCGTGTAACCGTGCGTGATCCTCGCTATCTCCCGCAGGTCGACGTCCCTGGACAGCGGCATCCCCCTCGTGTGTATCTGGAGTATCTCCAGCCTGCCCTGCTGGTTGGGGACCCCTATCTCTATCTCCCTGTCGAACCTCCCTGGCCTCCTGAGCGCGGGATCTATGTCGTCCAGGCGGTTGGTCGCCCCTATCACTATCACGTTGCTCATGGCCTCCATGCCGTCCATCAGGGCGAGGAGCTGGGCAACGACCCTCTTCTCGACCTCCCCTGTGACCTCCTCCCTCTTCGGGGCTATCGCGTCTATCTCGTCGATGAATATTATCGATGGGGCCTTCTCCTTGGCCTCGCGGAATATCTCCCTGAGCCTCGCCTCGGACTCGCCGTAGAACTTGCTCATTATCTCGGGCCCGCTTATCACGAAGAATCTGGCGCCGGACTCGTTCGCCAGCGCCTTCGCTATGAGGGTCTTCCCGCACCCGGGCGGGCCGTAGAGCAGGACGCCGCGCGGGGGCTCTATGCCCAGCCTGCGGAAGAACTCCGGATGGCGGAGGGGGAACTCGACCATCTCCCTGAGCTTCATGAGCTGCTCGCCCAGGCCCCCTATGTCATCGTAGGTGACGCGCTCGCCCTCCGCGGCCGGCAGGAACTTCTCGACGCTGATCTCGGTCGAATCGCCGACGACCGCCACCGGCTTCGGGTCTATGGACGTCACCTTGAACCGAACGGGGTTGCCGAGGAGCACCACGGATATCACGTTGTCCTGGTGCAGCGGCGCGCCCATCAGGCGGTTCTTGAGGAACGAGAGGAACTCCTCGTCGAACCTGAGCTCCTCCCCTATGGACGAGAGGACCACCCTGCTCGCGGTGCGGCGGCGGACCTTGCGGACGTCCACGAAGTCGTTCAGCGACACGCCGGCGTTCCTCCTGGTCATCCCGTCGATCTTTACGGAGTCTTGGGGCGTCTCCTCCGAGGGCCAGGCCTGAGCCGCGGTGGAGGACTTGCCCCTGATCTCCAGTATATCGCCGGACTTCAGGTTCAGCTCCTCGAATACCTTAGGGTTCAGCCTAGCCCTGAACTTGCCCACGTCCTTGGGGGAGGCCTCCTTAACTGACAGTCGAAGCCACTTCTGGGTCAAAACTCCTGCCAGGACGCGGCCCGAGCATTATTTAGGCATATCTTCAGGATAGGAGATCGGCGGTCCGCGGCGCGCCCTCAGCCCGGGTCGGGAGCGGCGGGCGGTCTAAGAGCCCGATATCAGGCTCACGTTGACGACGTCCAGCTCGCTCACTCCCTCGACCGAGGATATGAGCTGCTCCACGTCGTAGGTCCCGCCCTCGCGCTCTTCCATGACCAGGTCCACCAGCAGCGCGCTGAGCCCGAAGGCTATGGGCTCCTCCACGAACCTCACGACCTTCGCGACGCCGCTGAGGGCGCCGGAAATGCGCTCCCCTAAGGCCTTCAGGTCCACGGAGGCGTCGGAGGGGAGGACCCTGACCCTAACGAGGACTCTCGACATTAGAGACACCCTACGGCCCCTCGAATCCGCAGTTCAGGCACTTATACCTTACAGCGCCCTTCCGGCACTTGCTGCAGCGCCATATCAGCACCTGGCCGCACTGAGGACAGTAGAAGCTCGTCATCTCGTCCCCGGGAAGTATGGGCTTGTGGCACGAGGTGCAGCGGGGCGGCTTGTACGTGGCCTTGACGCTCTCTATGAGCTCGCTCAAGCCGCGAATACCCCCTCTGAAAGGGGCCGCGGGTCGCTCTATAAATCCGTTTCCGGGGGACGCCGGGGTCCCGTTGCCTCGGGCGCATCGAGGTCCCGGACGCGAGGGAGCCCTCCGCCCGATTTCGCGCGATCGCCGATCCGGATCTGGAGGGGGGAACTCCCGGAGCGCGCCGCGAGCCTGCGGATGAGGGGACGGAGGCCTTCCACTGCGTCACGCCGGCGATGGGGGGCCTCGGGGAGGGCGTCCGACGCCCTGGGAACTGGAAAGTGGCCGGGCGAGACGCGCCAGATGCCGCGGCTCTGGGAGCGGACTTAATGAGGCATGGCCCACTGCGCTTTCAAAACGCTTTTATCCAAGTCATCGGGTCGGCGTGCCATGGGTAAGAAGTCGCCACTGGGCGAGTTCGCAGCGAGGAAGTTGCACGCCAAGAGGAAGCGCTTCAGATGGTCCGACAGCGACTACAAGCGCCGCTTACTCAGGCTAGACAAGAAGTTCGATCCGCTCGAGGGAGCGCCGCAGGCCCGCGGCATAGTCCTCGAGAAGGTCGGGATAGAGTCGAGGCAGCCGAACTCGGCCATTCGTAAGTGCGTTCGCGTGCAGATAACGAAGAATGGGAAGACCGTGACGGCGTTCGTCCCGGGGGACGGCGGCCTGAACTTCATAGACGAGCACGATGAGGTGATAATCGAGGGGATAGGGGGGTCCGAGGGCCGCTCGATGGGCGACATACCGGGGGTGAAGTACCGGGTATCCATGGTCAATGGCGTGCCCCTCAGGATGCTCCTTCTGGGAAAGAAGGAGAAGCCAAGGAGGTGACCTGAGATGTCGAAGAGGACCAAGGAGGAGCCCAAAGTGCTGCTGTTCGGCAAGTGGGACTTCGAGGGGATCGAGGTCAGGGATCCAGGGCTCAGGAGCGTCATAAACTTGAGGCCGGTGTTCATTCCCCACAGCTTCGGGCGCCACGAGCACAGGCGCTTCGGAAAGACGAAGGTCAACGTCGTGGAGAGGCTAGTGAACCAGCTGATGCACTTCGGCAGGAAGGACTGGAAGAACACTGGCAGAATGGGTGGGAAGAAGCATCGCGCAATAAACATCGTCAGGACAGCGTTCGACATCATCAACCTGAAGACTGGCAAGAACCCGATCGAGGTCCTCGTGAGGGCGATAGAGAACGCTGCCCCCAATGAAGACGTCACGAGGATAACCTATGGAGGCGTGACTTATCACGTGAGCGTCGACGTGTCGCCCTCCAGACGCCTGGACCTGGCGCTCCGTAACATAGCGCTGGGCGCCAGGGAGTCGGCGTTCTCCAACCCGAAGAGCATAGAGGAGTGCCTGGCCGACGAGATAATAGCCGCCGCGAACGGCGACACGAGCAGCTTCGCCGTCAAGGCCAGGGTGGAGATCGAGCGCGTGGCCGCCGCGTCCAGGTAGGCGGCCCTTCGCGGCCATCGCGGCAGCGCCCGCGGACGGCGGCTCGCAAAGTTAATCCGCGGGAGAGCGGCCCATGGCGCGTTGGCGGAGGGGGACTCCGGGAATCCCGAGTATGAATATAAGTATGAATATAAGCAGGTCATAGTGGTTCGCACGGACCTGGCCATGGGAAAGGGGAAGCTGGCGGCCCAGGCCGCGCACGCCGCGGTGTCGGCGCTTAAGGAGGCGGAGAAGATGAGGCCGGACTGGGCTCTGAAGTGGCTCTCGGAGGGTCAGCCGAAGATCGTGACCAAGGTCGGCGGGCTGGAGGAACTCCTGCGCAGGTACGAGCTGGCGCGCTCACTGGGGCTCCCCGCCACACTTATCGTGGACAGGGGCCTCACGCAGCTCGAGCCCGGGACCATTACGTGCGCGGGAATAGGACCGGCCCCGGTGAACGAGGTGGACAAGGTCACCGGGGACCTCAAGCTCTTACGATGCCGCGGCCGAGAACGCCCCGCGCGATGGCGCCCAACCGCCGGCGCGCCTCCACCGATCGAGCTACGTCGATGAATATCCATGTTCACGATGTATAAAGAGTTATAGTTATAATGTTATTATAAGCCTCGGAGATGGCCTCACTTGACCTCCTTCGCGAAGATCCCTGTTATCTCCCTGAAGCCGAGGTTCCTGTAGAAGCCCTCCGCTATGACGTTCTTCACGGGGAACTCCGCGAAGATCATCTCGGCGCCCTTGGACCGGAGGATCCTCTCGGCCTCCTCGACCATCCTGTAGCCCAGCCCGCGCCTCCTGTACTCCGGCATTATGTAGAAGTCTGATATCTGGCCCACCATGCGCGGCTTGTAGAAGCACCTGTCAACGACCTTCGCTATGAGCACGCCCTCGACCTTTCCCCCGTCCTCCACGACCAGGACGACGTAGTCATCGGAGCTGATCGCGCTCTCCAAGTACTTGGAGACCTCCCTCTCGAGGTCCTCGGTGGGGGTCAGCAGGCTATCGAATTCGCCATTCAGGCGCTTGAGCCTGGACACCAGGTCCACGAGCCTCTCCAGATCGTCCTTCCTGGCGCGCCTTATCGTGAAGGAATCCACCATAGCGGATCACTTCACGGGAATGGGGTTAATTAAATTGTTCCGGACCAGCACGTCTAACGTGTCCCTGGATTTCTTTATCATGCGATAAGCGCGCTCGCGGATCTCGTCCCTCGACAGCTTGAGCCTGGCCAGCCCCAGCTCGATCGCCTTGAGCGCGACGGCGGTGGCAACCCTCGGATAGACCTCCCACTCCTCCATCGTGGGTATTATGTAATCCTCCGATATACCCCGCTCCTCCGCGAACCTCGCCAGCTCGAGCGCGGCCTCTATCACCATCTCGTCGACTATCTTCTTGGCGCGCACGTCGAGCGTCCCCCTGAAGACCGCCGGGAACACCAAGCTGTTGTTTATCTGGTTGGGGAAGTCGCTCCTGCCGGTGGCGACTACCCTGGCACCCGCCTCCTTCGCCTCCCACGGCCATATCTCGGGCACGGGGTTCGCCTCCGCGAAGACTATCGCGTTGTCGCTCATCCTCCTTACGTGCTCCTTCCTGACGACGCCCGGCCCGGGCGTGGAGGCCGCTATCAGGACGTCCGCGCCCACGATGGCCTCGTCGAGGCCCCCGGCGACGCGCTCGCCATTGGTCTTGAGCGCCAGCTCGTACTTCCACGGGTGGACCAGCTGCAGCTTATCCATATCCTCCCTCTCGGGGTGGAGCGTGCCCTTGCTGTCTATCAGTATGATCTTCTTGGGATCGGCGCCCGCGGCGATCAGAAGCCTGGCGCCGGCTATGTTAGCGGCCCCAGCCCCCAACATCACTATCTTGACGTCGCTCAGCCTCTTCCCCACCACCTTGAGCGCGTTCACGAGGCCCGCGAGCGTAGCCGCGGCCGTCCCCAGCTGGTCGTCGTGCCACACGGGTATGTCCAAGGTCTCCCTGAGCCTGTCCAACAGGTAGAAGCAATCGGGCTGCGCTATGTCCTCGAGGTTTATCCCCCCGAAGGCGGGCGACACGCGCTCGGCGACGTCGGCCAACTCCTCCTTCGTCTTCGCCCTGACGACCAGGGGGAATGCGTCGACGCCCCCGAGGTACTTGAATATCATGGCCTTGCCCTCCATGACGGGCAGCGCCGCCTCAGGCCCTATGTTGCCCAGCCCGAGGACCCTAGTTCCATTCGTTATTATCGCTATCATGTTCCACCTGCTCGTGAGCTCGAAGCTCTTGTCGGGATCCTTGGCTATCGCGTTGGAGACCCCAGCGACCCCTGGGGTGTACCATATTGAGAAGTCATCGAGGGATCTTATGGGGACCTTGGGCACCACCTGTATCTTGCCTCCGTAGAAGCTGCTGAGCGAAACGGCTGTCCTGTAATATTCCTCGGTCTTCTCACTCATCATGGGGCATCGGCCGACCCGCTTTTTACGTTTATCGCCCCACGAGACTTCGTCTATCGACTAATATATAGAAATAATTTCTAGGTTGTGGGCTGCCCGTCCTGAGGGGCGAGGCTCCCCATCGCATAATACAAAACCACTATCGCGAGGAAGCCGACCGGCCACGCGAACGGCAGGCGGGCCCGACGGGATTTGAACCCGCGACCGACCGGTTAAGAGCCGGTCGCTCTACCTGGCTGAGCTACGGGCCCTACGCCTGTCTTCGGTGGCTTTATAAAAGCGTTTGTCCGTGCCCGGGGAGCCGTTACCTTAAGCCCACCTCCTACACGAGTGAGAGGATCGGGCGCATC
>WYEM01000036.1 GCA_009903775.1 Nitrososphaerota archaeon | reverse complement strand
GTGGGCTCACTCCTTGTCGAGGAACTCCTCGGGCGGCGGCACCGCCGGCGGGAGCCCCTTGCGCTTGCGTATCGACTCCACGACGGACTGGAGCATCCCGGACGGCACGGGCCTCCAGGCCTTGAAGTGCGTCGTCCACATGGCCTTCCCACCGGTAGCGCCCCTCATCACCTCCGAGAGGTCCGAGGTCTCCGCCGCGGGTATCTCCCCCACGACCACCGACAGGTACTCCTTCTGTATTATGTCGATCACCTTGCCGCGCTTCGAGGTTATGACGCCGGCGACGGTGCCTATGAGCTCCGGCGGGCTCGAGACCTCTATCCCGAGTATCGGCTCCAGGAGCGTCGGCTGCGCCAGCAGCATGGCCCCCAGGACAGCCTTCCTCATCGCGGGCATCAGCTGGGCGTAGGTCCTGTGCGCCGGGTCCTCGTGGGGCACGAAGTGGTGCAGCACGACCTTCGTCCCCCTCACGTACTCCTGGGCCAGGGGCCCGGCGTTCATCACGTCCATCCAGCCGGCCTTCAGGTAGTCCATGGACTCCTGCAGGTACTGCACCCCCTTCGTCCCGTCCACGAATATGTTCCCCCTATCGTCTATCGAGACGACGCCCCTGGCCTCGTCCGCATCCCACCCGTGGTCCCTCAGCAACTTGGCTATCTCCCTCTTGTCCATGTTCTCGTTCAGCTTCCCCTCCCTTATCAGCTCCACGATCTCCTCGGACAGGGGCTCCACCCTCACGTAGACCTTGTTGTGGCGGTTGGGGCTCTTGGCGAGCACCGGCCCGGCGCTCGAGAGCACGGTCTCCCTGTAGTTTATGACCGGGCGGCCCGCGATGACGTCCAGCCCCTGGTCCGCGAGCATCGCCAGCACGACCTCCAGGTGGAGGACCCCCATCCCGCTCACCAGGGTCTCGCCGGTCTCCTCGTTTATCGTCACCAGGAGGTTGGGGTCCTCTATGTGCATCCTCTGGAGCGCCTCCACGAGCCTGGGCAGGTCCCTGGGGTTCTTCGGCTCCACGGATATCGTGACGACCGGCTCCGCCACGTACTTCAGGGACTCGAACGGCACCATGTCCCTCGTCGACGACAGCGTCTCCCCCGCCCTCGCCTTGTCCAGCCCCAGGAGGGCCGGTATGTTCCCCGCCGGGAGCATCCCCACGACCTCCCTGTAGGGCCCCATGAACATCTGGACGCTCTGTATCCTCTGGGCCGCCCTCGCCCCTATGAGCCACACCGTGTCGCCCTCGTGGACCGTGCCGCTGAAGAGGCGGCCGGTCGCCACTATGCCGGCCTGGGGGTCCACGACCGCGTTCGTGACCATCATCGCTATGGGGCCGTCCGGGTCGCACTCCAGCATGGCCCTGCCGACCTCGCTGTTCAGGTCGCCGCGCCATATCTTCGGTATCCTGTACCTCTGGGCCACGTGCGGCGGCGGCACGTGCTTTATCACCATCCTGAGGACGGTCTCGTGGAGGGGCGCCTTCCTCCTCAGCTCCTCCACGTCGCCCCCGCTGTAGATCTCGTAGACGTCCTTGAAGGTGAGCCCCGCCGCCTTCGCCACCGAGAGGTTGAAGCCCCACCTGTCCTTCGCGCTCCCGAACGCCACGCTGTCGTCCTGGACGCTGACCTTCCACTTCTCCCTGTACTCCGGCTCGGCGTAGGTTTCTACGAGCCTGTTGAAGTCCGCGATTATGTTCCCCAGCCAGGCCTGCATCCTGTCCGGGGTGAGGCGCAGCTCCTTGACCAGCCTGTCTATCTTGTTTATGAAGAGGACCGGCCTGACCCTCTCCTCGAGCGCCTGGCGGGTCACCGTCTCCGTCTGGACCATTACCCCCTCGACGGAGTCCACGACCACGACGGCCCCGTCCAGGGCCCTGAGGCTCCTCGTCACCTTCCCGGTGAAGTCTATGTGCCCGGGGGTGTCTATCATGTTGAACACGTAGGGGGTGCCCTCGTGCTCGTGGTACAGGGTGACGTTCGCCGCCTTTATCGTCATGCTCCTCTTCTGCTCCAGCTCCATGTAGTCGAGGACCAGGGCCTGGCCGGCGAGGTTGGGCGAGACCATCCCCGCCGCCAGCAGCATGTTGTCGGAGAGGGTGGTCTTCCCGTGGTCCACGTGGGCTATCACGCCGAAGTTCCTTATCTGGTCCTTCTGGTTGATGACCTTGAGGGCCTCGGCCACGGTCTTGAACCTGGGCATGGCACCAGCTCCTGCACCACGCGGCCCGGGATTCACTTTTAAACGTTAGCCCCCCAGCGAGGGCGTGCAGGGGCCGACCCTCGAGGACAACGGCAGGCTCCTGAGGCTCAGGGTGGAGACCGAGGAGGACCTCTGGGCCCTCCGGTCCGTGCTCAGGCCCGGGGACGTGGTCTTCTCCAGGACTTCCAGGGAGCTGAAGGGCGAGGGGAGGGGAGGGGGGAGGAGGGTCGCGATGGTCCTCGGGGTCTCGGTCGAGGGCGTGGAGTACCAGCCGTTCACCGACAGGCTCAGGATCCGCGGCGTGATAGTCAGCTCCCCCAGGGAGCTGGACCTCGTCGGCCGGCACCACACCCTGTCCATAGAGCCTGGGATGGAGGTCGCGGTCCTCAGGGAGGGCCGCTGGTCGGAGGGGGACCTGAGGAGGCTCGGCGAGCTGAGCGAGGGCGCCTCCCCCAGGGCGCTCGCGATCGCGATAGACGACGAGCAGTTCGCCATCGCCGTGATACGCGGGAACGGGGTCCAGGTCCTGGAGGAGGGGGACCTGGGCCTCCCCGGCAAGGGGGCCCCCGAGGAGAGGGAGCTAGGGCTCCGCTCGGCCATGGGGAGGGTGGCCGCGGACGCCGCGAGGGCGGCCTCGGAGCTCGGGGTCGGGCGCGCAGTGGTCGCGGGGCCCGCCCACTGGAAGGATGACCTGGCGGGGGAGCTCAGGAGGATCGCGCCCCGCCTGGAGCTCATCGTGGACAGCGTCTCCTACGGGGGGATCAAGGGGATCTACGAGCTCCTCAGGAGGGACTCGGTAAGGGAGGCCCTTAGGAGGGCGATACTCTTGAGGGAGCTCGAGGCGATGGAGCGCGTCAACTCGGTGGCGGCGACGGACCCCGAATCCCTCGCCTACGGGCTGGACGGCGTGGGGGAGGCGGTCTCGAGGGGGGCGGCGGAGGAGGTCATAGTCGACTCCGGGCTCGTGAGGTCCGCCGACAGGGAGGTCGGGGATCGCGCCCTCGCCGTCCTGGAGGCCGCCAGACGAACCGGGGCCAGGGTGGTGATCCTGGAGTCCGACCACCCCGAGCTGAGGGCCTGGATATCCAGCCTGGGCGGCATCGTAGCGATACTCAGGTACAGGGTGAGGTGAAAAGGGGGGAGCGAGGCCTCAGCCGCGCCTCTCTATGGGCACGTACTCCACGTCCAGGAGGCCCTTGTAGTAGAGCCTGGGCCTCAGTATCCTGTTCCTCGCCACGTACTCCATCAGGTGGGCGGACCACCCGGCTATCCTGGCGATCGCGAATATGGGGGTGTACTGCTCTATCGGGATCCCCATCGCGTAGTAGACGATCCCGCTCCAGTAGTCCACGTTCGTGCATATGCCCCTGGACTCGCAGAGCTGGCCCATGATCAGGTCCTCCAGCCTCTCAGCCACCCTGTAGATGTCGGCGATCTTCGGGTCGCGCGATACCTCCACCGACTTCTTGGCGTACTCCCTGAATATCTTGGCCCTGGGGTCGTAGGTCTTGTAGACGCGGTGGCCGGCCCCCATGACCCTCTTCTTCCCGGTCAGCACGTTCTCCTTGAACCAGGAATCGACGTTCTCGGGCTTCCCTATCTCGAGGAACTGCTTCATCGCCTCCTCGTTGGCGCCGCCGTGCAGGGGGCCCCTGAGGGCCCCTATCCCGGCGACTATCGAGGAGTAGTAGTCGGAGAGGGTGGAGCCCACAACGACGGTCGCGAAGGCGGACGCGTTCATCTCGTGCTCCGCGTAGAGCACGAGGGAGACGTCCATCGCCCTCTCCCAGAACTTGTCCGGGACCTCCCCGCTGAGCATGTAGAGGAAGTTCGCGGCGTGCGAGAGGTCCGACCTGGGCCTTATCGGCTCCTTCCCCTCCCTCGCGCGCGCGAGCGCCGCCACGACCGTCGGGAGCTTCGCTGTCAGCCTGATCGCCTTCGGCATCATGCTGTCGAGGCCCAGCTTCCCCTTCTCCGGGTCCACGTTCCCCAGGTAGGAGGCGACGGTCCTCAGGGCCTCCATGGGGTGGGTATCACGCGGTATCGCCCTTATCAGATCGTAGGCGCCCTGCGGTATCTCCCTGTTGTTCCTCAGCTGGTCCGAGAACGCGCTCAGCTCGGACCTGGTGGGGAGCTTGCCGTGCCAGAGCAGGTAGGTCGTCTCCTCGTAGGTGCTGTAGTTGGCCAGGTCCTCTATGCTGTACCCCCTGTAGTACAGCTTGCTGTGGAACCCGTCTATGAAGCAGATCTCCGACTCGTCCATGCAGAGGTTCTCGGCGCCCTTGTCTATCCTCGGCTGCCCCTTCTCGTCGACGCACCATTTCTGCATGTCGGGGGTGGGTTTCGTCGGCATCGCGCGTGCCGCGGCGCGGCCGCTATTTAAGGAATTCAGGGCGGCGCCGGGCCATCCCATATACTCTATTTTCTTATAATCTTATAATATCGTTTAAGTCCCGGATCGCTGGCGGATCCGCGTGCCCGCGATCGATCCCCGGGGGATCATAGGGCGGGAGGCCGCGGTGATACACTACTCGGAGGTGGCGCTGAAGGGCGGGAACAGGGGCCTCTACGAGGAGGCCCTCCGGGGGGCCGCCGCGGCGGCGGTCTCCGACCTGGAGGGCGCTGAGGTCCTGCGCCTCAGGGGTAGGCTCCTGGCCGTGGTGGGGGAGGGGGCCTCCGCGGCGGCGGCCGAGAGGCTCAGGACCGTCTTCGGGGTCTCCTGGGTAGCGCCGTGCAGGGCTGTGGAGCCGGACATGGGGAGGATCAGGGAGGAGGCGGTCGCCGCCGCCCGGAGGTGCGGGGGCGGCGCCCGGAGCTTCCGCATCAGGGCGTCCAGGGACTTCAAGGGGTTCCCGGCGAACTCCCTGGAGATAGAGAGGGACGCCGGGGCCGCGGTGGCGGGGGCCACCGGGCTCCGCGTGGACCTCGAGGCCCCGGACCTGGAGATATGGGTGGAGGTGCTCGAGGGCATGGCGCTCGTGTGCTGCGGGAGGGAGAGGGGGCCCGGTGGCCTCCCGGCCGGCACGAACGGGAGGGCTGTGGCGCTCCTCTCGGGCGGGATAGATTCCCCGGTGGCCGCCTGGCTGATCGCCAGGAGGGGGGCCGAGGTGGACCTCCTCCACCTGCACCCCTTCGAGGGGACGGGCGACGCGGCGCTGGGCAAGCTGGCGGAGCTGGCGGAGAGGATCGCCCTCTACTCCACCAGGACCAGGCTCATCATCGCGCCGTGCTGGCCCGTGAGGTTCCGCCTGGGGAGGAGGGAGGGGAGGCACGCCGCGCTCCTATTCAGGCTCTTCGCCCTCCGCCTCGCAGCGAGGCTCGCAGCCGAGCGCGGGTACCTGGCGGCCGTGACGGGCGACAGCCTGGGCCAGGTGGCCTCCCAGACCCTGCACAACCTGTCCGCCGTCTACAGGGCGTCGGGGATCGCGGTGCTCGCCCCCCTCGCGGGGATGGACAAGGAGGAAATAGTGAGGATTGCCAGGTCCATAGGCACCTACGAGATATCGATCAGGCCCTACCCGGACTGCTGCCCCGCAGTGGCGGGGCGCCACCCGGCCACCAGGAGCTCCCCGGAGGAGCTCCTGGAGCTGTACGAGGGCGCCGGCCTCGAGGGGGCGATCGATGAGGCGATGGACGCCGCGGTGGAGCTCGAGCTGGAGCGCCGGGGATCCCGGGTCCTCCGCTCCGGCCCTAGGCCTCTAGCGAGGACAGGTCCCCGACGCTGAAGATCCCGCCGGCCTGCACTATCCTGGCTATCAGCCTCGGGAACCTCTCCACGGGGTACTCGGCGCCCGCCGTGAGGTCCCTGACGATGCTCGACTCCAGGTCCACCTCGACCTCGTCCCCGTCCCCTATCCCCCTGTACGCCTCCTCCGTCACGATCACGGGGATCAGGTGGCCGCCGTCCACCGCGTTCCTGTAGAAGATCCTGGCGAAGCTGAGCGCCATGACCACCCTCACGCCCGCGTAGCGGAGGGCCATCGGGGCGTGCTCGCGGCTCGACCCGCTCCCGAAGTTCCGGCCCCCGAGCACGATGTCCCCCGGCCTTATCCTCCTCGGGAACGAGGGGTCGGCGCCCTCCAGCACGTGGGCCGCGAGGTTCTCCGGGCTCAGGTCCTTCAGGTAGGGGGCGGGTATTATCTGGTCCGTGTCCACGTTGTCCCCGAGCTTGTGGACCCTCCCCCTGAAACTCAGGGAGGCTCCTCCCGCCTCGGCCATCCCGGTCACCCCAGGAACCTCCTCGGGTCCGCTATGCGCCCCTCCACCGCGGAGGCGGCGACGGAGGCGGGGCTGGCCAGGTAGACCTTGGACGTCCTGTGCCCCATCCTCCCCGGGAAGTTGCGGTTGGTCGAGGAGATCGCCACCTCGTCCGGCCCCAGGACCCCCATGTGACCCCCTATGCACGCGCCGCAGGTCGGGGGGCCTATCACCGCCCCGGCATCCATGAACACGTCCATCAGCCCCTCCCTCAGCATCCTGCGGTACACGTTCGTGCTCGAGGGGACGACCACGAGGCGGGCCCTCGCCCTGCGCCCCGCCCTCCTGAGGACCCTGGCGGCGGCCGCCATGTCGTGGTACTTGCCGCCGGTGCAGGACCCCAGGTAGGCCTCGTCTATCTCCGTGCCCTCGACCTCCGAGAGCTCCACCGCGTTGGCGGGCGAGTGCGGCTTCGCCACCATCGGCACTATCCGGGGGAGCTCGTAGTCGCGGGCGTCCCTGTACTCCGCGTCGGGGTCGGAGGCGATCACCTGGACCTCCTTCCCCTTCTCCCTGTAGTACTCCACCACCCGCGCGTCAGGGGCCATTATCCCGTTCTTCGCCCCCGCCTCCACGGTCATGTTGGTTATGGTCATCCTCTCCTCTATCGGCATCGAGGCCACGCCGTCGCCCGCGAACTCCATGGCCATGTAGTTGGCGCCGTCCGCCCCTATGTCCCCGAGCACGCGGAGTATCACGTCCTTCGCCATCACCCCGTCCCTCAGCTCCCCCCTGAGCCTGAACAGGATGGTCTCGGGGACCCTGAACCAGTTCTTCCCGTGGAGCAGTATGTACGCGACGTCCGTGTGCCCCATCCCCGTCGCGAACGCGCCCAGGGCGCCGCTCGTCACGGTGTGCGAGTCCGTCCCCACGTAGACCTGGCCGGGGAGGACGAGCGCCTCCTCGTACGCCAGGGTGTGGCAGACCCCGTAGGTGCCCATCCCGAACCTGTAGTACTCGCTTATCCCGTACATATCGGCCATCCTCTCCATTATCCTCAGGTTCTCCGCCGACTTGGCATCGGGCGGCGGGACGAAGTGGTCCTCAGTCATCCACACCATCGCGGGGTTGAAGAGCCTGCTCACGTCCACCCCCCTCGACCTGAGCTCCTGGAAGACCTCCCAGACCCCCGGGGCGCCGACGTCGTGCATCATCACCCTGTCCACGCGAGCGACCACGACGTCGCCCGGGGACACGCTGGACCTGCCCGAGGCCCTCGCGAGTATCTTCTCGGTTATCGTCATCCCCACGGCCGATCGGGGCAGCCCACCTCCGGGCGCCCTAATAACCTTGCTCAGCTCCCCGCGGGTCCCCGACGGACATCTCC
>WYEM01000083.1 GCA_009903775.1 Nitrososphaerota archaeon | reverse complement strand
GAGAACTGGGATCTGGGGAGGCCCCCACTAGTGTGGGGAGAGGAGGGGATGCCCCCGTGTCTGGACGTGCTGCGCCCGATCTTCTCGCTCGGGTAGGGGGTGGGCTTAAGGTAACGGAGCCATTGAGATTATATGATGTGGTAGAAAACCTCGCCATTCATGGCTGGAATGGCTTAAAGGGCGATGCCCCTATTCCTTCCGATGCCCGCCGTGGGGTTTAGATTCAGGGCTTACGCGGGCCGGCAAACGTTGGGGGCGTTAAGGGCCCAGTTGAGGCTGGCCTGCGAGATCCACAACGCCCTGCGGCGGGCTGACATCGATCTCCACCGAAGGAACGGGAGGGGACTGACCCTCACGGAACTGAGTCAATTGGCGCTGGACCTGAGGAAGCGGAACGAGGGCTACCAGCGGCTCCGCTCCCAGGTGGCGCGGGGGATCGCCGACCGGTTCCACGGCGCCAGGCGGAGGTTCCTCGAGGGCGTGCTACAAGCGCGGATTCGTGATAGAGGATCTGACGCCGGGCGATGGGGTCTTCGAGCGCCCGGCCCGCGGCTGGAGGGTCGATCGCGATTACAACGCATCCCTCAACGTGCTGAGGAGGGCAGGGTGGGAGCCACCCGCGGCGCCTGCGGAGCTCCGCCCCCTGCCCATGGCCGAGGGCCGCGGGCAATGTGGGGCAGTGAAGCGGGAAGCCCCGCCCTTCAGGGCGGGGTAGCTCACCTCGGCGTGTTACAGATCGACAACGCCGAGAGCGCATATACCTTAGTGCCCGCTATCAGGTCCGACAGGCTGATGTACTCCCTGTCCTTGTCGGCCAAGGTCAGGCCGCTCAGCTTCTTCGCCCCGCCGGGCCCATAGTTTATCGCCTTGCTGCCCATGGAGTTGTACTTCGGAGCGTTGGAGTACCAGATCTCGTATATCGTCTCCACGTCCCGGCCCATCACCTCCCTGTGGGCATCCTTGACCGCGCGCACCACCAGCTCCCCCTCATCGACCTCCGTGGGCGGGTTTATGGCGTATGGCAACTCATATATGTCGTATCCGGGATGCCTGCGGTTGAAGTCCGCTATGAACGCGTCCAGGTCGTCCCTGACCTGCATCCAGGTCATGCTCGGCGGGAACCTGATGTCCACGTAAATCGATGCCTCGCCCGGCGTCCTCGAGGCCTTCCAGGGGAATCCCCCTTGGACCGCTGCTATGTTCACGATCCCCCTGTAGCCCTTGTAGGTCAGCTTGTCCTCGTACTTGGCCTTCCATTCCCTGAACTCGATTATGAACTCGGACATTTGTTCTATCTTGTTGGGTATGCCGCGCGACCACGCGGTGTGTATCACGGTGCCGCCGGACGCCGTTATCTTGGCCCAGTAGGAGCCGTAGTGGCCTATCATGAGCTTGAGGCCTGTGGGCTCTCCTATTATCACGTAGTCGCCTATCGGCCCGTGCGCCGCGAGGTAGGATGCCCCGCTGCCGTATCCCCTGTACTTCTTGCCCCTGAAGTCGTCGACCTGCGATTCCTCTATTTCACCGGACGTGGCGGTGAGTATGAGGTCGCCCTCGAGCTCGATCCCCGAATCCACTATCGCGCGGACGGCCTCCAGGTAGGCCGCGTGCGCGTTCTTCATGTTGAAGGCGCCAGCCCCGAATATCCACGTGTCGCCCTCCCGCTCCTCAACGCGGGACTTGGGGCTCGTGACGCCCCCGTACAGGAACTCCTCCGTCCCCGTGAAGGAGACGTCCAGGTGGGCGTCGAGCTGGAGCGATTTCCCGCCGCCCCTGCCCCTCAGTATGCCTATGACGTTGGGCCTGCCGTCCTCCACCTCCTGCCATATGACCTTGAGGCCGAGCTCCCGGTACTTGGAGTAGATGTAGGAGCCTATCTCCCCCTCGCTGCCCGTGGGGCTCGGTATATCTATGAGCTCCGTCAGCGTCTTGACCAGCCTGCCGCCATCTATCCTGCTCAGCACTTCCTCCTTAGCTACCCGCATGTCGGGGTAGCCGTACTCCATGACCAACTAATATCTTTACACGCCACATCTGTTAATATGCGCCGGCGCATATTCGTGAGCGGGAGGGCCGGGCCTCACATTCTGGATATCCTGCGCAGGGAGTCCGCGAGGGCGCGGATCTCATCCACCGTGTTATACAGGTAGGTGGACGCGCGCACGGTGCCGCGGAATCCGTACCTCATGTGCAGGGGCTGCGCGCAGTGGTAGCCGGATCTGACCTCTATCCCGGACATCTCGCTCAGGAGGGCCGCAACCTCATCCGGGTGGCGGCCGCGGAGCGAGAATGAGAATATCCCGAGCCTTCCGCGGGGGCTCCAAGGGCCGAGCAGGCTCAGCCCCTCGATGCCCCTCAACTCGTCGAGGGCGACCCGGACCAATTCGAGCTCGTGCTCCAGTACGCCCTCCATCCCTATGCCGCTGAGGTACCTGGCGGCCGCGCCGAGCCCCAGGGCCCCGGCTATGTTCGGCGTGCCGGGCTCCAAGCGCTGGGGGAACCCGAGGAGCCTGTAGTAATCCCCAGTGACTTCCTCGACCATCCCGCCGCCCAGCCACGGCGGCTGCAGGGAATCCTGAGCTGCCTCCGAGACGTAGAGGACGCCTATCCCGGTCGGCCCCAGCATCTTGTGGCCGCTGAAGGCCAGGAAGTCGGCCCCCAACCTGCGGACGTCGACCGGCATGTGCGGCACCGACTGCGCCCCATCGACCAGCAGGAGCGCGCCGTGGTCGTGGGCCAGCTTGGCCACGGCCTCCACGTCGTTCACGACGCCGGTCACGTTGGAGGAGTGCGTCAAGGCGACGAGCCTCGTCCTAGGGCCCAGCGACGCCTCGAGCGAGCGCATGTCCAGCCTGCCCTCGTCGTCGAGCTCCACGAACCTCAGCCTCAGCCCGTGGATCTTGGATGCCCTGATCCAGGGCAGCAGATTCGAGTGATGCTCCATGCGAGTCACCACGATCTCGTCCCCCGCCTCCCACGCGATGCCCTCGGCGACTATGTTTATGGAGGCCGTCGTCCCCGACGTGAAGGCGACCTCGTGGGGCTTCGCTCCTATGAACGAGGCCAGGGCCTCCCTGGCCCCCTCGTACTCGTCAGTGGCCCTCTGGGCCATCCTGCCCATGCCCCTGTGCACGTTCTCGGTGTACTCCTCATAGTACCTCCTCACGGCGTCCACGACGGCGCGGGGCTTCAGGGACGTGGCAGCGCTGTCCAAGTATATGACGCCGCTCGAAAGGACCGGAAAGTCCTCCCTCAGCTTGGCGACGTCCACGCGACCACACAGGGAGCGCGCTGGTATTTAAATCGCCGGATCGCGAGGATAGCGAACAGGGGGATTCCCCCGGTGAGCTCCGAATAAGCCCGCACCCACAGGCCCATGGATGTGGGCCAGCGTGGGACGTGTGATTGCCACGTAGGGGAGCGGCTCGATCCCCCCCCTCCCCGCCCTTCAGGGCGGGGTTTGCCGTTTTATATCATTCATCAAAGATTATATTTCAAATTAATAATTATATAAAGGTATACTGTGCAGACTTCGTATGAATCTACGGGAAACACTTCGAGAACGCCACGGGGTGGACGAAAGTAGCGGGGATCACTATGGCTAAGGCTACGATCGCGGAGAGACCGAGCAGGGTGATCGCGGCGTAAGACGGCGCACGACCTCCCCTGGCAAGGGCGATGGATGCTATGATCGCGGAGAGACCCTCCAGCACGAAAAGCGATGCCGCAACGAGCGGCCCCGTTGACAGCCCGCTCTCAAGTATCGAGAGCCCGTAGATCATGACGAATATCCCCATAGGCACGCCGAGCCCCTCTACCCCCTTGAGGGATGACTGCGCCAGCGACATCACGCCGGCCGAAACCTTTCGAAGAGAGATTATATCAAGAAACATTATTGAGAGGGTCGATGGTGCCGCGGGACAGCCCCGCAGCGCACGAAGGCCTTCGCCGCTCACGTTTTTATCCCTCGGGAGCCGGCGCGACCGCGTGAGGTTCAGGGCGTACACGGGCACAGGAGACGATGGTACCACGTACAGCCCACTGACGGGCGGCAGGGTTACCAAGGATCACCCGTCCGTGGAGCTCTCGGGGGCGCTCGACGAGGCCGTGTCCGCGATAGGCCTGGCGAGGGCCCTGCTGCCGCCCGAGCTGAGGGACGTGGACGGCGACCTCTCGAGGCTGCAGAGGACACTGTTCGCCGCGGTCACCGCTTTCGAAACGCGCGGAAGGAGGGAGCTCATTTCCAGGGAGGACGTGAAGTGGTTGGAGGAGGTGACCGACGCGAGGATGGAGGACGTGGAGCTGTTCGTGCTGCCGTCCGGTCACCCGGCCGCGGCCGCGCTCCACTTGGCCAGGGCGCTCACCAGGAGGCTGGAGCGCGCCATGGTCCGGGCGGCACGCGAGGAGGGCGTGGACCAGCCGGTGGCGCTCGCCGCGGTCAACAGGGCGAGCAGCGCGCTCTTCGCGCTCGCGGTGCACGTGAACAGGAGGATGGGGATCCGGGAGGAGGCCTTCAGGCCGTGAGTTCGTCCATGCTGAGGGCAGCGGATAGGCTCTCCCCGTCTATCCTGTAGTTGCGGCCGACGCGCGAGGCGCGCTCCAGCGGCACGAACCGCCACCTCCCCCCATAGTATATTGCGAAGAAGGGACGCGCGCCCGCCCGCCTGGCCCACTCGGCCAGCTTCTCCACCTGATCCTGTTCCACGTAGATCGGGATCTCGCTCCTGGCCTTCACCTCGAATGCGAAGAGGGATCCCCCCTTCGCAGCTATTACATCGGGTTGCACGAAGCGCTTGGCCTTCGCGCCGCTGGCCGGTGCCCTCATGGATGCGAACCCCCTCTCCCAGAGGCGGCGCGCCAGATCGCGCTCCTTGTCAAGGCCGCGCCGGCGCGAACGCGACTCCTCGGACCTCAGATCCCATCACCTACCTCGAGCAAGATCCTGTACCACCGCGCCACGAGGGCGCGGACACCGCCGCTCGCCCCCGTCTCATGGAGCGTGCCCGAGAGCGCAACGGCGCCGGGCTTGCCCTCGCCGGGGAGCGACCTCCCCGTGCGGGATAGCGGCATCCAGAGGCCATCCAAGCCCTCGCAATCGCCGCTGCCCGTGTGGAGCGCGGAGGAGCCCACGCGCGGGATGCGCGATGTCGCGCCCCCGAGGAGCTCGCCGGGCATCCCGAAGGGCGGGAGGTTCCGGAGCCAGCCCAAGCCCACGCGCACAATCGTGGCCCGCCGGCGTTTAACCTTACGCCGGCTAACCGCGCCGTGCCGGGCGAGGCCTCAGCGCGAGGGCCTCGGTCGATCCCCGGCTCAGGCTGAAGCCGCATGAGGAGAGCTTGTCCCCCAGGTCGGAGTGCCTGGGGAACACGTACCCTCCCACCAGCGACAGGGCCCCGCAGTCGAGGCGCGAGGCCCTGGAGGCGCAGTCGCCGCAGAGTAGAAGCACGAGGTCGCTCCGGAAGTTCAGCACCCTATTGATGCCTATCGCCTCTATCCTGAGGGGGTGCCCCCCGACCTCCGCGCTGGCCCTTCCCTCGCCGCTCGAGACGGCCTCACACCTCACGGATGCACGGATGCCGTTCAACTCCATGTTCTCGGTCAAGAGGTAGCAGTTCGCAGGATCCGGCTCGTAGGCGCGGACCTCGGCGCAGAGGCCGGCCAGGGCCACCAGGGGTTCCCCTATGTGCGCCCCCACGACCGTGCAGGACCTGGCCCCGGCCAGGGCCACCATGTGCCGTATCTCCTCGATGACGCTGACGGGCCACGGCTCGGCGTAGCGCGCGCCTATCAGCCTCACGCCTCCCCCATCTAGGAGGCTCCTGCCGTCCTCCAGCGAAGAAACCACCCTCCACACGCGGGGCATCCGCGCGCGGTCTGATAAAACCATCCCGAATTGCATCGAGGGATAGCTCAGGGGGCTCAGCCAGGAGTCTGACCCCCCTCCCCGCCCTTTAGGGCGGGGGTTCCCCGGGGATCCCGGGGCGGGGTCTTGGTGGTTACGCCCCCTTGATGGACGCTACTGAGCACCCTAACAAGGCCCTGTTTAAAAATCTTCCGCTCCGGCCCACCGAGCGGGACGACCCCGCCCTGAAGGGCGAGGTTTGCCGTTTTATCATCGCCCGGAGGGCGCGGGGGCGCCCGCCTATCTCGCTTGTGCCGCACTTGCGGCCTCCACTCGCCCAGGGCGGCCGCCGCGGCCCCCATGAGCGGCGATAGATCCCCGAGGGCGGCGGGGGCCAGCGGGGGAGGATCGCCCAGGGAGTACTCGGGCAGATTGGCCGCGATCTCCCCATCTAGGAGGTCCCTGTTGTTCAGGTACACCGAGCCGCCGAGCACTATCAACTCCGGGTCATACGCGCTGGCGACGCTGGCTATGCCGGCAGCGGCTATCCTGGAGAACTCGCGGACGACATCCGAGGCTATGGGATCGCCCTCCCTCGCCAACTTGAATATGGTGGCCGCATCCATCGAGCCGGACGACCGATCGATCTCCCTCAGGCGGCTCGCCACCTCCCCGCGCTCCCGGAGCAGCCGCCGCGCGAGCTTGGGGAGCCCAGCCCCCGAGCAGTACGCCTCCCAGTGCCCCAGGCCGCCGCAGCCGCACCTCAGCTCGCTCCTGTAATCCACCACGAAATGGCCCACCTCATGGGCGTTCCCGCGCGCCCCCAGGAGCGGCCGGCCGTCCACGATCGCGCCGGCCCCCAGCCCCGTGCTGAAAGTCAGGTAGACCATGTTGTCCAGGCCCCTGCCGGCGCCGTGCAGCCACTCGCCCACCGCGCCCGCAACGGCGTCGTTCAGCAGGACGACCTCCAGGCCGAACCTCCCGCCCAGGGAGCCGACCACGTCGATCTCGCCGGGCTCGCGGAGGTTCGGGGGATTGAGCAGCACCCCCCTCCTGATATCCAAGGGGCCCACCGATGCGACCCCGATCGCGTCGGCGCGCCTCGCGAGGTCCTCCACGAGGTCGCCGACGACGCTGAGGATCCCGCGCTCGGGGGTGCGCGTCCTCCTCAGCTCGGCGATCTCCCCATCCTCCCCCACGAGCGCGGCCCTGAGATTGGTCGCGCCTATATCGATGGCGAGGACCCTCCTCACGGCGCACGAGTGCGCTATGCGGCTGAAATCGGTTTCGATTGCGCTCGAGATTGCGCGCTCTCCGCGCCCCCGCCCTGCTGATATTGGTAAGCGGCCTTCCAGTCCTCCACTATATCGTAGCCGTATATCACCTTCAGCTGCTCCCTTCCCTCCGGCGTCACGCGATCCGGGGACCACGGATGATCCCACACTATCTCGACGTTGACGCCCTTGGCCTCCTTGACCTTGTCCCACACGGTGGCCTCGGCCATGTAAGCTATGGTCGCCGAGACCGGGCAGCCTATGGCGGTCAGCATCATTTTTATGTCGACGTACCCCTCATCGTTCACGGATATCTCCTCGATGAGCCCCAGATCCCAGACGTTGACGGGGATCTCGGGATCGTAGACCTCCTTCAGCGCCTCTATCACCTTCCTCCTTATCTCCTCCTTCTGCTCCTGAGTAAGCCCCATCTCCTCACTGACGCTTCGCGCGGCGCTCATAATAACTTTCCTCGCGTTCCAGTGGTCGCCCGGATCTGCTCGCGGCGCATGGGATCGCCGAGGCCCCTCAGGTGAAGTCCGAGTGAAGCTTGCGCATGTCGGCCTCTGTGATGCCCTCAATCTTGGCGATCTCGTGCACCATGGCCTCCAGGGATAGCAGCGCCCTGAGCTCGAACGCGGAATCCGCGGGGTCCCTGGGCAGGTAGCTGCTCCTGAGCCCCCTTATCTTCTGCACCTTCCTCCCCGGCACGTTCACCACCACGTCGCTGTTGAGGCCCAGCGTGGAGTTCGGGTAGGATGTCAGCGATGCCACGTGAACGCCCTTGGACTTCGCCTTGGCGGCGAGCACCGCCGGCAGCTGCTCCCCGGATCCTGACACCACGAGCACCAGGTCGCCCGGCATGACGGCCACGCTGCCCTTGTCCAGCCAGTAGTAGACCTCCCTAACCTCATCCGCCTTCGCGGCGTGGCGCATCCTGGTCACGAAGAACTTGGCCACAGTGCCCGAGAGCCCCTCACCTATCGCCACGAGCTTCCCCGGCCACGGGTTGCTCCTGCTGCGCGCCTTCGGCATGAGCGAGTACAGCGCGTCGAACTCCTCGCTCGATGGCACGTAGCTGGAGGCTAGGTTCAGGAGCACGCCGTAGTTCTCAGCTAGGCTCCCTCCGACCGCGAGCGTCCTTATGAACGCCAGCGAAACCAGCAGGCTCCTGAGCTCGAACAGCGTGCCCAGCGGCGTCAGCGGCGCGTATGTCTCCTTGCTGAGCAGGCGCTCGTAGTAGTCCTCGGGCTCGGACTTCGTCCTGCCCGGCAGGTATATCACGAGGTCGGCCAGGGACGCCGCGGGGCTCTCCGGGGCCGCGGTGAAGACCACTATCTTGGACCCCGCGTTCCTGGCGACCGTCAGCGTCTGCAGCGTGTACGTCGTGGTGCCGCTTCCGCTGAATCCTATCACCAGGTCGCTGTACTTCAACACGTAGGGCACGTCATCGGGACCATAGCTACGCTCATACCCCAGGTTCCTCAGGAACCTCATGAAGGAATCGGCGACCTCCCCGGACCTGCCCGCGCCCACCGTTATTATCCTGCCCGCGCCCTCGATCAGCTCCCTCAGCCTGGAGACGGACTGCTCATCGGGCAGCTGTGTGGCCCCCAGGAGGGAGCAGAGCTCACCGTACGATCTGCCTATGCCCTCCACGCTCTGCACGAGGCCGCGAGCAGTTTTAAAATCCTCCGCTGTATGGCGCCGCGCGAGCCGCTCGCGCGGCGCCCTGAGGCGCCACCGCAGGTGATTGAAGGACGACAAACCCCGCCCCCTCTGAGGGGTCGCACCACCGTGCGAGCTGAGGTGAGAGGTTTCAAACCGGGCCTCGCTGGGGCGTTCAGCAGCCCGCCAAAAGGCGGGTGACGCCCAGTCAACGATCCCAAGGATGCCGGGAAACGCCAATATCCTTGGGCCGCGCCGGGATCGCGCATGGAGAGGTTCGCGCTCCGGTACGGCTCGACCGTGGTCTACATGGGCGAGGGGGCTCTCAGCGGACTTCAGAGACATCTGGGGGCTCACAGGAGGATCCTGATCGTGAAGGGCAGGCGGAGCGCGGAGGAGAGCGGTGCCCTCAACGATGCCCTGGAGGTCGTGCAACGCCTGGGAATCTCCGCCGAGACGTATAGCGGGATATCCCCGAACCCGACGGACAGCATGGTGGATGGAATCGTCGAGGCTGTGCGCGCGCATGGCGCCGAGGCGATATTGGCGATAGGCGGCGGCAGCGTGATAGACTCCGCCAAGTTCGCGGCCGTCATCGCGTGCTCCGGGGGGAGGGCCGATGATTACCTGCTCGGGGGCAGGACCCCTTCCTGCGACATGCCGGTCTACGCGGTCAACCTGACGCACGGGACGGGGAGCGAGATAGACAGGTACTCGGTCGCCAACGTGGAGGGTAAGGGACTCAAGATAGGGCTGGAGACCACTTACCCGAGGGCCAGCGCCGACGATCCCCGGTACCTCAGGAGCCTGCCGGCCGACCAGACGATTTACACCGGCTTGGACGCGCTCTACCACGCGCTGGAGTCCTCCACGTCCACGGAGACCAACCGCATGACGCAGACGCTGGCTAGGGAAGCCGTCGAGCTGATAGCGCGCTGGCTGCCCGCGGCGCTGCGCAGCCCGGGCGACCTCGAGGCCAGGGGCAACCTGCTCTACGCGGCGGCAGTGGCGGGCATCGCGATCGATAACTCGGTCACGCACATAGTGCACCTGCTGGAGCACGTGCTCAGCGGCATCAATCCCCGGCTGCCTCACGGGGCGGGGCTCGCGATGCTGGGGCCGCGCTGCATCCGTTATACGTACGCGGCGCGGCCCATCGAGGGGGCGCTCGTGATGAGGGCGCTGGATCCCGGCCTCGAGCCGATCCCCGAGCACGCGGGAAGGGCGGAGGAGGCGCTCAGGAGGTTCCAGGAGTCCCTTGGCTTCGACGAGGGCCTGAGCGACTACGGGTTCTCGGAGGGCGAGCTCGAGGGCCTGAGGGCCAGGGCCATGGAGATCCTGAGGGGCGAGACGGGGCTCGTGCCCTTCGAGGTCACAGAGGAGATCGTCGGGGACATAATCTCCAGCGCGTTCCGCGGGCGAGGCGACCGCGCGGATGGATCCCGCGCGATTCGAATGCGAGCTGGCCCCGCCACCGGACGTCGCGGTATTATCTCGATCGTGTTGTTGAACTTCGGGTACATTATGTCCTCCCACCTGACGACGCCGGAGGCCACCGCCAGCTCCAGCCTGGGCATGCGGCGGAGCACTGCCCTGATGGTCGCCTTCGTGACCTCGCACACGGATCTGTGACCATCATCACCCCAGAGCCTCTCCATGAACGAGTAGAGGCAGCGACCGCCGCACTCCCTAAAGTACGGGCACCCGGAGCATTCCTCCGCTACGGGATAAGCGCGCCGCGAGAATCCGGACTCCAGGCTCCCCATCTCCGCCCAGCGCTCGGAGATAGCAATGGGGCATGCCAGTATCCTGCCATCGGTCGACACCGCAACGGCCTCGGATCCGGCGCCGCAGGGCGGGTATGGGCCGCCCATCAGGTGCCTCTTAACTATCCCCTGGAAGGGCGCTATCCCGAGGACGCGGCCGCGCTCAATATTCGAGGACCATTCCTCGGCTAGGGACTCTATGCCCGGCAAATAGCTGCGGATGGACCACTCCTCGAAGTTCCAGCGGGGGCTCCAGATGACGCTTAGCTGCCAGTGCACGTGATCGAAGAGGCCGAGCGAGAGCAGGTGGCGCACATCGCGCGCGATGTCCGTGTCGCCGGTCACCGTCATCCTAGCTATCAGGTCACCTGAGTAGCCTATGGACCTCAGATACCCAGCCGCGTCGACGGCGCGCGCGTAGATCCCCCTGCCCCTGTGCGCATCGGTGAGCTCCTCCACACCATCGATGGATATCAATATCGCGTCGAACGACCTGAGCACCTCGCGGTCCACCTTCCTGACGAGCGTCCCGTTCGTCTGCAGCACGAGCCTCGAGGCGCCGCGGAGCTCCCTCACGACGCGCTCCAGGAAGGGTATGTTGAGCAGCGGCTCCCCGCCGTAGAAAGCCACTATGGGATCCGGGTCCCCCCTTATCATCCTCAGGAGCTTCTCCAAGTCGTACCTCGGCCTCGGAGGGACCAACGATGGATCGAACGAGCCGCCGCAGTAATCACACCTCAGGTTGCAGGACCCAGTCGTGAGCACTATGTAGAGCATCTCGGTGACACCTCGCGCAGCGCGCGGCCGGCGCCGCGGAGCCCCTGCGAGGCCGCTGCACCAATGCTGGGGGCACGGACCATCTCCCCGAGATATCCCTTGCCCCGAACCCCAGAGTCGCCGGCGGCCACGCCAGATAATCCGCGGCCCATGTCCGAGGCAGCATCTCGCCCCCTGCCGCTCAGGCGGGTGCCGTTTTATCGAGCTCACTTCCCACCCGAGCGAGAAGATCGGGCGCGGCCCGTCCAGCCATAGGAGCCTCACCGGGTCCCCGTCCTCGAACGCGAGGCCCGCATGAACATGAACGCGACGGTCAGTTGAGCCCGCGCTCGAAGGCTCTCCTCGAGCACAGCGTGCGCTCGCCGGCCGGGAGGAGACAGTCGAAAGTCCCAATCCCCTCCTTGACATATCTGATCGTGCGCCCTATCGGGCTCCTAGGGGGAGATCGTAGGTGAAGCGCTGGCCCCGCCAACTCGCATGCGCTCGCCTCCATGTGTAGGCATGGCTCCTGCTCGCTAACTGCCCAATCACCTCTAGAGGGTCGAGAAATATTGCAAATAGCATAGTCGACTATGAGAAAGGGGATCTCTTGTTGGCCTGATGAGCTGGGGATCGTGATCGGGCAGGCTCTCCCCGATTCGGGCTTAAGGTGACGGAGCCCTCAGGCGCGCCGACATGTATTTAACCGCGCGTAGTCACCTGGGTAATGTGCCCCGCGTCCGATTAGGCATAATACAGATGAGGAGGGTGGAGGATCTGGAGGAGGGACTCAGGAGGATCAGGGACCTAGCATCGACGCTGGGCAGGGTCGATCTGGCATCGTTGCCCGAGGCTTGGATCGCCAGACCCTTGGCGGCGGAGGAGGAGCGGAGGCTCGTGGAGGAGGGGAAATCGATAGCCTCGGCTATGTACGGGGTGCTTGTGCTGGGCGGGTATTGGGCCCTGAGGAATGGGCGCCCACTCGCAGTGTCCAGGGCGCTCTCCGCCGGGGGCATTATCTCGGAGGCCTCGAAGAGGTTCCCATCCAACGCGGTGGGTGAGAGGGAGCATGTGGAGCCGGGGGAGGGTCCCTCGACGTTCGACTTCGGCGCGGGGAAGGCCGGGATCGTGATATGCGTGGACGCAATGTATCCGGAGCTGGTCCGCGGGCCGGCGCTCCAAGGAGCCCAGATAATAGTGAACCCGTCGTCCGTGCCATTCGACAGGATATACCTGTGGAGGGCGCTCTCCCAGGTGAGGGCTGCGGAGAACACGGTATTCTTCGCCATGGTGAACCTGGCTGAGGCCGGGTACAAGGACGGCAGGCCCGTGGAGGGCAACAGCCTGGTCGCATCCCCAGAGGGCAAGATCCTGCTAGAGCTGGGGAGGAAGGAGACGACGGAGGTCGTCGAGTTGGAGCTGGACGAGATAAATTCCAGGAGGGCGCGGTGGCCTTACCTGAACGACGTCCGCGGCTTTTACGAGGGCAGGAGGCCTTAACGGCGTGGATCAACTATAAAGCTCCGGAGAGGGGGCAGGGAGCGTGGCCGACGTGGATGCGCTCAGGGGGAGGCTGACCAAGATCCTCTGGGGGATCCGCGTCGCGCTGTGCGTGACCGGCAGCGCCGCCGCTTATCGGTCGATAGATCTCGCTAGGCTGCTGATCAGGCACGGCGCGGACGTGGTACCGGTCATGACGCCGGCCGCGGCGAGGCTGGTGGGACCGCAGCTGATGTGGTGGGCGACCGGCAACCGCCCGATCCTCGGGCTGACGGGAGAGATGGAGCACGTGAAGCTGGGGGGCGATGGGCCGGGCTCCGCGAATGTGGTGCTCGTGGCGCCGGCGACGGCCACCACGATCTCCAGGATAGCACGGGGTGACGCCTCGAACGCCGTCACGGCGCTCGTCAACGTGGCCATGGGCGCCGGCAAGCCTGTGGTCATCGCGCCGGCCATGCACGAGCAGATGTACAGGAATCCGGCGGTCTCGCGCGCGATGGAGGAGCTCAGGGCGATGGGCGTCAGGATCGTGCCGCCATCGATGGAGGAGGGGAAGGCCAAGATCGCCCCGGACGAGGAGATAGTGGAGGCGGTCATATCATCGCTGAGGAGAAGGACCCTGGAGGGGAGGAGGTTCCTGGTGACTGCGGGGCCCACGTTGGAGCGCCTGGATCCCGTGAGGGTGATCACGAACAGGGGCAGCGGCAGGACGGGGGCGTACCTGGCGAGGGAGCTCCTGGCGAGGGGGGCTGAGGTGGCGATAGTGAGCGGCCCCACCGAGGTCAGCATGCCGAGGGGCGCGAGGGTCGTGCGCGTCGAGAGCACGGAGGAGATGGTGAGGGCCGCGGAGGGGCTCGCGGATGAGATGAGGCCCGATATGGCGATAGCGACAGCCTCCCCGGCGGACTTCCGGCCGGAGAGCGCCTTCGACCGCAAGATACCAACCGAGGAGGGAGCGCTCGAGGTCAGGCTGATCCCTACCCCGAAGGTGGTGGACGTCCTGGCGCCCAAGGCGCGCGTCTTCGCGTTCAGGGCGGTCTACGGGCTGCGGGGCGATGAGGAGCTGGCGGCGGAGGGCATGGATTACCTCAGGAGGCACCCGGGCGTCGTGGCCGTCGCAGTTAACGACGTGTCGGAGGAGGGCCTGGGATTCGGGAGCGAGTACAACAGGCTGGTCCTGGTGTCGAGGGGCCGCGTCGAGCCGCTGCCGCCGCTCCACAAGCGCGCACTGGCCGTGCACATCGTGGACTTCATAGAGGCCCTGATGGACGCCGGACCGCGCGGCAAATAAATCGGGAGCTCCGGCGATGGACACGTGAGGGTCCACGTGCGCGAGCTCGAGTACTCGAGCAGCAGGGATGTGGAGCTGATAGACGTGACGGAGGACGTCGAGCGCGTCGTGGAGGAATCCGGCGTCTCGGCCGGCATCTGCGTGATCTCGGTGCCCCACGCGACCGCTGCGCTCGTGGTGAACGAGAACGAGAAGGGGCTCATTGAGGACATGAAGGATAAGATATCGGAGATATTCCCTAAGGGACGCGGCTACGAGCACGACCGCATCGACGACAACGCGCACGCGCACCTCGCCTCGGCCTTCTTGGGGCCCTCCAAGGTCCTCCCCGTCCACGGGGGGAAGCTGGTCCGCGGGGCTTGGCAAAACATCTTTCTAGTGGAGCTCGACGGTCCGAGAAATGTGAGGCGGCTTGTCGTCGCGGTCCTCGGGGAGTAGATGCGCCAACCTGGAGGACGTCAGGGCTTGGATGCCAGCGAGGGATCGGAGGAGGCGGCGTGCCCTCGTGGTGGGAGGGAGCTGGTCGTCCCACGGCGATCCGGCGCTGGCCGGCATCGCGGCGCTCTACGCGGGGGCTGGCGAGGTCTACGTGGCGGCGCCGAGCAGGATCGCGGATTCCATCAGGTGCGCATCGCCGGACCTCAGCGTGGTCCCCATGCCGGACCAGAAGCTGACCAGGGGCGCCGCCGCCTGGATAGCGAGGCATGTGAGGGGGGTAGATGCCGCCTACCTCGGGGCGGGCTTCCACGATGCCGGGGGCGCTTCCTATCTGGCGCTCGAGCTGGCGTCCGCCGGAGCCCGGCTCGTGCTGGGGTCGGAGGGAGCTGGCGCTGAGGTGCTCGCGCGCCTCTCAGGGGCTGGGAGGCGCTTCGTGGCGCTCTACGATGAGGAGGAGTTCGCCCGCGCCTTCGGCCCGGCTGCGCCCGGCGACGATGACCCCGCGGAGCCGGTGAGGAGGGCGGCCGCGGAGGTGGGAGGCGTAGTCGCGGTGCTCGGGCAGCTGATGGCTGCTTCGGACGGCGCCGCCGCGTTCTCGTGCCCGTCCGGGCCCTCAGCGTGGCCCGCGGGCTCCGTCTCCGTGATGGGCGGATTGCTCACGGGGCTCGTCGCCCTGGGCATGGACGATCTGAAGGCCGCGGCCGCGGCGGGGCTAGTGATGGGGCTGGCTCGGGATGCCGCCTCGAGCCGCATGGGGTTCCACTGGGGGGCCTCGGCGCTGCTCGACGAGCTGCCCGGCATATTGATGAGGTTCGACTACGCGAGGCCATGAGGGTTGGCCACGAGCCTGGGTGATAGGTGGGCGGAGGTCGTCGCGAGCATAGGCGCGCTCGCGGAGTACTACGAGCGCGGCAACCTGCTGCTCTCGCTCGGCACGATAAGGTACCTGAGGCGCAGGGCCGGGGGCGCCGTGGGCGGCTGCGGGAGCCTGATGGACCTGGGGGCCGGGCCCGGCTACATGGCCGAGGCCGCCGGCTGCGGGCGCTGCCGCCGGTGCGTGCTGGTCGACGCGCTCCCCGTGGGTCTCAGGAAGGCCGGGTGGTCACCCCTCATGGAGCGCGTCGTCGCGATGTACGAGTGGCTGCCCTTCAGGGACGAATCCTTCGGCTGCGCCACCGCTGGCTTCAGCCTCCGGGATTCCTGGAGCGCGGGCAGGGCGTTGCTCGAGATAAGGAGGTCCCTCAGGGCAGGGGGGCGGCTGGTGGTGCTCGACCTGGGCAAGCCGAGCGATCCCCTGAGGAGGCTCCTCGTGAGCCTCTACTGGGAGCTGGCCTCCACGCTCCTGAGCGCGCTGATGGGTCCCCTGGGGCCCCTGTACTCCAGGCTGAGGCTGACCTACCGCCGGCTGCCGCGCAACGAATTCCTGAGGCGCGCGCTGCGCTCGACGTTCGGGGAGGCCTCGCTGGAGGAGCTGCTCGGAGGAGGCGTGATAATAGCCGTGGCCACCAAGTCCGCGCCGGCGCGCGGCCGACGCGCCCTGGGCGCCCGGGATTCCCTACCGGCGGCTCAGGGCCCAAATCTTAATTATCGAATGCGGCCCGCGGGATCGCGTGCCCGCGCCGGGGGTGAGGATAGGGCTCGAGGTGCACGTCCAGGTCCTGAGCCTCAGGACGAAGTTATTCTGCTCCTGCAGCTCCGACTACAGGGGGAAGCCGCCGAACACTAACGTGTGCCCCGTCTGCATGGGGCTGCCGGGCACGCTGCCGGCGCTCAACGAGAGGATAGTGGAGGAGGCGCTGAAGGTGGCGCTGGCCCTGCGCTGCAGGGTGAACAGGATCTCGCGCTTCTGGAGGAAGAATTACTTCTACCCGGACCTCGCTAAGAACTATCAGATAAGCCAGTACGACAGGGCCGGCGGGGTTCCGTTCGCCCAGGACTGCTCCCTGAGGATAAGGGGGGGTAAAGATGTGCGCATAAGGAGAATCCACGTGGAGGAGGACCCCGCCAGGATACATTACGAGGGGAGCATGCTCCAATCGCCCTACACGCTCGTGGACTACAATAGGCACGGCATAGCGCTCCTGGAGATAGTGACCGAGCCGGACATGGAGACCCCGGAGGAGGCGAGGGACTTCCTGGAGAGGCTCTCGGGCGTGCTGGAGTACCTCGGGATATATCGGCCGGATGTCGAGGGCGCCATGCGGTGCGACGTCAACGTGTCGATAGATGGCGGGAGCAGGGTGGAGGTGAAGAACGTCTCGGGGTTCGCGGACGTCGAGAGGGCGATCAGATTCGAGGTCGCGAGGCAGAGGAGCAGGAGGATGCGCGGACTGAGGATCGAGAGGGAGACCAGGCACTGGGACGAGGCCAGGAGGATAACGGTGAGCTTGAGGTCGAAGGAGGCCGAGGAGGAGTACAGGTACTTCCCCGAGCCGGACCTGCCTCCGATAATTGTGAAGGAGGAAGATCTAGTGAGGATCGCGTCGGAGCTTCCCAGGCTCCCCGAGGATCGCCTGCGCGATTACGTAGCCATGGGCCTGAGCCCGACGATCGCGGAGCCGATCGCGTACTCGCCGCGCCTCTCAGAAATCTTCGAGGGCTCGCTGAGGATGGGGGCCGATCCCCGCAATGCCGCGACGCTGATAGCGGTCGACCTGCTGGCATACGCTAACGAGCGCGGGTTAGAGGTGGCTGAGGTCAGCGTGGATCCGGGACTCGTGGCCGAGCTGTCGCGGCGCATGGTGGAGGGCCTGAGCCATAAGGACGCGAAGGACGTCCTAGTTTACGCCCTAGAGCGCAGGGTCCCCGTGGAGGAGGCGGTGAGAGCCCTGGGCCTCGCAGCAACGCCGATCGAGGGCGACTTGGAGCGCAGGGTCAGGGAGATAATCGGGAGGAACCCGAGGGCGGTGGAGGACGCTAGGAGGAACCCGAGGGCGGTGGACTACCTGGTCGGCATGGTCCTTAAGGAGACGGGCAGGGGGGTCAGCGCCAGGGCCGTGGCGGACATCATCAGGAGGATGCTGGAGGAACAGCCCACCGCGCGATAAAACGACAAACCCCGCCCCCTAGAAGGGGGGTCGTCCCACCCCGTGGGCCGGAGCGGAGGGCTTTTAAGCAGGGCCTCGTTGGAGTGCTCAGTAGCGCCCGTCAAGGGGGCGTAACCGACGAGACCCCGCCCCGGGATCCCGGGGAACCCCCGCCTAGAAGGGCGAGGAGGGGGGGTCAGATCGAAGAGCATGCTATTATAATCTGAGCATACTATTATAATCTCATGGTCATGGTATAGTAGCATAGGCGGTTCAGTGGTATGTGGTGGAACCTGAGGACCGTTGAGGTCAGGAAGAGGAGGGTGAAGAGCGTCCTCCACGAATACTACGATGTGGAGGACTCCAAGGGAGGACTCACGGTGAATCCATACGTCGGATGCTCCCATAGGTGCGTTTACTGCTATGCGACCTTCGAGTGGTGGAGGGACTTCCACGACGTGGTGGAGGCGAAGGTGAACGCGCCGGAGGTGCTCTCGGAGGAGCTCGCCAGGTGGAGGGGAAGCAGGATCGAGCCGGTGTTCCTCTCGACGGCGACCGACCCGTATCAGCCGCACGAGGGCGCCCTGAGGATCACCCGGAGGATAGTGGAGGTGTTGCAGTCGAGGGGGGTCCCCTACTACATCTACACGAAGTCCGCCACGATCGTCAGGGACCTGGAGCTCCACGCTAGGTACAAGGACCGCTGCGTCGTGGTCTGGAGCCTCACGACCGTGGACGAGGGGCTCAAGAGGGCGCTCGAGCCCGGCGCGTCCAGCGCCAGGGGCGTGTTCGCAGCTATGAGGCGCTTCGCGAGCGCCGGCGTGACGGTCGGGGTGACCGTGGATCCCATAATACCGGGGCTCACCGACGGGAGGGAGAACTTGGAGGCTGTGCTGGCCGGCTCGCGGGCTAATGGCGCGTCGTTCGCCTACAGCGGCGTCCTGAGGCTGCGTGAGGACGTATGGGAGCGCCTGGGAAGCCTCCTGAGGTCCATGGGGAAGCACGAGGCCGTGGAGCTCATAGAGCGCATGTACTTCTCGGAGGGGCGCAGGCTGGGGCCCTACCGGATCCCCCCGAGGTCTTACAGCGAGCGCGTCTCATCGCTCGTCAGGGAAATAGCGGAGTCCTTGGGGATGCGCTACGGGATACCCGTCGGTGAGGGGGACCTCTTGTCGCCCGTCGAGAGGTGGAGGGATGCCAAGATCACTTGGTACTTGGAGGGCGGCGAGGAGCATCGGGGGGAGGCGATCGGGGCGGGCCCTCCGAGCGCCTCCTCGAGCCTCGCGGACATCGCGAGCAGGGATCCCTCGTCCATGCTGCGGCCCACGAGCTGAATCCCCACCGGCAGGCCGGCAGCCCTGCCCACGGGCACCGAGATGGCGGGCAGGCCGGCCAGGCTGGCCGGCACGGTCTCGACGTCCATCATGTACATTGAGAGCGGGTCAGCGGTCCTCTCCCCCAGCCTGGGGGGCAGCACGGGCATCGTCGGCGATAACAGGAGGGAGTACCTCTTGAGCGCGAGGGAGAGCTCGTCAGTCACGAGCCTCCTGACCTTGAGAGCCTTCAGGTATAACTCCTCGTAGAACCCGGCCGACAGGACGTAGGTGCCCAGCATTATCCTGATCTTGACCTCGCGGCCGAACCCCTCCCCCCTCACCTTAGCGAAGTAGGAGCGCCAGTCGCCGGATTGCTGCGGCGAGAGGCCGTACCTGAGCCCGTCGTACCTCGCCAGGTTGCTGCTGGCCTCCGCGCTCGCTATGACGTAGTATGAGGCGAGGGCCTCGTCGAGCCACCTCAGGCTGACCTCCTCCACGTCGACGCCGAGGCCTGAGATGGTGTCGACCGCCCTCCAGAACTCCCTCTGGACATGATCGTCGACCCCGGGGCCGACCATCTCCTTCACCACGGCCACCTTCCAGCCGGATACGTCGCGCTCCAGCGCTCCCATGTAGTCCTGAAGGGGGGCCGGGCTCGACGTGGAGTCCATGGGATCGCGGCCGGCCACTATCGATAGGATGATGGCCAGGTCCCTCGTGCTCCTGGCAATGGGCCCTATTTGATCCATGCTGCTGGCGTACGCTATCAGGCCGTAGCGGCTCACCCTGCCGTAGCTGGGCCTCAGTCCGAACGTGCCCGTGAAGCTGGCAGGGCACCTGACGCTCCCGCCGGTGTCCGCGCCCAGCGCGGCTGGGGCCAGCCCGGCCGCGACGGCGGCCGCGCTGCCGCTGCTGCTGCCCCCGGGGACCCTGGACGCGTCCCACGGATTCCTAGTGGGGCCGAAGGCGCTGTTCTCGCCGGTGCTCCCCATCGAGAACTCGTCCATGTTGGTCTTGCCCAGCACCACGGCGCCGGCCGACCTAAGCCTGGCGACGGCGGTCGCATCGTACGGCGGCACGTATCCCCTGAGGATCCTCGAGCCCGCCGTCGTCTCGAGCCCGCGCGTGCTTATGCTGTCCTTCACCGCCACGGGCACGCCGTGCAGCGGCCCGACGCCGGCCAGGGAGCGGGCTTGCTCAGGCGCCGCATCGTTCAGCGCTATGAAGGAGTTGAGGGAGGGATCCATCGACCTTATCCTTTCCAGCAGGTGATGCGCCAGCTCCTCCGAGTACCTCGGATCCGACTCCGCCTCGCGCACGGCCTCCCAGAGGGTGGGGATCCTCATCCCGCGCGGCACCCGCCGCTCAAGCCATCTTGGGCCCCCTCACGTAGCGATCCTTCCTCCTGGGGACCACGCGCAGGACCTCGTCCGGATCGCGGCTCTCGGGGACGTCCGGCCTGTAGCTGGCTTCGGCCTCGCCGGCCGCGTACATCGGCTCGACGCCCGACAGGTCCAGCGACCTGAGCTTCCCCAGGTACTCCAATATCTTGGAGAGGCGGCGGCGGACCTCGGCCTCCTCGTCCGCGGATAGCTCGAGCATGGCGAGCCGCTTCAGGTGATCCAGGTCCAAGCTCATGGCGTCAGCCTCCTGATGTCCCTGGGATAGGCCACCACCTCCCTTATATTCTCCTGCCCCGTCAGGACCATCACGAAGCGGTCGAGCCCCATTCCGAAGCCAGCGTGGGGCGGCATCCCGTAGTCGAACACCCTCAGGTGGTACTCGAAGTCGCGCGGCTTGAGGCCCTTCTCCCTCAGCCTCCTCACGAGGGCGGACCTCCTGTGGATCCTCGTGCCGCCGCTGGAGAGCTCCAGGTCACCATGCATCAGGTCGAAGCTCTCCGAGAGCTCGGGCCTCCTGGACTTCGGCTTTATGTAGAACGGCTTGAGCTTAGTTGGCCAATCCGTTATGAAGTAGTAGCCCCCGATCATCCTGCCGAGCTCCTTCAGGTCCTCCGTGCTCAGGTCGTCGCCGAACTCCTTCTCCACGCCGGCATCCCTCAGCATGGAGAGGCACCGCTCGTACGTGAGCCTGGGAAATGGCCTGGAGGGCAGCTCCGGCTCGCGCCCCAGGACCGCGAATTCCTCGCGCGCCCTCCTGGAGAGCTCCCTCGAGACGCGGACTATCATCTCCTCAAGCAGCTTCATCACATCGCCGTAATCGGCGAATGCCATCTCGACGTCCACGCTGATGGCCTCGCTCAGGTGGCGGAGGGTCCTGGATGGCTCCGCCCTGAATATCGGGCCTATCTCGAAGACTCCGTCGAACGCCATGGTGAGCTGCTCCTTGTAGAGCTGGGGGCTCTGCGCCAGGAACGCCTCCCTGTCGAAGTAGAGGACGGGGAAGAGATCGGCGCCGCCCTCCGTCGCGGTCGCTATTATCTTCGGCGTTTGGACCTCCATCAGCCCCCGGGAGTCCAGGAACCTCCTTATCGCCTGGAGCGCCGCGTGCCTCACGCGGAATATGGCCCTGGCCTTAGCCCTCCTGAGGTCAACCGCCCTGATGTCCAGCCTCTTGTCGATGCTGGGCAGGCTTCCGCCGTAGACGCTGAAGGGGGGCTGCTTCCTGGCCCTCGAGACGACGCTGATCCTGCTCGGCACCACCTCAAGCCCCCCGGGCGCCCTGGGATCCCTCCTTACTATGCCCCTGACCACCACCGAGGAGTGCTCGGGCACCCTGCGGAGCAGCTCCAAGAGGCCCTCGGGCGATTCGCCCCTCTTGGCGGTCACCTGCACCTCCCCCCAACCATCCCTCAGGATCAGGAAGCTTATGGAGCCCTGATCCCTGACGCTGGATACCCAGCCGGCGATCCTGACGCGCTGCCCGTCCCTGAGGCGGCCCAGATCCGAGGTCCTGTGAGTTCTGAGCATGCGACACAGCGGAGCCGGCGGGCGTGCACATAACGTTTCCGGCTCGCCCATAAGCGGAGAGCAGTCCCTCGAGTATGAGCCTCGAGCGGGCGTCGAGCGAGCCCCCGCGGCGCGCCATCTCGCTGAAGTTGGCCAGCTCCTGCGGGGTCACGTGCGCGCGGGAGACGAGCTCCCCGTACGCCTCGTCCACGGTAGCGCCTGCTGCCGCCAGCTCCCGAATGATGGCGGCTATCGTCTCGTAGAGCTCCCACGGGTAAATGATCCAGGCATCGGTGCGCGACACGTAGTAATCCGGGATCACCTTGGACCAGGGCTTCAGATGGAGCGTCGCTGTGCGCACGGAGGACGCGCCGCGCGAGAGCAATAGTTCCCTGACCACCGCTAGGCTGTCGCCGTAATCGGCGACGTCGTCCACGAGCAGGACGTTCATCCCGGCGACGTCCACCTCGCCCGAGATCCTGACGCTCCCAGCGGTCCCGATCCCCGAGTAACGCTCCACCGGTATTAGCCAGTATGGCGCGCGCACGCCCTCAGCCGCGAAGAAGTCCTGAAGCGACCTCAGGACGAACATCCCTCCCCTGCCGATGCCGACGTTGACGTCGGGCAGCCACCCTGAGGATCTTATGCGGCGGTAGAGCGCCAGCGAGAGGTCGCGGGCCTCCTCGTAGCTGAGCTTTATGTAGGTGCGGGCCACGGATTTCCAAGTCGCGGCGGAGCCGGGCTATTAACTTAACACTGAATAGTAGGGCGCTTTGATCCAAGCCGACCTCGCGCCAGAAGCGGGGATTGGGCGCGCGCCTTCTGGCAGGCCGAAACCTCTCAGGGCCTCTTCCGCCGGAGCTCCGGGGAACCCCGGGCATGAGGCGCTGCCCCGAGCCGCCACGGGCTTTCGATTTCCGTGTATGGGGACCCCGTGCCGTTGGGCCCGACGGCCGCCCACGAGCCCACTCCGTGGCAAGTGAGGAGCGGGCGAGGTGGAGGTCCCTAGGTGCTAGGAATGATCATATAGGAATAGACATCTAGGGACGGACGGAAGCAACCTTTTTAGAGCCGGGCCCGTTCGCGCGCGTGTATGCCTGGAGTGGTCGTGGTGGGTCTCCAGTGGGGGGATGAGGGCAAGGGAAGGGTCGTGGACCTCATGGCGCCCGGCTTCGATGCGGTCGTGAGGTTCCAGGGCGGATCCAACGCCGGACACACCGTGGTCGTGGGGGGACAGAAGCGGGTCTTCCACCTGGTCCCGTCGGGCGTGCTACAGGGGAGGCTGGGAATAATAGGCAATGGCGTGGTGGTGGACCCGGAGGTGCTGCTGGAGGAGCTGAGGTCGCTGGAGAGCGCCGGCATAGAGCCCAAGGTGCTCCTGAGCGATAAGGCCCACGTGACCACGGAGCTCCACAGGCTGCAGGATGAGGCCGAGGAGATGAGGAGGGGGAATAGGGCCCTCGGCACGACCAGGAGGGGAATAGGGCCCACGTACGCCGATAAGGCGGCCAGGGTCGGCATAAGGGTCGGGGACCTGCTCAGGGGGGAGGTGCTCAGGGATAAGCTGAGGGACCTCTATAGCTCCAAGGAGTGGATCGGGCACATCATCGGCAGGCTCCCGCCGTTCGAGAGCTTATACTCGGACCTGCTGCGCTACGGCGAGGAGCTGAGGAGGTACGTAGGGAGGACCGAGTACGTGCTCAACCGCATGCTGTCGAGCGGGTCCAGGGTGCTCTTCGAGGGCGCGCAGGGGAGCCTGCTGGACGTGGACCATGGGACTTATCCCTACACGACCTCGTCCAACACCGTGGCCGCCGCGGCGGCCATAGGGAGCGGCGTCCCGCCGACCGCCATCACGGAGGTCGTGGGCGTGGCCAAGGCGTACACCACCAGGGTGGGCGGGGGGCCGTTCCCCACGGAGGATCGCGGGGAGGCGGGGGAGGCGCTCAGGAGCCTGGGGAACGAGTATGGCGCCACCACCGGGAGGCCCCGCAGGTGCGGATGGTTCGACGCCGTGGCCGCCAGGTACTCCGCCATGGTGAACGGCGCCAGCTCCCTGGTCATAACGAAGCTGGACGTCCTGGGGCAGCTGAACCGCGTCAAGCTGGGGGTGGCCTACCGCATAGATGGGTCAACGACCGACGAGTTCCCGTCAACCGTTGAGGAGCTCGAGGAGGCGGAGCCCGTCTACGAGGAGTTCGATGGATGGCGCGACGCGGGCGCCGAGGTCTGGAGGCGCGCTAGGGTGGAGGGCGAGTCGGCGCTGCCTAGATCCCTGCGGGATTATCTGCGCAGGATCGAGGAGGTCGTGGGTGCCAGCGTGCGCGGGCTCTCATACGGCCCATCGAGGGAGGAGTACCTGGAGGTTGGTCGGCGAGCGGGAGCCCCTGTCGCCGCTGGACGGCAGGTATCGCGGCCTGGTGGAGGGCTTAGCGAACGACTTCTCCGAGGCCAGGCTGCACGAGCTGCGCGCCAGGGTAGAGGTGAGGTACCTGGAGGCGCTCGTGGGTAGGCTCGCCGAGGAGGGGCTCGAGGCCCCGCTGACCGAGGATGAGAGGTCCGCGCTCGAGGCGCTGGCCAGCCTGTCCGCCGAGGAAGTTGAAGAGATCAGGAGCTTAGAGGGCAGGACCAGGCACGATGTGGTCGCGGTAGTCGAGTTCCTGAGGTCCAGGGTGCCCGGCAGGCTCAGGAGGTACGTCCACCTGGGGCTCACGAGCGAGGATGACAACAACCTGGCATACTCGGCAATGCTGGAGGTGCTGGTCAAGGAGCACTTCGCCAAGGAGGTCGCCAGGACCGCGCTGAAGCTGTCTGAGATATCTAAACGCGAGGCGTGCAGCGCGATCCTGGGGAGGACGCATGGCCAGCCCGCAGTCCCCACGACCCTGGGGAGGGAGCTGGGGGTCCACGCGGTGAGGCTGGCCAGGCTCGCGGATACGCTGGTGTCGTACCGGCCGCGCGGCAAGCTAGGCGGGGCCGTCGGTACGCTGGCGGCTCTGAGGCTGGCGTACCCTTCGATCGACTGGCGCCGCTTCGCGAGGGAATTCGTGGAGTCGCTGGGCTTCGAGTATGATGAGGCCGTCAAGCAGGTGCTCCCGCACGACAGGGAGAGCATAGTGCTCTACGAATCGGCGGCCGCGTGCAACGCCGCGGTTGACATGGCCGTCGACGTCTGGCTGTACCTGACTCTGGGATATCTCAGGCTGGAGAGGTTCGATGAGCGGCAGGTGGGCTCCTCGACGATGCCCCAGAAGGTGAATCCTGTGGACTTGGAGGGCGGCGAGGGCATGTTGAGGATGGCGAGCAGGGAGCTGGAGGCGATGGCCGGCAGGCTGCAGGAATCCAGGCTGCAGAGGGACATCTCCGATTCCTCCGTCAAGAGGCTCTACGGCGAGGTCTACGGCCTCGCAGTGGCTGGCCTCAGGAGGATAGAGAGCGCGCTCGACCGGCTGCGCTACGAGCGCGAATCCGCGCTGGAGGACCTCAATAGGCACTGGGAGGTGCTCGGCGAGGCGCTGCAGGTGATCCTCAGGTCCAGGGGCGATGAGGAGGGCTATGAGAGGGTCAGGAGGATGCTGCAGGGCACCGTGATGGGCGAGGAGGGCTTCGCTGCGGCTTTGCGCGAGCTGCACATAGATGCGCTGCCGCTGCGCCCGGAGGCCTACCTGGGCTACGCGTGCGAGCAGGCGGCGCACTTCTCGGAGGAGGCTGAGCGCCTCGCGAGGGGGGTCCTCAGCTCGAGGCCCCTCAATTCGCTCGCGAAACGATTTTAAGCGGGAGGCCTGGAACGGGCCCAGCTTGAGCAAGGCCGCCAAGAAGCAGGAGAAGGGCAAGCAGCCCGGAAAGGAGAAGGCCGCGGGCAAGGAGAGGGCCGAGGCCCTGGCCATGGAGGATCCGGCGCGCATCGTGGAGAGGCTGAGGCCGCTCAAGGCCCTGACCGTCTACTCGGTCGCGCAGGCCCTGGGGATCAAGGGGAGCGCCGCGAACTCCCTCCTGAGGAGGCTGGTCGAGTCGGGCGTCGCCATCAAGGTGGGCGGCTACAGCGGCCACTACGTCTACGCTCTGAAGGAGGGGTCCTCTACCCAGTCCTGACCACAAGCTCCAGGCGCGCCCCCCTCCTGATGGACCTCAGGCCCTCCAGCCCCTGAAGCACTGAGCCGAGCGGCACGAGCGGCATGCGCGATTCGGCGTCGGATAGGAATACCCAGAGGCTGCCATCGGCCGGATTTATCGCGACCTCGCCCGCTTTGAACCTGAGCCGGGACTTCGCAGCCCCGACCTTGAGGCGCGTCACGATCCCCACGGAATCCTCCCTGATCAGGGCGTTCCCCGACACGCGATGGATCCTCTCAAGCTCCCAGACAGCGGCCGGGGCCACCGCCCTCCTCAGGACCCCCTCTGCGATCTCCGACCCGTCGACGATAAGCTTAAAGGAGGGGTCCATAGCAATTCGATGCGAGGGGTGAGCTATTAAAGGAATGCTCGAAGGACCAAGTGCGGTCCTGAGAAGGCCTCTCGCGGAAAATCTCCTCTTCCGGCTCCCCGCGGACGTCCTGATCAACCTGTCGGAAACCTATGGAACCCCCTACTTCCTGATAGACGAGGCGACGCTCAGGAGGAACGCGAGGGATCTGAGGGCCGCCTACTCCGATTACTCGGGTAAGGTCTCCGTGGCCTACTCCGTGAAGGCCAACTTCCTCCCCAGGATACTGCGCACCTTCTGGGGCGAGGGCCTGCTGTTCGACGTCGCGACGCTCGAGGAGCTCTACTTCCTCGAGAGATCGATCGGGAGCGTCGAGCGCTCAATATACACGAGCACCACCCAGACCTACAGGGAGTTCTCCCGCGCGATCGACATGGGCGTCAGGCGCTTCGTGGTGGGATCGTCGAACGGCCTGCGGAACCTGGCTAGGGCGGCGGAGGATCGCGGCGTGAAGGTGGAGTTCCTCCTCAGGATAAACCCGGAGCTCGTTCCCCCCACGGATGAGCGCTTCTACAAGATGGGGAAGTTCGGGGTGCCGATAGTGGACGAGGACGGGGAGGACGCCGTGGCGCTGATCGAGGCGGCCTCGGAGCTGGAGTGGCCAAGGCTGACCGGGTTCCACTTCCACGTGGGCACCCAGGTGACCAGCCCCAGCAAGTTCGTCAGGGCGCTGGATCGCTTGGAGGAGCTGATAACAATAGCCCGCGCCGAGGGCAGGGACCTCGAAGTGGAGGTCCTCGACATAGGCGGCGGAATGCCGGTCATCTACACGCAGGGCGACCCGGGCCTAGAGGACATCGCGCCCAGGATAATTGAGAGGCTCAACTCGCTGGCAGATCGCCTGGGGTCGCCGCCGGATCTCGTGGTAGAGAGCGGCAGGTTCCTCGTGGCCGAGGCCGGCGTCCTCACCTCCAGGATAGTCAACATCAAGCGGTACGCGGGCCTCAAGTACGCGTTCCTCGACACGGGCTACCACAACCTGCTGGACGCGGCCTTCGTGAGGCAGGTGTACCCGATCAGGGTGGTACCTGAGGACGGCCACGCGGAAGAGCGCGTGGTGCTCGCGGGCATGCTCTGCGACTCCGATGACGTGTTCCCCATCGGCAACGGCGTGCTACGCGGAGCCAGCCTGGGGAAGCTCGTGGTGTTCGGCAATGCAGGCGCGTACAGCACGGTCTTTAACATGCCCTTCCACGCGCAGCCCAAGCCGCCAGTCCTCTTCAGGGATCTGAACGGTAACGTGAGCGTGGCCAGGCCCAGGGAGAGCCTGAAGGAGCTCTACGAGGAGGAGGGCGGCCTGAACTAAGCCGCCGAGACTCCCGCGAATCCCTTCCTCGATTCCCCCCTGCACGCCTCAGGATGGATCGCGCGGGGTCTAGGGGGCCCGGCGTATGCCGTAGCGCTTTATCTCCTCGAAGCCGTAGGCGCCCTTGCTCTTGTTCTTCCACCTGATGAGCAAGTACGGCTTGCCCTGGATGTCTACGATGTCCTCGACGACCCCGAGGACGCCCAGGTCCGTGATCACCTTATCGCCCACGGTGAATCCATGCGCGCTCCTGAGCTCCTGCCCTCCCTCCTTCGAGGACACGTCAGCCGCTGCGATCGAGCTCTATTTTAAGGTTAGTCCGGGCGTCGACGGGACAGGTATCTCTTGATCAGCGGTAGCACGGAGGGCCCCTCGAGCGTCCCGAGGCGACCGCGCGCGGCCTCCGATTCCGTGAACCTCCTGCTGCCGTCGCTCCTCACGGATCCTCCGGATATCAGCAGGGGCACGGGGTCATCGCTGTGCGACTTCAGCTGGCACGGGGTGGCGTGGTCGGCGGAGACCGCCACCACGGCCTCCTCCAGGTCCAATCCGTCCAGCAGGGGGGCGAAGAACTTGGAGTCGATCATCTCTATGGATCTCATCTTGACCTCGGGCAGGCCGTCGTGCCCCGGCTCGTCCGGTCCCTTGAGGTGCACGTACACGCCATCATATGACTTCAGAAGCTCGAGCACCTTTGAGGCCTTCCAGCCGTAGTTGAAGGTCTCGGGGCTCTGTTCCACGTGGATCCCCACTATCTTCGACACCCCCACCTCGACCGGCATGTCGGCGATCGCGGAGAACTCCATGCCGTGCAGATCCCTCATCTTGGGGAGCGCGGGCAGCCTGGATCCGGCGTCCCTCATTAGTATGGCGTTGGCCGGCAGCCTGCCGCCCCTCGAGCGCGCAGCGTTCACCGGATGGTCCCTCAGCACGCGGAGAGCAGCCTCGGTCACCTCGTTTACCAGCTGCGCGGAGAGCTCAGCCTCGCGGCTTCCATCGAGCGGGACGGACCTCTCCACGCGCAGCCCCCCCGAGGCCTGGGCGGCGACGCCCATGCCGCCCACCTTCCTGTAGGCTGGATCGGTGTTTGTGATGTTGGAGGAGAGCCGCACGCCCGGGACCCTTATGCGGACGACGAGCCTGTGGCCCACCGTGTGCCTGAACGCGACCTCGGCCGGGGGCCTCAGCCTGACGCGCTCGTTGAGCGCGGCGGTCAGCTCCTTGGCCTCCGAGTCGCTGAGGTCCCTGCCCGCCCTCCTGTCCACTATGCTGAGATCGTCGCCCACCGTCGCGAAGTTCGCCCTGAGGGCGAGGTCGCCGTCCCTGAAGTCCAGGCCAGCCCCGATCGCCTCGATCACGCCCCTGCCGGGGTACTCCTCGCCCAACCTGTAGCCCAGCATGTGGAAGACAGCTACGTCCGACTCCGGCGCGATGCCCCGTCCGACCGTGTACACCAGCCCGGTGGATCCCCTGGAGGCCAGCGAGTCCAGGTTGGGGGTCGCGGCCGCCTCGAGGGGCGTTTTCATGCCCAGCTTGGGATCCGGCCTGTCGCCGACTCCGTCCAGCAGGACGTAGACGAGCTTCCTCACGCATCAGCGGGGCCTGGGGGTGCGATTTAACGGCTTTGCGGCGGCTGGGAGGGACCGCGCATTTGCAAATCGTCTGCAAGCGAAAACGGGCCGCCGGAGCGCAACGATTTATTATGAGGAGGTCCGGGGAAGGGACCCGCTTGAGCGAGCTCCGCAGGGACTACCTTGAGGACCACGTGACGCTCGTCGCGCGCGCCCGCGCGCAGCCCCGCGAGAGGTGCCCCTATTGCCGCGGATCCGAGGACCTCGTGGCTCCTGCGCCCATGGTCTTCAGGATGAAGGGCGATGGCCCGCTCACGAGGCTCAAGGAGAGCGAGGATGAGCGCGTGAGCGATTGGGATCTGAAGGTCCTGCCCTACGACTCGCCCCTGCTGACGGACGAGCCGCAGAGCCCGAGGGAGCTCGCGGTGCCCTTCAGGAGGTCGGACCCCGGATCGGGAGTCCACTACGTGATAGTGCCGACTCCCGAGCACGGGGTCGCGCTCTCCCAGGTGGGGCTCGACCGCATGTCGCTGGTGGTGCTGGCCATTCAGGAGCTGGGGAAGGAGCTGTACCAGAGGAGGGGCGTGAACTACGTCGCCGTGTACTACGAGGAGAGGCGGGACTTCGAGGGGCACTCGCTAGTGCACGTGCTGGGCCTCCCGGAGGTGCCGCCGGCCGTCGAGAGGGAGTACGACGCCTACAGGAGATACCTGAAGGAGCTGGGGACGTGCCCGCTCTGCGCGATCGCGGACACCGAGAGGAGCGGGCCGCGCGAGCTGCTCTCCGACGAGGAGTACATATCGCTGTTCCCCTGGGCGCCCACCAGCCCCTATGAGGCATGGGTGCTCCCGCGCAGCCACCGCAACAGGTTCTACCGCCTCACGATGCCCAGCATAACGTCGCTCGCCGGAATACTCCTGTCCACCATGAGGGCAATGGCGCAGGCCGCGCGCGACTACTACATGGTCTTCTACACGGGCTCGCTCAAGAGGAGCAGCATGAACTTCCACTGGAGCGCCAGGCTCTACGGTGGCACCGATCCCTTCCAGGGAGCATCGCTGGGATACGGGATTTCTGTGGTGAGCGAGCCGCCGGAGGACCGCGCGAGGGCTCTGGCGAAGCACGCCAGGAGGGCGCTGGCCGAGATACTGATGGGCGACAGGGGCGGCAGCGCATGATCGGCGAGGAGAGGGTCGAGGACTTTCAGGTCGGGCCGGCGGACGTGCCGGCGACGATCGCGTCGAAGATGCTCAGGGCCGGCGGCTTCGCGGGGCGCAGCTTCGCCGAGGCCGCCCAGGCGATGGCCGAGATGTGGTCGGATCCTGACGCGAGGATAATGCTGTCGTTCCCGGCCGCGCTGATGGCCACGGGAGTGCGCGGCGTCCTGGTCCAGATGGTGAGGGACAGGCTGGTCGACCTGGTCGTGACCACGTGCGGGACGCTTGACCACGACATAGCGCGCACCCTCGGGAGCTATTACAGGGGGGACTTCAACCTGGACGACGAGGAGGTCAAGAGGAGGGGTTACCACAGGCTGGGCAGCGTCCTGGTCCCCACGTCCGATTACGGCGAGCTGGTCGAGGAGAAGATGCAGCAGATCCTCGAGGACATGTACGCGGGCGGCGCGAGGAGCATTTCGACGGTGGAGCTCTCCTGGGAGATAGGCAAGCGCCTGAACGACGAGTCGTCGCTGCTGTACTGGGCGCACCTGAACAGGATACCAGTGGTGGTGCCGGGGCCGATGGACGGGGCCGTCGGGCTTCAGCTCTGGATGTTCAACCAACGGAGGAGGGACTTCCAGCTGGACCTTATGCGCGACGAGCAGCTAATGTCGGACTTCGTGTTCGAGAGCAGGAGGCTGGGGGGCATAATATTGGGCGGGGGCATCTCCAAGCACCACCTGATATGGTGGGCCCAGTTCAAGGAGGGGCTCGACTACGCAGTCTACGTGACGACCGCCGTCGAGTATGATGGTAGCCTGAGCGGGGCGCCCGTGAGGGAGGCGATCTCATGGGGCAAGGTGAAGCCGAGGGCCAGGAAGTCGACCGTGTACGGCGATGCCAGCCTAGTCCTCCCGTTCCTCGTGTCCGCCGCCCTCGGGCTCTCCGGGGGGCGCCGCGGCAAGGGCCAGCAGGATCGCGGCGGCGATCAGCACCAGGCTTAGGAGGGCCGCCAGCTCGGCCATCCGAAGCCCCTGGGGGCCGGCGCCGTATATTATGGGCAGTGGACCTATCAGGATCACGCCGCCGTAGGAGGTCCCGGCGGGGGCCGGGGAGGCCGCCGCGGAGAGCAGGAGCGCCGCGGAACCGGCCAGTATGAGCGAGAACCCGGCCAGTATGAGCGCAACATGGAGCCTCATGGGGCGAGCGCCCCCAGGAGGAGGAATGCCGCCAGCAGGGCGGCCGCGATCGCCAGGGCCACCAGGAGGAGCCTGCGATCGTTACCCACGGCCACTGGGACAGGCCCTATGAGGACTACCGCTGCCCCCTTGGCATTCCCGCGCCCGGCCCCGACCATTATCCCCGCTGCGATGAGCAGGATCCCGACGAGAACCATCACGATGCCCAGCTCGGCCAGGGACACCGACACGCCCTGAGGGGACCCCGGCGCGATTAAAACGTAGCGCAGGGCGCCCGAGGATCGGCCCGGGCGCGCCCCGTCGGATCCGATCCGCGGCCCGCTCAGCGCTTGGGGGGCATTGGGAGGAACGCCGAGAGGCCCCCTCCCTCCTCCCCCTCCTCTTTCTTCCTCGAGTAAGCCAGCAGGCTGACCTTCGACGCCACCCTCCTAGCTATATCCATCAGCGCCTTGGCGGCCGGCGAGTCCTGGAAGTCGACCAGGAGCTCGCCGTTGTCCTCCGCCTCGCGCAGCCTGGGATCTATCGGTATGGAGCCGAGGAAGGGCACCTGCATGTGCCTCGCGACGGTCTCCACGGAGCCCTTGCCGAACACGTCTATTTCCCTCCCGCAGTGCGGGCACACCAAGTAGCTCATGTTCTCCACGATGCCTATTATGGGGACCTCGAGCTTGCGGAACATCGTGAGGGTCTTCAGTGCGACCTCGAGGGATGCCCTCTGGGGCGTCGTAACTATTATAGCGCCGGTCAGCTTCAGGTTCTGCGCCACCGTGAGCGGCGCGTCGCCCGTGCCGGGCGGCAGGTCCACTATCATGTAGTCGAGCTCCCCCCAGTCCACGTTCGCGATGAACTCCTGTATCGCCTTGGTCACCAGCGCGCCCCTCCATATTATGGGGGTTCCGGGCGGCACGAGCAGCCCGACCGACATCACCTTTATGCCGGCGACCTCCGTCGGCTTCAGCAGGTTCTCGCCTGCCACCTCGGGCGGCGTGTTGGCGCCTATCATGAGGGGCACGCTTGCGCCGTAGATGTCCGCATCCAGCAGGCCGACCCTAGCCCCCGTCATCGCGAGCGCGACCGCCAGGTTCACGGCGACCGTCGACTTGCCGACCCCGCCCTTCCCGCTCCCGACCGCTATTATGTTCCTTATCTTGTGCGTCGCGAGGTTATCCGCGGGGGTCGTCCTGGGCACGTCGTACACGACGTTCACCTGGACGCGGGAAGCGCCCATGGCCTCCAGGACCTCCTTGGACTGCCTCACCAGATCCTGCTGGAAGGGGCAGGCGGGAGTCGTGAGCTTGAGGGTGAAGCTGACGGCGCCGCCGTCCACCTTCAGGTCGCTCACCCAGCCGAGGGTCACTATATCCTTGCCCAGGTCGGGGTCCACGACCCTCCTGAGCGCAGCCAGGACCTCCTCCTCGTTCACTGGGGAGTCGCCATAGTGCCCGATCATAAACGTTTCCGCGGATGCTCCCGCGCCGCCCCGGCGCTGATAAAAACGGCAAACCTCGACCTTCAGGGCGGGGATGGGGTCAGCGGCCTTGATCCGGGGACCCGCCCGAGCGAGATGCGGGATCAGGTATATATACGGGTAAATTTCGATAATGAGCGGTATGAAGGTGGACGCGAGGAAGGTGCAGATGGTCGGCTACTCGACGCTCTCCGTCTCCCTCCCCAAGGACTGGGTGAAGCAGGTGGGGATAAAGCCGGGCGACATAGTGTCCATGATAAGGCTCGAGGACGGGTCCCTCAAGATAAGGCCGGGGCTCGTGAAGGAGG
>WYEM01000022.1 GCA_009903775.1 Nitrososphaerota archaeon | reverse complement strand
CAGCGGCGGCCGAGCAGCAGGCTGAACAGCCCAAGCCTGCCGAGCAGGCCCAGAAGCCCGAGCGCGCCCAGGGGAAGGCCCAGCACACAGAGGATACCGGTACACAGGATACCCAGTCCAAGTCGCAGGAGGGAGGATCATGATCAGCTGGACCGCAGTGTGGGCCATAGTGATGGGCCTGGCCTCGCTCGTGGCCGCGTACTACGTGATAAGGTCCAAGGACCTCGTCTACGCCAGCTCGGCCCTAGCGATCCTGGGATCAATGGTCGCCGCGGAGCTGGCAATACTCGGGCTCGGGATAGTGTCCGCGTTCCTCATAATAGTGTACGTGGGCGCGGCCGTGATGTTCATAATCATCACGGTCTCGCTCCTCGGCCTCCGGGGGGATGAGAGGAGGAATTCGGGGGTGGGCGTGCTCGTGGCCCTCCTGACGGCGGCGCTCTGGTTCGGCGTGGCGCTCTCCGCCGGGATCTACGGCCTCTACGTGGCGCCCCATCCCGTCGGCATGACGGCCGCGGTCGGCGGCCTGCTCAGCCGCTACGCGCTCGTGGTGGCGCTCATAGTAGTAGCCCAGGCGGCCACGCTCGTGGAGGCCATAAGCGTGGCCAGAAGGGGCGGGGGGAACGGGGGGAAGTGATGGCGATGGTCGCGAACTCCGTGGACCTCGCAATAGTCGCGTTCGGTATAGTGGTGATGGCGATGGGCGCGTATGGTCTCACGTATTCCAGGAACCTGATGAGGCAGCTGCTGTCGGTCGAGGTCGCGTTCAACGGCCTCCTCATGATGCTGCTGCCCCTCCTCTCCGCGAACGCGTCGTCGGCCACGTACTTCGGCGTGGTCGTGATCTCCGTGGTATCGGCCGAGATAATCGTGGTGGTGGCCATACTCGTGTCCTACTACCGCGCGTCCCGGTCGATGTCCTCCGACAATCTGGAGGAGGTGCCCGAGCGATGATCGCGTCCGTGCCCGTATTCTGGATATCGATCGCCCTCCCGATCGTTATCGGGATAGCCGCGTGGCTGAGCGGCGACAGGTGGAGGCGCGGCTACTCGTACGCCTCGGCGCTCTCCCTCCTGATACCGCTGGGCATAGTCATCTACTTCTACGCCAGCGGCGCCTCGAGCCTGGTGGATCCGATCGGGTTCGATCTGACGTCCTACAGGATCGGCCACATGTTCCTGGGCGTCGACGGGCTCTCGGCCCCCGTGGTGCTGGCCCTGTCCATAGTCACGGCGTTCGTCTCCATCTACGGCCTGAAGTACATGGACCACAGGATAGAGGAGATGCGCTCGGCCGGCGAGGCCCCGCCGGACTACGGCACCTACCAGTTCCTCTACAACGTGTTCGCGGCGACGATGCTCGGTGTCGCTTTCGCCACGAACCTCGTCGAGTTCTACGTGTTCCTGGAGGGCACGCTAATCTCGTCGTTCCTCCTGATCATGTACTACGGATACGGCGAGAGGCTAAGGATCTCCATGCTCTACTTCGTCTGGACCCACATCGGGGCGGTGACGTTCCTGGCGGGCGCCCTCTACTACGGGGTGATCACTGGCGCGTTCGACTACCTGAAGCTCGTCGGGACGGATCTGGTGCCCGTGGGGCCCGCGACCGCCCTGGGATCCATGGCGGTCTTCGTGGCCCTCCTGATGTTCGTGGGGCTCGCCGTGAAGATGGCGCTCTTCGGGGTCCACATGTGGCTCCCCTACGCGCACGCCGAGGCCCCCACGCCCATATCCGCCCTCCTTTCGCCCAACCTGATAGGCCTCGCCGGGTACGCGATGGCCAGGTTCCTCGTGCAGTACTTCCCGCTGATCATGGAGTCCTGGAGGCCGTACCTGATGGGGCTGGCCTTCCTGACGATAACCTACGCGGGCCTCAACGCCCTCAGGCAGACGGACTTCAAGAGGCTCCTGGCGTACTCGAGCGTGAGCCAGATGGGCTACATGCTCCTGGGCATAGCCACCCTCACGCAGTACGGCCTCATAGGCTCCATGCTCATCTACGCGTCCCACGCCGTGGGGAAGTCCCTCCTCTTCATGACGGCCGGCGTCTTCATAGTGGAGGCGCACAACCTGAGGGACATGAGGAAGATGGGCGGCCTCGCGAGGAGGTACCCGCTGGTGGCGGCGCTAGCTCTCTTCGGGTTCATGAACCTGAGCGGCCTCCCGCCCGCGCTGGGGTTCTGGAGCGAGCTGTTCATCGTGCTGGGGGCCGTGCAGGCGTACGCCATGCAGGGCCTTGGGTACATGGTGGGCATGACGGCGCTCCTGATGCTGGCGCTGGGCGTCACCGCCGCGTACTCGTTCGTCACGATGAGGAGGATATTCTACGGGCAGCCGAGGAGCGACCTCGGGAGCCTGAGGGAGGCGGTGGACCCCTTCAAGCTGTCAATGGTGGCTATAGCGATAGCGGGATTCGCCATGTTCATATTGGTCAACCCGATGGCGTCGGGGGTGGCCGGCTGGCTGAAGTTGATACTCGGCCTGGGGGGTGTGGCTTGAGATGATCGTCTCAGCGCCCTGGTACGGGTGGTCCTCCATATGGCTGCTGCCCTTCGCGGCGGCGGCCGCCATGGCCATAGCCTGGTTGCTCGGCGTCAGGCGCGAGAGGTTCTACGGCCTGATGAGCGTGCTGAGCATCCTGGCCTCGGCCGTCGTGTCCACGTTCGCCCTGTACTACGTGCTGGCCCTCCACGAGACGATAGACGCGGTCAGCAGGTGGAACTGGGTCAGCATAGACGTCGTGGGGTCGGCGCCCCTCACGATAGGCGTGGGCAGCTACCTCGACGGGCTGGGCGCGATAATGGCGGTCATAGTCTCCTGGCTCAGCTTCCTGATAGCGGTCTACAGCCTGGAGTACATGAAGGGAGACTGGGGGGTCCAGCGCTACTTCTTCTTCATAACGTTCTTCGTCGGCTCGATGCTCCTGCTCGTGACGGCCGAGAACCTGGTCCTGATGTTCATCGGGTGGGAGGGCACGGGGCTCGCGAGCTACGCCCTCATAGGCCACTGGTACACGGACGAGGAGGACAAGTGGGTCGGAGTGCCCGGGAGGAAGGCCCTCGGGCTCCCCATGTACTTCGAGCCCAGCAACAGCGGCGTGAGGGCGCTCATGTTCACGAGGCTGGGCGACGTCGGATTCCTTGTCGGGATCAGCGCGCTCTTCCTGGTGGCGCACACGTTCAGCATCCCCGGCCTCGCGGCCTCGGCCGGGACCTGGATGGGCTACCTGGCGAACAAAGACGTCCTGGCGGCGGTCCTGTTCATATTCACGCTCGGGGCGCTGGCGAAGAGCGCGCAGTTCCCGTTCCACGAATGGCTCGTCACGGCCATGACGGGCCCGACGCCGGTCTCCGCCCTCATACACGCGGCTACGATGGTGAAGGCTGGCGTGTACTTCGTCCTCAGGTTCGCCCCGATATTCTTCGTCGGCGCGATAGCCGCCGGGCTGGCCGCGGAGGCGCAGTCCCAGGTGTACTTCGGGATCGTCGCCGCGCTCGCGGCGCTCACCGCGTTCATGATGGCCACAATGGCCGTCGTGAACAACGAGTTCAAGCTGATACTGGCATACTCGACGGCGAGCCAGCTGGGGTACATGATCCTGGCGGCCGCCGCCGGCGGGCTCCTCGTCACCCAGGGGCAGGCCGCCCTCGCGGCCATGGACCAGGGGGTCTTCGCGGGGCTGGCGCAGCTGATGAGCCACGCCGTGTTCAAGGCGTCCCTCTTCCTGATAGCCGGGTGGGCCCTCCACGCGGCGGAGAGCCGGTTCATAGACGACATGGGCGACTACGCCAAGTACATGAAGGCGACCGCCGTGGCCATGTGGCTCTCCGGCCTGAGCCTCGCGGCCATCCCGCCGCTGAGCGGGTTCTTCTCGAAGGAGCTGGTGCTCGAGAGCGTCGCCCAGACGGGGTACGCGGCGCTGTACCTGGTGGCGGTCGTGACGGCTTTCTTCACCGCGGCCTACGTGACGAGGCTGACGATCAGGGTCTTCCACGTCCCGGCTTACCACGGGCACGCGCACGAGGGCGAGCACGGGCCCCACGAGGCGCCCCCGCTCATGCTGATCCCGTACGCGGTGCTGGCGCTGGGCGCGCTCCTCCTGGGAGTGTTCTGGCCCATCGTGGGCTCGTACCTGGCCCGGGGGGTCCGCGAGACGATCTCGGTGCTCACGACGCCGGTGTTCATGCCTTCGATCGACCTGACGACCATCGCGATAACGTCGCTCCTGGCCGTGGACATGCTGCTGGTCGTGGCAGCGTACCTCAGGCGCATCGACTTCATGTCGGCCGTCAGGTCCAGCAGGTTGCTGTCCGGGATCCACTCGTTCCTCTTCGACCGGTGGTACCTGAACTCGATAATCTACTACGCGTTCGTGTACTCGTTCATAGGGCTCTCGTGGGTCCTGCACGCCGTGGACCACGGGATAGACGTCTTCTACCACGGCGTCCTGCCGTCGTTCGCCGGGTGGTCGTCCGCGCTGCTCAGGAGGACGTTCAGGGGGCGCACCGATTACACGATAGCGATGTACATGTCGTTCATCGGCGCGCTGACGGTTGTCGTGCTCGTGGTCTGGGGGGTGCTGTAGATGGCGTCCGCGCTCGTGGATCTGATGCAGGCCATGATCTACCTCACGCTGGCGACGGGCCTGGCCGCGCCCCTCGCCGGGAGGCGGTGGAGGGCGTCCCTCTCGCTGGCCTTCCTGGGCGCGCTGGCCTTCCTGGGAGCATCCACCATATCCGTGTACCTGAGCTTCGGCGGGGTCGTCATGCTCTACGGCGGGCTGGTCGCGCAGGATCCCTTCAGCTCGCTGATAATGCTGGGCGCCGCGGTCTCATCGATACTGCTGCTGATAGCCGTGGGCCCCGACGCCGCCGGGTGGTCGTCCAGCCCCGCGGCCTTCAGCCTGGTGCCGCTGGTGCTGTTCGGCACCTTCTTCCTGGCGGGCGCGACGGACGCGCTCGTGGTGATAGCGACGTGGCTCATGGTCTCCGTGGCCAGCTACGTGTTCATAGCGCTCCCGGACGACGCCGGGAGCAGGGCCGCGTCCGTCAGGTACGTGATGGTCGGGATGGTGGCCACCCTCTTCGTGATCGCGTGGGCAGCGCTCATGTCGGCGCTCCAGGGTGCATCCGCGTTCTCCATAATGCCGCTGGAGCCGACTGGCGCGTCGTCCGCGCCCGGCCCGCTGGGATTCAACGGGCTGGCGCTGGCCGCGGTCGTGGCGGCGCTGGCCGCGCTGGGCTTCAAGCTGGGCCTGTTCCCGTTCCACTGGTGGCTCCCCAACGTGTATGGCCGGGCCGACGGGAGGGTGGTCTCGTTCGTCGCGGGGGTCGCCAAGCTGGGCTTCATAGCGATAATTGCCAGGATAGTGATAGTGGAGGCCTCCGGCCCGCTGAGCCTCCCGATAGCGATCACCGCCGCCCTGATAGCGGCCTTCACGATGATCTACGGGAACATCGCCGCGCTCAGCAGCAGGAATTTCCAGATGATACTCTCGTACAGCAGCATGGCCCAGGTCGGCTACATAATGACGGCGATAGCCGCGGCCGCCTACTTCGCGGGGGCTGGCCCCTCCTATCACTCACTGCTCATCATGTCCTACTACGCGGTCGCGATACAGGCCATAGCCTACTCGTTCGCGAAGGTGCCGCTCTTCGCGCTCGCCGGCGAATCGGGCAGGGGGCTCTCGGACCTCAGGGGGATGATCACGAGCAGCCCGGCGGCCGCGGTCGCGTCGTCCGTCCTGCTGCTCAGCCTGCTGGGGCTTCCGCCGTTCCTCGGGTTCTGGGGGAAGCTCTACATGTTCATGGCGGCCGCCGGATTCGCGCTCTGGCTCGCGGTGCTGGCGCTCGTGAACAGCGGGATAAGCGCCTTCTACTACGCTATAGTGATTAGGAACATGCTGGCGAAGGGCGAGGGGCCGACGGTGGGGAGGAGGTACACGGCATCGCTCGTCCTGGGCGCCGTCGCCGTGATAGCCGTGGGAGTGATCGCGCCGCTGATCCTGGGGTACCTGACGGCCGTGTTCCTCCCCCGCTAGGGCGAGCGCAAGGGATATATTTTTGTGCTATTGCACAGAAAAGTGATGCGCGCGGGCAATCCTTATCCCGGGCCCGTCCGTAGCGGCTCCGTGGAGGCCCCGGGGCAGTGGGCTGAGGCCTTCTCCGGCGGCATGAGGGCGGCATCCATAGCCGGGGCGGTCTACCTGTCTTTCGCGGCCGCCAAGCTGCTCCTGGGGGGCCTCCTGGGGAGCGTGGCCGTGGAGGCGGACGGTGTCCACACGGTGGCTGATTCCCTGACGGCGCTCGTGGTCTACGTGGGCCTCAGGCTGGCGAGGGGCAGGCCGTCCTCCAAGTTCCCATTCGGCAAGTACAAGGCGGAGAACCTGGCGGCGCTCCTGGTGGCCTTCGCGATAGGCGCAGCGGCCGTGGAGATAGCGTGGGACTCTATCCATCCGCCCTCAGTGGCCATGCGGGATACCTGGCTCCTCGTGGCGGTCGAGCTCGCCTCCGCGGCCGTCTACTGCGCGCTGGCCTCCTACATTAGGAGGTCCAAGGGGATCGTATTCAGCTCTCTGAGCGCGGAGGCGACCCACGCGTTCCAGGACGTGCTGATATCCGCCATCGTGGTCGTCGGCGTCGCGGGCCAGTTCCTGGGCGCGGCGTGGATATCCTCCGCTGTCGGCCTGGGGATAGCGGCGTTCATCCTCTACCAGGCGTACGGCATCGGCAAATCCTCCATCCTCACGCTCCTGGACGCGGCTGACGAGCGCGCCGCCTCGCGGATAGAGCGCTTGGTCTCTGGGATACCCGGGGTGGTAGGCGTCCACGAGGTGAGGACGAGGAGGGCGGGCCCGTTCCTCCTGGCCACGATGCACCTGGAGACGTCGCCCGCGATGAGCGTCAGGGACGCGGACGCGCTCGCCGACCGCGTGGAGGAGGTCCTCAGGAGGGAGATGCCGGACCTCCTGATGGTGTCCATGCACGAGGAGCCCGGGCGGCCGTCCGGCAGGTGGAGGGTGGCGGTTTTCGAGGATCAGTCCGGGTACGTCGCTGACCGCGCGGCGGATTCGGAGAGGATACTGATAGTGGATACCGCGGGCGGCGGGGAGGAGGAGATGCCCAATCCGGCGCGCGGGCGGCCCATGAGGGACCTGATACCGGCCCTCAGGGAGCGCGGGGTCAACGCGGTCATAGTCGGCGGGTCGGGCGGGGAGAGGATGATGGCCCTCAGGGCGGCGGGGATTGGCGTCTACCGCTCGCCGCGCGTCCCCGCCAGGGAGGCGGTGGAGCTCTTCCAGAGGGGCGAGCTGAGCGCGGAGGAGGACGATGGCTGACAGGGGTTCGGGGCGCGCGGGCTTCATAGCCGGGCCGATCGATGGGACCCGGATCCCGATGCGCCGGAAATCCTTTTGAGGGGCTGCGCGCATGCTCACCTGGTTGGAGCGCGACGCCCGCGTGGTGCTGTGCTGCATGTCCATGCTGGAGAGGGCCGTGGCCGAGGCCTACGCGAGGGCCCTCAGGGGCGAGGCGGACCCCGCTATCAGGGCCGCCCTCACGTTCATATCCGCGGACAGCGAGAAGCACGCGAGGGTCCTCGAGGCGCTGGCGTCCGGCGCCGCCTGCCGGCGCGACGAGTGCCAGGGCCTCATGGGGACCGCATGGGGGAGGGAGATGGAGGCCGCCGAGCGGGTGGCCGATTTGAGGGGGCTCCTGGCCGGCTACGACGATCTTCTGTCCCTCGAGTCCGCCGCCGGCGAGGAGTACTCTGCGCAGATATTTTTGAAGGCTGTCGAGTCCATGGGCAGCATCCCCTCAGCGCTGGCGCACGATCTGCTGCGGATGATATCGGAGGACGAGGAGAGGCACGGCAGGCTGCTCTCAGCAATCAGGAACAGGATAGCGGCGTCGGGCCAGGGTGGCCGCCAGCGCCGCCGATCCTCCGCGGGTTCGTAAGGACTTCGGATTTGGGGGCGTTCGCGCTCAT
>WYEM01000106.1 GCA_009903775.1 Nitrososphaerota archaeon | reverse complement strand
TTCTCCAAGCTCGACGCGGAGCTGGACGGCCTCGAGGCCGAGGTCCGCGCCTGGGGCAGGCAGCTCCTGAGCCAGGCCGACCGCCTATCGGCCGATGCCAGGGTCAAGCTGCTGGAGGCGGCGCGCGCAAGGGGCGAGGAGAGGCTCAGGGAGATTGAGAGGCGCGCGAACGCCGAGGCCGAGGAGATGCTGAGGGGCGAGGAGAGGAAGCTCGAGGATCTCAGGGCGGCCTTCGAGGCTAAGCGCGAGAGGCTGGTGGAGCTCGCGCTGGGGATGCTCCTCCCTCGGGAGGACTGATCCTTGCCCAGGCTCACCGAGTACGATGATGACGTCTACGCGATGACCAAGGCCTATTACTACAGGGGGACCCTGCTGGACAGGACCTTCTTCAAGCTGGCGGTCGGCTTCACGAGCGTCGAGGAGCTCTCCGAGAGGCTCAGGTCCACGCGCTACGGGCCTGTCCTGGGGGGTGTGAGGATAGCCAGCGCCAAGCAGCTGGAGAAGGTCCTGATGGGCAGCCTGGTGGACCTGCACTATCGCATGATGCGCCTGTACTCATGTGGGGGGATACTCGCCGCCCTCTTCAGCCGCTACCTCTCCTGGGACGTGAAGGCCGTGCTCAGGGGGAAGGCGGTGGGGCAGCAGTACGAGCAGATACTCGAAGCCCTCTACATGAGGGCGGAGGAGCTCCTGGGGAGGCGCGACATGGTCGTCAGGGCGGCCGCCTCCAGGGACCTGGGGGGAGCCGTGATGGGCCTCTCGGGCACCGAGTACTACGGGGTGGCGCAGGAGGGCCTGAAGCTCTACGAGTCCACGGGGGATCCCGTGGCGTTCGACCTGGCGATAGACAGGTTCACCCTGGAGGGGATCGTCGATGTCGTGCTCAAGGGCGACGAGGACAGGCGCTCCTACGCCGGCAGGCTCGCGCTCACGATGGTGGACGAGTACAACCTGGGCCTCGCTCTCCGGCACGCCTCCGTGGGGCTCCAGCCGGCGCAGGCGGCCGGGCTCCTGCTGGCCAGGGGCGGCCTCTACCTGGAGCCGGATTCCCTGAGGAGGCTCATGTCGGAGGCGGCGCCGCCCTCGGCGTACGCCGAGCTGATCAGGAGGACCCCCTACGGACGGCACCTGAGGGGCGAGGACGTGGACTCCATACTGGAGTCGATCGCCCTGTTCAGGCTCCACGCGGCCGACGCCGCGTGGGCCACAGCCCCCATGGAGTGCGCGGTCCTGGTCGCCCTCGTCTTCCTCGTCGAGAACGAGGTCAGGAACCTCTCCGCGGTGGCCTTCGGGATAGAGAACAGGGTGCCGAGGGATCGGCTCTACGAGCTGCTCAGGCTGCCCGACTGAGCGCCGGCGCGCGGCGGCTGGGCGATCCTTAGCACAACCCTCTTGCCCCTCATGGACAGGGGGCGGAACATCCTCCCCTTGCCCTCGTAGAACCTGATGAACCACTCGTAGGCGTGCAACCTTATGTCCTGTATGTAGACCATCAATCCCTCCAGCGCCGCGACCCCCAGATTGCCCAAGATCCAGCCCGTGTAGCCCACGGCCGCCGCGAGCCCGGTGACCCCGCTCGGATAGAACATGTTTATTATGTAGAGGAGCGCTATGTGGACCATGAGGAGGACGGCGAGCCTCAGGTAGCTTATCGAATTGGAAATCATCTCTATGACGTTCACCAGCCAGTCTATGATGCCCTCCATATAGTTGCTCTCCAGCACCTTCGTGACTATCATCCCGATGGACGCCGCCAGCACTATGGGGAGCGTCACCTTGCTTATGGTCCCGGTCGTCACGCCGAGGGGAGTCACCTTGTTCCCCATGACGGCGCTGAAGCTGTACCCGGACTCCACGAACGCGTAGCCCCAGAACAGCGCGGCTATGTAGAAGGCGTACACCGGAATCTTCTCGATGGCGGCCTTCCTGAGGCCGCGCCCCCTGGCATCCTGGTAGAAGCTCAGCGTGTACGCCGACAGTATGTGGCCCACTCCTATGAGCAGCGCGAGCACCAGCAGGAGATCCACCACGCTCGCGCTGTTCGCCATGACTACTTCGTGCGCGGGTATTATGGGGAGCTCTATCCCGTACACGCTGGGAACGCGCACTATGCTCCACAGCTCGCGCCCGAAGACCTCGCCATCGAGGGCGCCCATGATCGCGGCGCCGACGCCGAAGGAGATTATCATGTTGCCCCACCTCCTCAGGCTCTCGTATCCCCTGATCCTGAGGATCAGCCCCAGTATCATCAGCAGTATCCCATGCCCCAGGTCGCCGAACATGAAGCCGAAGAACGTCGGGAAGACGAACGATATTATCGTGGTAGGATCCACCTCCCTGGCCGAGGGGGGCCCCTGCTGGAGCGTTATCTCCTCGTAGTTCCTGCTGTATCTGTTGTTGCGGAGGAGCCCGGGCTCCTCCCCCGTCCGCTCCTCCACGCCCACCAGATATCCCTGGAACCTCTCCCGGAACTCACCCATCATGCTGACCGGCACGTAGCCCTCCAGGATCGCGAAGCGCTTCAGGTTGCTGGACCTCGCGCGCGTCACCTGGGACCTCACGAGCTCCGCGGCCTCGAGGAGCTCCTCAATCTCCCTCCCCCTCTCCCTGGCCTCCGCCTCCACCCTCCCGGAGATCTCGCCGATCTCCCTCCTGGCGGCCTCCAGCTCCTCCGATATAGCGCGATAGGCCTCGCTGGGGGAGCTCGGGTAGCCCTCCGGCAGCCTGAGGTAGGAGACCTCGAACGCCCTGAGGACGCGATCCACGTAGTCCCGGTTCTCCCTCGGAGCGATCACCACGCAGAGAGCGCGCCCCGCCTCCAGCGGCTCGCTGATCACCGCGCCCCTATCGCCCAGGCTCTCGGCGATCTCCCTCAGGTCGCCTCCGTCGGCAACGAACAGCTCCACGTAGAACCTGCGGATCCTCTGCAGCGACCTGAGGTCGACCCTCAGCTTGGAGAACGCGCTGAGGGTCGACCTCAGCCTCTCGAGCGACTCCGCGCGCTTGCTCGCTTGGTCGAGGCGCTCGAGGAGCGCCCTGAGCTCCCCAGTCTCCTCCCGCTCGCGCTCCTCGAGCTCCGCGACGAGCCCGGACACGTCGGCAGCCTCGATCACGCGCCTCCTGCCGGGCGGGTAGCCCTCGCGGAACGCGTCCATAACGCCGACGTCCCTCTTGAGGTGGAGCCTCTCCGCCAGCGAGAGGAGCCGGGAGTAGAGCTCGTCGACCCTCTGCGCCAGCTCGTACTCCAGGAATTCCTGCTCCCCCTCCGCGAAGTGGAAGTACTCGAACGACATCAGGTCGGATATGAGCTGCGTGACCTCCTCCTTGCTCGCCGCTAGCACCACGCGCTGGCTGCGCTCGACGGGCACGCCGCTGGCGCTCAGCGGCTCGGGATTTAACTTTTTTATAAGGGGTCCCTGGATGGTTCGCTGTTTGAGGGTCGTCGCAGTGGGCAGCAAGATCTTCGTCAACGCCTTCAGGCTCCTCGGCGCCGAGGGCGTGGAGGTCTCCGGGCCACGCGAGATGCTGGAGGCGCTGCGCCGCCTGATCGAGGACGGGAGCGTCGGGCTGATCCTCCTAAGCGACGACTTCGCGTCCGAGGTGGCCCAGGAACTGGCGGTGATCAAGGGGAAGTACGCCGTGCCGCTCATCTACGAGCTCCCCTCCCCCGGCGGCGAGCCGAGGGAGCTTGACTACATGGAGATGGTTAGGGGGTTGATGAGCTCTTGAGCTCGGGCGCCGGGAGGACGGTCGTCGACGACGCCATAGAGCTGGAGAGGAGGAAGCTCGAGGAGATGCTGGGGTCGCTCGAGTCGGAGGCGATCGAGAGGGTGCTCAGGACCAAGGAGGCCGCGCGCCGGGAGCTGGACGAGCTGGAGCGCGAGTACTCGGCGAGGGCCGAGGGCGTGCGCTCCAAGATCCTGGGGATGGCCGAGATAAGGGCGAGGGCCGAGATGCTGAGGTTGCTCGACGAGGAGTCCGAGCGCGTCATGAGGTCCGCCATGGAGCGCATATCGTCGATGCCGCGCGACTCAAATTACGAGAGGATAATCGAGCTGCTCCTGGAAGAGGCGGCCGCGGCCGTCGGCTCCGCGGAGCTGGTCGTCAGGCCCGCCAAGCCCGACGTGGCCGTAGCCAAGAGGGCGATATCCAGGCTCTCGAGGACCAAGCGCTTCAAGGGGATCTCCATGGCGCTCTCGGAGGAGGCGGTGGACTCAATAGGGGGCGTCGTCGTCTCGAGCGCGGACGGGAGGGTCTCCTACGATAACACGTTTGAGGCCAGGCTCGAGCGGTCGCGCGAAAACATTAAGGCGGCGATCCTCGGGGAGCTGAGGAGGTGAGGGGTCTAGATGGGTAGCGCGCCTCCCAAGGGCAGGGTGATCTGGGTGAGCGGCCCCGCCGTCAAGGCGGACGGCATGTCGGGCGCCCGCATGTACGAGGTCGTGAGCGTGGGCGAGGACAGGCTGATAGGCGAGGTGATAAAGCTCCAGGGGGACACGGCGTTCATCCAGGTGTACGAGTCGACCAGCAACCTGAGGCCGGGGGAGCCCGTCGAGGGGACGGGCCGCCCGCTATCCGCCGCGCTGGGGCCCGGGCTGATAGGCAGCATATTCGACGGCCTCCAGAGGCCGCTCAACCTGATAGCTGACATGGTCGGGCCCTTCGTGAAGAGGGGGGTCTCCGTCCCCAGCCTGCCGATGGGCAAGAAGTGGCACTACGTGCCCGCCGTGAAGCCGGGCGATGAGGTCGAGGGCGGGTCCGTGCTCGGGATAGTCCAGGAGACCCCCATACTCGAGCACCGCGTCCTCAGCCCCCCCGACCTCCCGAGGTCCAGGGTCGTCCAGGCGGAGCCCGAGGGCGACTACGACCTCGAGCACCCCGTAGTGACGGTCGAGGGCCCGAGGGGGAGGGAGGAGCTCAGGCTCTACCACTACTGGCCGGTGAGGCAGAAGAGGCCCTACAGATCGAGGCTGCCGCCCACGGTCCCGCTGCTGACCGGCCAGCGCGTGCTCGACACGTTCTTCCCCCTCGCCAAGGGGGGAACCGCCGCGATACCCGGCGGCTTCGGGACGGGCAAGACCGTGACCCTCCACCAGCTCTCCTCCTGGGCGGACGCCAAGGTGGTCGTCCACGTGGGCTGCGGCGAGAGGGGGAACGAGATGACGGAGGTCCTGGTCAAGTTCCCGGAGCTGAAGGATCCCTACTCCGGGAGGCCGCTGATGGAGAGGACCGTCCTGATAGCGAACACGAGCAACATGCCGGTGGCCGCTAGGGAGGCCAGCATATACACGGGTGTCACTATAGCGGAGTACTACAGGGACATGGGGTACGACGTCCTCATGGTGGCGGACTCCACGAGCAGGTGGGCCGAGGCCCTGAGGGAGATAAGCGGCAGGCTCGAGGAGATGCCTGCCGAGGAGGGATTCCCGCCCTACCTGGCCTCCAGGCTCGCCGAGTTCTACGAGAGGGCGGGCCGCGTGGAGGTGCTGGGGAGGCCCGAGAGGACGGGGTCCGTGACGATCGCCGGCGCCGTCTCGCCGCCCGGAGCGGACTTCACGGAGCCCGTGACCACGCACACGCTCAGGTTCGTCAGGGTCTTCTGGGCCCTCGACACCGGGCTGGCTTACTCCAGGCACTACCCGGCGATAAACTGGATGCTGAGCTACTCGGGCTACCTGGACTCCGTCCAGGGATGGTGGGAGGGGAACGTGGACAAGGACTGGAGGTACCTCCGCGACAGGGCCTACGAGGTCCTCCAGAGGGAGGACGCCCTGAAGGACATAGTTAGGCTCCTGGGCCCAGAGGCCCTGCCGGACGAGGAGAAGCTGGTCCTGGACGTCGCGAGGCTCCTGAAGCTCGGATTCCTCCAGCAGAACGCCTACGACCCGGTCGACAGCTACGCCAGCCCCAGGAAGCAGGTCGCCCTCCTCAGGCTCTTCGTCGAGTTCTACAACAGGGCGCTGGACGCCCTGGACAAGGGCGCCAGGATCGAGGACGTGCGCGCCACGAAGGTGGCGTCCCTCCTGCCCAGGCTGAGGTACGAGGTCCCCGAGGACCAGCTGGAGAGGCTGGAGGAGGTGAGGAAGCAGCTCCACGCCGAGTTCGACGCGCTGCTCTCGGGGGTGGTGAAGGAGGTTGTCTAGCTGGGGCGGGGTAGAGTACAGCAGCATCAGGGAGATCAGGGGCCCACTGATGGTCGTGGAGGGCGTCGACAGGGCGGCCTACGACGAGCTCGTGGAGATAGAGCTCCAGAGCGGCGAGAGGAGGCTGGGCAGGGTCCTGGAGACGGGGCTCGGGATGGCGGTCGTCCAGGTATTCGAGGGCACCACGGGCCTCTCCACGCGCGGCCTGAGGGCCAGGTTCCTGGGCAAGGTACTGGAGATGCCCGTTTCGCCCGACGTCCTGGGGCGCGTATTCGACGGGCTCGGGAGGCCCCTCGACGGCCTGCCGGCCCCGGTGGGCGAGAGCAGGCTCGACGTGAACGGGTCCCCGATAAATCCCGCCAGCAGGGACTATCCGGAGGACTTCATACAGACCGGCATCTCCGTCATAGACGGCATGCTGACGCTGGTCAGGGGGCAGAAGCTCCCCATATTCTCCGGGTCCGGGCTCCCCCACAACATGCTCGCCGCCCAGATAGCCAGGCAGGCCACGGTCAGGGGCGGGGAGGAGTTCGCTGTGGTCTTCGCCGCCATAGGGGTCCAGCACGACGAGGCCGAGTTCTTCCGCAGGTCCCTGGAGGAGTCGGGCGCCCTGAAGCGCAGCGTGCTCTTCCTGAACCTCGCGGACAATCCGGCCATGGAGAGGATAATGACCCCCAGGGTGGCGCTCACTGTGGCCGAGTACCTGGCGTTCGAGCTCGACATGCACGTCCTCGTCATACTGACCGACATGACGAACTACGCCGAGGCGCTCAGGGAGATAAGCGCGGCCAGGGAGGAGGTCCCCGGGAGGAAGGGTTACCCCGGCTATCTCTACACGGACCTGGCGACCATATACGAGAGGGCCGGGAGGATAAAGGGGAAGAAGGGCTCCATAACCCAGCTGCCGATACTCACGATGCCCAGCGACGACATAACCCATCCGATACCCGACCTGAGCGGGTACATAACGGAGGGCCAGATAGTCCTCAGCAGGGAGCTCCACAGGAAGGGGATCTACCCGCCGGTCGGGGTCCTGATGAGCCTGAGCAGGCTCATGAAGGACGGCATAGGGGAGGGCAAGACCAGGGCGGACCACCAGGAGGTGAGCAACCAGCTCTACGACGCATACTCCAGGGCGGTGGACCTTAGGACCCTCGCGGAGATAATCGGGAGGGGAGGGCTCTCGGAGGTCGACCTGAAGTACCTGGAGTTCGGCGACGCTTTCGAGCGCACGTTCCTGAGCCAGTCCTACAACGAGAACAGGAGCATAGAGAGGACGCTGGACCTCGCGTGGGAGGTCCTCTCGATACTGCCGGAGGGCGAGCTGACCAAGGTGAAGCGCGCCAACATAGAGAAGTATTACAGGGGCAGGCGCGAGGGCGGATGAGCTACCTGCAGAGGGTGCAGCCCACAAAGCTGCAGCTGATAAGCCTGAAGAGGAACGTCGCGGTCTCCAAGCGCATACGCAAGATACTGGAGGACAAGAAGGAGGTCCTGCTGCGCGAGCTCACCGAGAACGTGGAGAAGGCCAAGAGCATAAGGCGCAAGCTGTCCGAGGACCTGCTGGGCGCGTACGAGCACCTGCTGGCGGCCTACGCTGACATGGGCGCGACAAAGCTGGACAGCATAGCGGGATCTACCAGGGGCAGGCTTGACGTGGAAGTCCGCGTGAAGAGGGTGATGGACGTCAGGATACCGGTGCTCGTGATGACCGGCGGGGCATCCACGGCTAGGTACGGCGTCGTTGACACGAGCCCCGAGCTGGACGAGGCAGTCCGCAAGCTCTCCTCGTCCCTGGCGGACATCCTGAAGGCCGCGGAGGTGGAGAACACGATCTTCAGGATAGCGGCCGAGCTCAAGAGGACCCAGAGGCTGATAAACGCGCTCGAGTACATAATAATACCCAAGTACGAGCGGGACATCAAGCTCATATCCACCATACTCGAGGAGCGCGAGCGGGAGGAGTTCGTCAG
>WYEM01000011.1 GCA_009903775.1 Nitrososphaerota archaeon | reverse complement strand
GAGAGGCCCGAGAAATACAGATAAACCGCGTAGGCCATGACAGGAAGGGGAGTCCTCCTCCTGATCTGGATCGGATCAGCTGTCATTGCGGGTCGGGCGGAGGGCTCCCCTCGGATTTAGGCTCATCGATCGGCTTAAGGTAACGGAGCCGCCACAGTTAGCATAACATTTTTATATATGCCGTAAGAGCCTCTTACGGGTCAAATGTCCACAGGTGGACTCTATAGGGGCGAGGATCACTTCGTGAGCTTCTACGACTTCGAGGCACTCGAGGACCTGAAAGGGAAGGTTCCCGATCGTGTCGAGGTGCACGATGTGACCCTGCGCGACGGGGAACAGCAGGCCGGCGTCATCTTCACGAAGGACGACAAGGTCAGGATAGCTAGGGCGCTCGCGGAAGCTGGGGTTGATCGCATCGAGGCCGGGATGCCGACGGTCTCCGATCAGGACTTCCACGCGGTCAGGGAGATTGCCCACCTGAGGCTAGGGCCTAAGATATACTCGTTCGCAAGGTGCATGAACGCCGACGTCGACAGGGCGCTGGACGCGGACGTCGATGGGGTCGTGATGGAGATACCATCGAGCGATCACCTGATAGAGCGCGGCTACGGCTGGACCGTGGACAGGGCTATCGAGCTGTCCATAAGTGCCACCAGGTACGCGCATGACCACGGCCTCAGGGTGGTCTTCTTCACTATAGACGCCACTAGGTCCCCATTCGATACTTTCTGGAGCATAGTGGGGAGGGTCGCTAAGGAGGGCTACATGGACTCCCTCACGGTCGCGGACACGTTCGGGGTCTTGAGCCCCCAGGGGACCGTACGCTTCATCGAGAGAGTGCGGAGCGTCGTGGACAAGCCCGTGGAGATACATGCGCACAACGACTTCGGGCTCGGCGTGGCTAACACTGTGGCGGCGGTGCTGGGAGGAGCCTCCACCGTGCATGTGAGCGTGAACGGCATAGGCGAGAGGAGCGGCAACACGTCGCTCGAGGAGACGGTGATGGCTCTCAGGTACCTCTACGGCATAAGGACGGGCGTCAGGACCGAGCGCTTGAGGGAGCTCTCCAAGCTGGTGAGCGAGCTGTCCCGGGTGAGCGTGCCGCCGCAGAAGGCGATCGTCGGCGACAACCTGTTCACCGTTGAGTCGGGCATAATAGTAGGGTGGTACAGGAGGCTAGCGGAGCGCGGGGATCTGCTGGAAATGTTCCCCTACAAGCCGTCTGTCGTCGGGCAGGAGGGCGTTAAGATCGCGATCGGCAAGAAGAGCGGGATGGACACCATATACTATATGGCCGAGAAGATGGGCGTGAAGCTTAGCGAGGACGAGGCCATGCGCGTCCTGAGGGCGGTCAAGGAGATCTCGCTCGCCAGGAAGGGCCTGCTCAATGAGGAGGAGCTGGCTGCGCTCATCAGGCTCACCAAGCCCCAGTGAACTACCCCGCCCTCGCAGACAGGGCTTCCCGCCTCAAACCCCTAATAAGAAATGGTTCGCGTTACGTTAATCATTTCGAATCGCTTCGCAAAGAGAACCCGTATATCATCGCTCCATCTAAAGAAGAAGGAATTGGCTCCTCAGCGTCCGATAACAAGGACATGAGGAGGCTCCAATCGCTGGAGCGGAAAGGGGAGAAGACGTCATTCTAGCTGAACGATATGCGCCGGGTGCCGTGGCTCTATGAAGTGGCTTAATGAAACACCACTTGGAACGATAGATAAGCTTTAAAAAGAACACAATATACCTTCGAGATGGTGAAGCATATATGACCTCCCCCGGAACCTCCGATGATTTCTTCTCCTTAAACGGCCTTGTAGCCCTAGTCGTCGGCGCCAGCGGGGGGCTGGGATCGGCGATCGCGCGGGAGTTCGCGCGGCGGGGGGCATTCGTGGTGCTCGCCGGCAGACGCGGAGATGAACTGCGGCGTTTGGCTAAGGCAATATCGGAATTTAATACTAATGTTGATACTGTGATAGTAGATGTGACCGATCAGTCGAGCGTTCGGTCGGCCATTAACGGCGTCCTTAGCAAACACGGTAGAATAGATGTATTGGTGAACGCGCACGGGATAAACTTTAGAGCGCCAGCTGAAGAGATGCCGCTCTCGGAGTGGCAGAAAGTACTGGACGTCAACTTGAAGGGGACGTTCTTGATGTGCCAAGAGGTGGGCAAGATCATGATTAAGCAAGGCCATGGTAAGATAATCAATATATCGTCCACGGCGGCCGGGCGCGGTTACAAATGGGGCTATTCCGCGTACTCGCCGAGCAAGGCGGGCGTCGAGGCGTTGACGAGGGTCCTCGCGGCGGAGTGGGGCAAGCACGGCATCAACGTGAACGCGATAGCCCCCTACTTCATAAGGACGGAACTAACATCAAAATTTTTAGAGAATAAAGATGTTTTCACCGATATAATGGGATCAATACCGCTGGGAAGGTTAGGCACGCCCGACGACGTCGCCGCCGCCGCCGTCTTCCTCGCATCGAGGGCCTCTGACTGGATAAATGGTGAGGTACTGCACATAGATGGCGGGAGGAATGCGATACGATCCGGTGCTGTGCTGCACGATCTGAGCTCGTCGTCCACGACCTCATCCGGGCTTGTGTTACCCGGGCCATCTCCGATAGGGGTTTTGCGCAGCTGCAAGAGGGACCCGCAGGGGCTGCACATCGATCTTTCGGCGCTATGATTAATGAAGGAGGTGAGCGGTGGAATTGTGGTTGAGGTCGGGAGCCATGAGGACGTTAATACGCAGTGCAGCATTTCATCGCGCAGATCTGAGGCCGGCCGGAGGAGGACCGCCCGCCGAGGAGTCGTGCAACGCGGCAATGGATTAGAAGCATTTATTAGATGGACTTCGTTCTGATTCTTGGATATGTTCGATTGGTTGGGATCCCTGAGGGATGTCATCAATTCCAGCCTGGACAGCTCCCAGATGCCCTTTCCGTTCGACTCCTCGATCTGTTACAAATGGCGCGAGGGCTTGGAGTTCGGGCGCTCGAAGGAGAGGATACTCTACACCTCGTGCATGTATCCCCTGGGCCCTATCATCAGATTGGCCGTCGACAAGCTCGAGGGATTCTCCGCGACCGGAGGCGGCATTAGGGGCAGGCTGGCGGCGCTCGGCGCCAAGGCGTTCGGCGGCCTCCTCCTGAAGCCGAGCCGGGAGGAGGTCGACAGGGCCGCCAACGTCCTCAGGAGCATCTACAGGGTTCTGAGGGCCAGCGGCGTAGAGTTCGGGATCCTGGACGAGGAACCGTACTCCGGGGCCCTCCTGTACGAGCTGGGGCTCGTGGACGATTTCGCGGCATATGCGAGGAGGGTCTACGAATCCCTGAAGTCGAACGGCGTGCGCGAAATAATAACGACGGATCCCCATACCCAGTACGTGCTGGAGATGGCGTATCCGCGCTACGTGCAGGGCTTCGACATAAAGGTCACGAGCTACCTGGATCTGATCGACAGGAGCAAGGTGAGGGCCAAGCCCGGGGACTACGTGGTCCACGATTCCTGCATCTACGCGAGGCATCTGGCGAAGTACAGGACCGTGAGGGAGCTCCTAAGTGGGGCCCACCTGGTGGAGGATCCCGCGATAACCGGGAAGGACGCGTCCCAGTGCTGCGGGGGCCCGATAGAGTCGACGTACCCGAGCCTCGCCAAGGCCGTGGCGGCCAACAGGGTGAGGAACCTCTCGAAGCTCTCCAGCAGGGTCATAGTCGAGTGCCCGATATGCTACGCGAACCTGAAGCGCGCCTCCGAGGAGGCGGGGATCCCGCTCGAGTTCCACGACCTCGCTGAGGTCCTGGAGGTGGCCTGAACGTACAGCGCGGAGGGGATTCTGTCCCAGGTCCAGAGGTGCCAGTTCTGCGGATTCTGCGAAGCCGTGTGCCCCACGTACGATGCGATGCGCATGAGGCACTACGGGCCGCGCGGCAGGATAAACCTGATACTAGACCTCATGGGGGGATCCAACGGCGCTCCGTCGCCCGATTCCATGGGCAGGCGCGTCGTGGACGGCATATTCACCTGCCTCCACTGCGGGGCTTGCGATACGCAATGCCCGGCCGGGATCAAGATCTCCGACGTGATCCTCAGCTTCAAGGCGCTGGTATTATCGCAACGGTTTAAGGGGAGGGGATCCAAATGAAATCGGGTGGTAGCTTGCCCGCGTCCGCGTCCAGATCGAGGGAATCCCTGGCGTCCGGGCTCAGCAGGGTCCTAGGGGATAAGGTGGTATCGGAGGTCCAGATACTGAAGCTCTACTCGCGCGACGCGTCGACCGAGAGCGGCGTCCTGCCGGTATCCCTGGTGTTCGCGGAATCCGTGGAGGACGTGCGGGCCGCGCTCAGGTTCGCCCTGGACAACGGGCTGAAGCTGATAGCGGTCGGATCCTCCACGAGCCTCGCGGGGAACTCCGTGCCGAAGGCGGAGGACACGCTGATCCTGTCGATGGAGAGGATGTCCAAGATCCTGGAGATATCCGAGATCGACTGGGTCGCCCGCGTCCAACCCGGGATCAGGGTGGACGAGCTGAACTACGAGCTGGCGCGCCACGGCCTCCAGTGGCCGGTGGATCCGGCCTCCTCGAAGTCTGCCACCGTTGGGGGCGTGATCGCGGATGGGGGAGGCGGGACGAAGGGCGCCAAGTACGGCTCCAGCCCCTACTGGATATCGGCGCTGGAGGTGGTGACCGGGACCGGCGACGTCCTCAGGCTCGGCTGCAGGACGGTTAAGTGCAGGGAGGGATACGACCTGCTGCACCTTTTCATAGGGAGCGAGGGCACCCTGGGGATAGTGACTGAGGCTACGCTCAGGCTCGCCCCCCTGCCCGAGGCGTTCGTCGGGGTGATGGCGGAGTTCGACGGCATGGGGCAGCTCGTCAGCTCGGTCGTCGAGGCCAGGAGGCGCAGGCTCTGGCTCATGGTGACCGAGTTCTTGGACAGCGAGACCTCGGAGGCCCTCGGCCTGAAGGGCAAATACCATCTCTGGGCGGGAACGGACGTCAACGCGGGGAGCGAGGAGGGGGTGCTGTCCAAGCTGTCCGGCGCGGTCACGGACGCGGGCGGCAGGATCGTCGCCGTGGCCCGCAACATGGCCGATTTCATGACGGCGATGGCGCCCAGGAGGGCGCTGTACTCGGGCGGCCTGAACGTGGGCTTCAACATGTACGGGACCGATGCCCTCGTGTTCTGGGAGGACATAGCCGTCCCGATTTCCGAGCTCCCCGCTGCCGTCGAGGAGCTCCTGAAGCTCGGGAAAGACTTCGGGATAAAGCTCCTGCTGGGGGGCCACATAGGGGACGGGAACCTGCACCCCGGGCTCCTCGTGAGGAGGAACGCCCCCGAGGACGAGGTGAAGAGGTACATGTCGCTGATAGAGAAGATAGGAGAACTCGCAATAAGGCACGGCGGAACTGTGAGCGCTGAGCACGGGATAGGGGTCCAGAAGAAGGGGCTGATAAGCATGAAGTACAGGAGCGCCGGGAGCGAGGCAGCGCTCGAGGCCATGAGGAGCGTGAAACGTATCTTCGATCCGCACAACGTGCTGAACCCGGGGAAGGTCCTCCCCTAGGCCAGCGCCACCTCGACCGCGCGCGCCACCTCGAGCAGGCGGCCATCCCCGTCCACATCCCCCATGAGCTGGATTCCGGCCGGCAGCCCCTCGACCTCCCCCATGGGCAGGGAGATCGCGGGCAGCCCGGCGAAGCTCGCGAGTATTGTGTGCCTCGTGGCCTCGGCCCTGAAGGCTAGCGCGCTAGACGCATCCGACACCTCGGAGATGCGGGGGGCCGTGAGCGGGAGGGTCGGGGTTGCCACAGCGTCGAACCTCGAGAGGCGCGCCCTGACCTCCGCGACGAGTTGCCTCCTGATCCTCAGGGCGTTGAGGTAGTCCGCGGCCGAGATCCCCATCCCTATCCTCACCAGCTCCGCGACGTCAGGGCTGAACGCCCCCGGCCTCTTCCTGAAATTCTCGGCGTGGACGGCGGCGGCCTCGGCGTACCTGATGATTTTGTAGTATTCCGTGACCGCATCCAAGTCCAAGTCCACGGGCTCCAGGCCGAAGCCCTCCGAGTCCAGCCTGCTCACGGCGCCCATGAACGCGCGATTGACAGGGCCTGCTCCCTCGTCGACCTTCAGGTAGCCCAGCCTGACGCCCTTCGGGTCGGCGCCGCGCGCGATGGCCCCCAGGTCCACATACCTCTCGGACACCAAGCCGTAGGGGCGCCGGCGGCCCATCAGCACCACGGCCACGTAGGCCGCGTCCGGGACCGTGCGCGCGAGCACGCCGGCGGTGTCGAGGCTCCAGGCGAGCGGGAAGACCCCGTTCAGGCTTATCGAGGCGTACGACGGCTTGTATCCGACCACGCCGCAGAGCGCCGCCGGTATCCTCACGGAGCCCGCCGTATCCGTGCCGACTGAGGCATACGCGGATCCAGTAGCCACGGAGATCGCGGATCCCCCGCTGGATCCCCCGGCTATCCGCTCGGGATCCACGGGGTTCCTCTGGGGGCCGAAGTGGGAGCTGACGCCGGTGACCCCCGAAGCTAGCTCGTGCATGTTCGCCTTGCCCACTATGATGGCGTCCTCATCCTCCAGCGCCCCCACGATGTCGGCGCTCACGCTGGGGACGTTGTCCACGTAGATCTCGGAGGCCATCGTGGTCCTCACGCCCTTCGTGTAGATATTATCCTTGAGCGAGATGGGGATGCCGGCCAGGAGGCCGGCCGGCCTCCCGACCCCGATCTCCCGCTCTATCTCCCGCGCCCTCAGGAGCGCCCTCTCCCCCATCAGGGTGATGTAGGCGTTGAGGCCGGAGCTCCTGCGCGCCGCGCCCAGCGCCCTCTCCACCTCGTCGACGGGCGACCTGGACCCCCTCAGTACCTCGTCGAGCCTTGTGAGCAGGAGCGGCCTCGGATCCACGGCCGGCTCGAGCAATGGATCCGGGCTCGCCAGGGGCCGAGCCACGCCGCGGAGAGGCGCGGCACGTTAATAAACATCGCGGGCGCGCCGCGCCTATGGGCGGTCGCCTCGACGCGGCGCTCTTCCTGTTGATGTCGATCTTCTGGGCGCTGAACTTCCCGCTGGTCAAGGTGGCGCTCGACTACGTGAGCCCGTTCCAGCTGACGCTGCTGAGGCTGCTCGTGGCCCTGCCCTTCCTGGCCGCGCTCATGCCGAGGAGCCTGAGGCCGCTGAGGGGCCTGAGGAGCAATCTCCTTGTGGCGCTGTTCGGGGCGCTGGACCTGTTCCTGTTCACGACCCTCTGGTTCCTCGGGGAGCGCTACGTAACCCCGTCCCTGTCCGTGATAATAATCTACACATATCCGCTCCTGATCCTCGTGCTCAGCGGCGCCATCCTGGGGGAGCGCATCGCCCGCGTGAGGGCGATCGGCGCACTCGCGGGGTTCGCCGGGATCGCCGTGGCGTACCTAGGCTACTTCGCGGCCTACAGCCCGGCGGGTCCCCTTCTCCTCCTCGGGGCATCGGCCAGCTTCTCGCTGGCGGCGATCGTCTACAGGAGGTATCTCGCCGGCGAGGACTTCGCGCGTGTGACCTTCTACCATATCGTGTACGCCGCACTGATGGCCGCGGCGCTCCTGGCGGCGCTGGGCCAGCTGCGCCCCATGCCGCTCACGCCGGAGCTCGCGACTTTGCTGCTGCTGGTGGGATTCCCGGGCACGGCGCTCGCGTATGCAATTTACGTCTACCTTTACTCGAAGCACGAGTTGGGGATGATCGCGCCTTATCTGTTCCTGGTCCCGGCCTTCTCCATCCTGCTGAGCTATCTGCTGCTGCGCGCCGCCATCACCCCATACGAGCTGGGCGGCTTCGCGCTCCTAGCGGTCGGAATCTATCTCTCATCCCGCGGCTAGCGGCCCGTGGCCGACATTTCGCTAAGGTCGCCGCGCCGCCCATCCAAGATATGTCCCCTCAGCTCCCGGCCCGCCGCGGTCACCGCGGGGGAATTCCGCGCGCCGATGGATGGCTAGGGCGCAGCGCGCGGCCATCGCTCGCGGCGTCTTAGTAGTAAAATGGAACATCAAGTCGAAGACCCTCCACGTTCACCGCCTGACTTCATACTTTATGGGTGTTGGTCAGATAAGGGGGATCACCCCACAACAGCGATCACCTCCGACGGCACGCGCCCTCCCCTCCTGGAACCTCAGCCCGTTATAGTACACGAAGAAAATGTTCATCATCCCATCG
>WYEM01000052.1 GCA_009903775.1 Nitrososphaerota archaeon | reverse complement strand
CTGACGGCCCCGGAGCTCAGCAGCTCCGCTATCCTGCGCTCGTCGTATCCGAGGACGTCCCTCAGCACCTCCACCGTGTGCTCGCCCAGCGTGGGGGCGCGGGAGCGCATGACGTCGACGTAGCCTCCCTTGGTCCTGATGGACATCCTTGCCACCTTGAGCCTCCCGTACTTGGGATCCTGCAGGTCCACTATGAGCCCGCGATATCCCAGGTGGGGATCCGAGAGCAGCTTGTCCATCGTGTTGACCGGCACCGCTATTATCTCGCCGGTCTCCCTGAGGCGGTTGACGAGGTCGGCGGTCTCGAACCTCGAGGTGGCCTCCTCCACCAGCGCGTCCAGCTCCTCCCTGTGCTTCACCCTGTCGGCGTTCGTCCTGAAGCGGGGGTCGTCCACCAGGCTGTCGAGCCCGAGGACCTTGCAGAAGGCCCGCCAGGCCTTATCGTTCCTCGCGCCCGTGTATATGTAGCCGTCCCTCGTCCTGTAAACCCTGTAGGGGACGAGCGAGGGATAGCTGGAGCCGGACCTCCTGGGCAGCTCCCCCGTCACTACGTAGTAGTTCAGCAGGTTGTTGGTGATGAACTCCGAAGCCACGTCGAACAGGGAGAGCTCCAGGAAGGCGCCCTCCCCCGTCCGATCCCTGCGCATGAGAGCGACCACTATCGCGAACGCCATGTAGAGGGCTGTGGAATCATCTATGTATGAGACGAGGGTCCTGGCCGGCGGCCTGTCGGGGTGGCCCGTGACCTCCATGCTCCCGGATATCGCCTGTATCGCGGGATCTGTTGCGGTGTACTTCTCGTAGGGGCCCTCCCCGAAGCCCTTTATCGAGCCGTAGATCAGCCTGGGGTTGAGTGGCCTGAGCTCCTCATACGTCAGCCCGAACTTCTTTATGGTGTCGGGCGCCATGTTCTCCAGGAACACGTCGGATTTGGCCACGAGCTCGCGCATCACGGACCTGCCCTCCTCCTTCGTCAGGTCTATGACGATCCCGCGCTTGTTGCGGTTGAGCGCCGGGAACGAGTACATGCCGGTGGCGTCGCGCCAGCTGTCGCCCTGCGGCGGCTCCACCTTTATCACGTCGGCCCCCAGGCCGGCGAGCATCGCCCCGGCGTAGGATCCGGATATCCAGGAGGTCAGCTCGACGACCCTGATGCCCCTCAGGACGTCGAACCCGGAGGGCGTCGCCATGGCCACCGGCTCCCAGGCCGCGCGAATAAGCATTGCCCTCCGCCGCGAGCCTCAGCCGATCGCCGTCAGGCCGCCGTCCACGTAGATTATCTGGCCGGTCACGAAATCGGAGGCCCTGGAGGCCAGGAAGATCGCGGCGCCCACTATGTCCTCCGGCACGGCTATGCGGCCCAATGGTATGCTGTCGAGGTACCTCCTGATGTGATCCGATGACATGAGGCCGGCGCCCATGCCGGTCTCCGTTGACACCAGCGCGGGGGCTATGGCGTTGACCCTGACCCCGTAGGGCGCCCACTCGGCCGCGAGCTGTCTGGTGAGCATGGCGACGGCTCCCTTCGTGGAGGAGTACGCTATGTTGCCCCCCCACTTGGTGGCGCGGGAGTCCCTGACCGATGACAGGTTTATTATCTTGCCGTACCTCTTCTCGACCATCACCCTCCCGAACTCCCGGGAGGTCAGCATCAGGCTCTTCACGTTCACGGCGTAGATGCGGTCCCACTCATTCGCCGGGAACTCGAGCGCGGGATGCTTTATGTTGATCCCCTGCGAGTTCACCAGTATGTCCACGGTGCCGTACTTGGAGACCACCTCGTCCCTCGCCCTAGCGACCTGGGCCTCGTCCGTCGCGTCGAACTGCAGAGCGCCGACCTCGCGCCCCGTCCTCTCGCCGATCCCCCTGGCCAGCTCGTTCAGCTTCTCCAGCGGCCTGGTGCCGGTTATCACGACCCTGGCGCCGTAGGCGGAGAGGGCCTCGGCGATGTACTTGCCTATGCTGCCCGAGCCGCCCACGACGACCGCGACCCTGCCATCCAGCCTGAATATGTCGGAGAGGGATGCCATCCTGTACTCGGAGGAGCCGGAGCTCATCTGCATCGCCTCGGCCTGGTCACTTCTTCTCGATCATGGCCACTAGCCTTACCATGGAGGCATCCCCGCCGATCCACCTTATCGGGAACGCGGCTATCAGCGCCCTCTTGCCCGTCACCTTGTCGATGTCGCCCCCGGCGTTCTCTATCCCCCATATGCCGTGCGTGTAGAGGATCCTGTGCGCCGGCTCCCAGTAGGGGAAGTCCTCGCGCACATCCCTCCCGGTCTTCTTCTTGTAGAGGTCAGCCAGCCAGGGCATTATCGGCGGGTTGCCCTGGCCCATGTTGCCCTGCACGAGGACAGTGGCCAGCGGGTGATCCGTCGCCTGCGTGTCCTGCGCCAGCCCCTTTATGCCCCTCCTCAGGAGCCACTCGGCGCCCTCCTTGTACAGGCCGGGCGCGAACAGGAAGTACCTGGCCGAGTCCGAGTAATAGCGGTGCCACCCTGTGTTTATCACCACTATGTCCCCCGGCTGTATCTCGGGCCTCGCCCTCTCGAGGTCCTCCGGCGTTATGATCTCCCACTCCCTCTTGGGTATGGATACTATCACGCCCTCGCCTATCATCCTGTCCAGCGGCAGCTGGTCTATGGAGGGGTAGCCCTCCTCCACGTGGATGGGCGCGTCCATGTGGGTGCCCACGTGCATCGAGGAGCAGATCCTCACGGTGCGGGCCCTCGCGTACGCGTGGTTGCGGACCATCGTGAACTCGGGCGACCCGTTGGCGGTCGGCCATATGACCGATTGGGGCCCGAAGGGTTGGGAGAGATCGTATATCTCGACCTCGTGGCCCCAGAACTTCAGGGTCCTGGGCTTCACTATGTCCTCGGCCCTGCCGAGGTCCTTCCTGCTGAGGCCGCCGTGGAGGCTCCTCTCCAGGATGTCGGCCATCTCGGTGGCCAGATCCGCTAGGAACTCGCTAGACATCGGGGGCCAGTAGGTTGTACTCCATATAAGCCTTGCCCCAGGGATGCCTAAAAGCATATTCTCTATGGTAATAAAAGAATATTCTTTCAGGGGAGCGTCAGGGGAGCGGCCGCCGGCCCGCGGGCCCGCCGGGGGCGCTCGCTCCCCCGTCCACTGGGGCCTCCGCTTCTCCAGGAAGGCCCTCGCGCCCTCCTTCTGGTCCTTCGTGGAGAACAGCCTCGAGAAGACCTGCGCCTCGTACATGATGCCGTGGGTCAGGCCGAGCTCCAGGGAGGCATTTATCGCCTCCTTCGCGGCGGCGAGGGCGACGGGGCTCTTCGACTTCAGCTTCTCCAGGATCTCCTCGACCGCCTCCTCGAGCTTGTCGGGCGGCACGACCCTGTTCACGAGCCCCAGCTCGGCCGCCTCGCGCGCCGTTATCTGATCGCCCGTGAATATCAGCTCCTTCGCCTTCTTCTCCCCCACGTGCCTCGGCAGCATCTGGGTCCCGCCGCTGCCGGGTATCAGTCCTATGTTGATCTCGGGGCTGCCGAACCTCGCGTCCTCAGACGCCACCACGATGTCGCACGACATGGCCAGCTCGAAGCCCCCGCCCAGGCAGTAGCCGTGGACCATCGCGATCACCGGCTTGGGCATCTCCCTTATGATCCGCTCTATAACGAATGCCGTGCCCAGCTCCTTCAACTCCCTCATGGCCACCGTGGGCGTCCACTCGAGCATGGCCCTTATGTCGCCGCCCGCGCTGAAGGCCTTCCCGGAGCCCCTTATCACGACCGCCCTTATGGAGTCGTCCCTCCGGGCGTCCTCCAGCGCCTCCCTGAGCTCAGCGCGCATTTCCTTCTCGAGCGCGTTGTACCTCTCGGGATTGTTCAGGGTGATCCACGCCACGCCGTCCCGCTTCTCATAGATTATCCGCGTGAAGGCCTGCGACATCACGGCGGATCTCCATGGCTACTGAATTAAGCGTTGCTGGGTCGCGGGAGCCCCTCGCTTCTCGAGGAAGAGGTAGCCCAGGTAGGTGCTCTCCCGCGCCTCCACGTCGACCGACAGCTGCCTGTGGCCGGGGTACTCCACCCTCACGGTGTACTTCCCCGGCTCGAGGCCATCGAAGTGGAACTGGCCGAACGCGTCGGTGGTCGTCGCCGCGATCTCCCTGCCGCCCGCCTCGAGCCTCACGGATGCCCCCTCCACGAGGTCGTCGCTCTCCCTCAGGACCACGCTCCCGGCTATGAAGAGCTTCGTCATCCTGTGCAGGTTGAGGTAGAGGACGCTGGGCCCCACCCCCGGCTTCGGCTCGTAAGCCTCGGGCTTCCCCGAGTAGAGGACCTTCGTTTCCTCGCCGCGGTAGGGCTGGCCCGAGGAGAGGGACCTGATCATCCTGCTCAGCTCGCTGTCCGGGTCGTCGAGGTCCCCGAAGACCATAGCGCCGGTGGGGCAGGCGTCGACGCACCTGGGCTGCTTCCGCCCCTGGTCCAGCAGGTGGGCGCAGAACGTGCACTTCTGGGGTATCTGGAGCTCCTCGTTCCAGTATATGACCCCGTAGGGGCAAGCGTCCACTATCTGCCTCTGCCCCCTCGACTTCTCGGGATCTATCATCACTATGCCGTCCTCCCTCACGTAGACCGCGCCGTCCCTGGCCGCCTTGAGGCAGGGCGGGTCCCTGCACATCTGGCACATGACCGGCATGTAGGCGACGGTTATGTAGGGGAAGTGCCCCCTCTCCCTCCTGTCGACCCTCACCCAGTTCTGGCCGAACTTCGGCTGAGCCCTGGAGTACGGGGGATAATCGTTGTCCCAGAACTCGTCCTTGCAGGCTGAGACGCAGTTGTAGCAGGCGTTGCACTTCGCCACGTCTATTAACATCCCGTAGCGGGTCATCGGGATCCCTCCCACCTCTCGACCTCGACGAGGGCGCTGCTCGGCGCCATCCCGTTCGCGTTCTTCGAGAGGAACCTGTGCGGCGTGAGCAGGTTCACGGACCCGCCCCTGTCGGGGGACTCCCCCGGCTCGCCTATCGGATCGTAGGCGGCGGATGCCTGATAGCAGTGCACGACGCCGGGCCTTATCCTCTCCGTCACCTCCGCTATGCAGATCACGGCCCCCCTGTCGTTGTACACCTTCACGAGGTCCCCGTCCCTTATCCCCCTCGGCGCGGCGTCGGCCGGGTTTATCCTCATCACCCTGTAGAAGTAGCCGTCCGGCCCCCTCCTCCTGTGCTCCGGTATCTCATCGATCCAGGTCTCCTTGGCGTCGTGCTGCGTGTGGAAGCTGTACCTCGCGTGGGGCGTCATCAGCTGGAGCGGGTACTTCTTCGCGAGCGGCGTGTCGGGCCCCTCCCACGAGGGTATGTAGTGCGGGACCGGCGGCCTCTCGGGGTCGTTCGGGTCGAACCTCTTCAGGCTGTTCGACTCGAACTCTATCTTGCCGCTCTGGGTGCCGAGGCCCGTGCCGTCCGGCATCCCCATCACGCCGCCCCCGGCCGGCCCGGCCCCTATGGTGTCCCTCCTCCTCCCCTCGTAGAACCACCTGAGCGCCGGGGTCACGGGGCGCTTCTTGACCGGGACCACGAAGTAGCCGCGCCTCTTGAACTCCTCCCACGAGATGTACTTGGGCAGGTCGCTCCTCTCGAAGAACCTCCTCACCCAGTCCAGCTGCGTCATCCCTCCCTCGGTGTACTTCTCGTAGAAGCCCAGCCTCTTCGCGACCATGGCGAATATGTCGTAGTCGCTCTTGGACTCCCCGAGCGGCTCTATCGCCTTCATGCTCAGCGCTATTATCCTGTGGTTGACGAACTGCACGCTCTCGAGCGACTGGCCCGATATGTTGGAGAACTCGCCTATGTCCCAGCGCTCGAAGCTGGTCGCCGCCGGGAGTATGAGGTCGGCGAACTTGGCCTCCCCCTCGAACCACGGGTTCTGGTTCACGACGAACTCCAGCTTGGGGCTCCTGTACATCCTGACCCACCTGTTGGTGTTGGTCATGGTGCCTATGTAGGCGGCGCCGTAGCGCCAGAACATCCTTATCTCGGAGTAGCCGTCCTCCGGGTACTTGTACTTCTTGAACTGCGCCTCTATGGATATCGTGTTGAAGCCCTTGCCCCTCCACTCCACTGGGGGGCTCATTATGGCCTCGGGGAGTAAGAGCCTGAGCACGTGCTGCCCGCCGGGCTGGTTGATCCTGTCGGTCACCGGGATCCTGACGAAGCCGCGCGGCAGGATCCTGGCCGCGCCGGTGTACCCCGTGTCGCCCGATATCCCGCCGTCGCCGTAGCCCGGGAAGAAGAAGCCGTATGGGTTGGAGTCCTCCGGCACGTTGGGCGTGGTGGGGGACCCGGTGCTCGTGGACCACCAGTTGACGCCGGGCTTCCCGGCGCCCTGCATAGCCTGGAGCGCCACCATGTACCTGGCCCACTCGTGGCCGTAGGCGGCGCGGCCGGCGCCGCCCATGCCGGGCCTGCTGCCGAAGCCGAGCATCGTCCTCTTCCTGGCCCACTCCCTGGCGAGCGCCCTTATCTCGCGGGCCGGCACGCCGGTTATCCTCTCGGCCCACTCCGGGGTCTTCGGGACCCCGTCCTCCCTGCCCATTATGTAGTCCCTGAACTTCTCGAAGCCGATCGTCCTCTTCTCCACGTATTCCTTGTCGTACGTCCCCTCGCTTATCCAGACGTAGGCTATGGCCGCGGCGAGCGCCGTGTCGGTGCCCGGCCTCGGGGCTATCCACTTGTCAGCGAAGTTGACCGCCGTATAGTTGTAGAAGGGATCTATTATCACGAACTTGACGCCCAGCTCCTTGAGCCACTGGCGCCACGGGTTGCTCTCGTAGCCCGCGTACGTGCCCAGGGTGGTCTCCGGGTCTGCCGACCAGAGCACTATCATCTCGGTGTTCTGGAGGGCGTCCGTCAGGAGGTCGTTCTGCTCCGGCACTCCGACGCCCCAGTTGAAGCCGTACATGTGGACGGCGCCCCAGAGCGCGCCCTCCCAGCTGTCCGGGTTGTGATCAGCGTAGGTCACGCCCAGTATATCTATGAACCTCAGGTAGGCGCTCAGCCTGTACCCTATGATGCCCCAGGAGTGATGGGAGGAGGAGGTCGTGCCGATGGCGCCGGGGCCGTAAGTCTTGTGCACCCTGGTTATCTCCTGCTCGAGTATGTCGAGCGCCTCCTCCCAGCTTATCCTCTCGTAGCCCGACTTGCCCCTGTTCTCGGCCTTCCTGTCCTTCTTGTTCGGATCGAAGTCCACGCGCTTCATCGGGTAGAGGACGCGCTTGGGGGAGTACACCTTCGCCCTCTCGGCCAGTATGTAGGAGGGGACGAGCGCCTTCCTGGGGGGAGAGAACCTGCGCCCGCGGGCCTCGATCGTCCAGGACTCGGGATCCTCGGGCGAGAGCTTCAGCGGCTCGATCCTGACGATCTTCCCGCCCTTGACGTACACCAGGACGGGGCCCTCCAGCGTGCTGTTCGTGTAGACGTGGGTGCCGTCCTCGAGCTCCCAGCCGAAGCCGGTCTCAGGCTCGTGATCCATCCTCGCATGGCTTCTTGCCCACCTTATATTAATATCGCCCGGGGGCCCCGCAACGGAAATAATTACAGTAACTACGCCGCTCCCGCGCGCCGCCCGCTCGATGGATCGACGGGACCAGGGCGCGCTCCTCCCTGAGGGGCACGCCGTAGGCCCTCTCCAGCAGGTCCTCGCTGAGCACGGAGTCCACGCGCCCCATCGCGACCGCCCTCCCGCCCGAGAGCACCAGGACCCTGTCGGCGTAGAGCCTCAGCAGGTGCAGCTCGTGCGAGGCCACGAGCACGAGCGCGCCCCTGCGGGCCTCGGCCCTCAGCGCGGACATGGCGATCGACTGGTTCCTCAGGTCCAGGTAGGCGAGCGGCTCGTCCAGCAGCAGCACGTCGGAGCGCCTGGAGAGCGCCGCGGCCAGCATCACCATCTTGAGCTCGCCGGTGCTCATCTCGGACGTCCTCCGGGGGCCGAGCGCCGCCGCGCCCAGGCGCCGGAGCGACTCCAGGGCCGCGCCCACGTCCTCGCGGGACGGCCTCGCCCAGGGCCTGCGGGGCCCCATCCTGTAGGAGAGCACCAGGTCGAGCGCGGAGATCCAGGGATCGACGTCCGGGTACGCGGGCGCGTAGGAGATGCGGTCGCCAGCGCCCAGGCGCTCGCCGGCCGCCGCGGAGAATCCGCAGCAGCTCAGGGCGCCGCCGGCCACCTCCAGCGAGCCCGAGAGGGCCCTGAGCAGCGTAGTCTTCCCGGCCCCGTTGGGCCCCACCACCGCGAGGACCTCGCCCGGGTACGCCTCGAAGCTCAGCCCCTCCAGCACGACGCGGCCGCCGTAGGCGAGGGATAGCGAGTCGGCCTCCAGCACAGGGTTCAACCCCGCCACCTCGCCAGCAGGTAGACGAGCACTGGGGCCCCCATGAGGGCCGTTATCGAGGTCAGGGGCGCCATGCCCCCGGGCTCCACGAACCTCGAGGCCAGGTCCGCGGCCACCGTGAGCGAGGCGCCGAGCGACAGGGAGAGCGGGTAGATCCTGCGGAATGCCCCCCCGGATCCCAGCCTGGCGATCCACGGGGCCACGAGCCCGACGAAGCCCACGGGGCCGGCCACCGCGACCGCCGCGGACGTCGAGAGGGCCGAGGCCACCGCCACCTCGGCCCTCAGCCTGCGCGCCCTCACGCCCATGGACTCCGCCACGTCGTCCCCCAGCATCAGCGACTCCAGGTGGCCCGCCCTCAGGAATATCCATGCCGCGCCCGCGGCCATCAGCGGCGCCGCGTAGGCCAGCTCGCCCCAGAGCGCGTAGGCGACCGTCCCGAACAGCCACGCGAGGGATCCCTGGACCGCGGGCCCCAGGTCCATCATGATGATCATGTCGATGGAGCTCAGGGCGTAGGAGAGGGCGACGCCGGCGAGCACCATGGAGGTCCTCGTCAGGCCGAGCGCGGACGAGACGGCCATGACGAGAGCGAGGGCCGCGAGCCCCCCCAGGAGGGCCGAGAGAGACACCGCGAGCGGCCAGATGAAGCCGGCGGCGATCGTCGCCAGCACCCCGAGGGCCGCGCCCGACGAGACGCCGAGTATGTAGGGATCAGCGAGGGGGTTCTTGAGGAGCGCCTGCAGCCCGGAGCCGGAGGCGGCGAGGGCGAGCCCGACGAGCGAGGCTGCGAGGGCCCTGAGGAGCCTGAGCTCGAGGACGAACGCCCCCAGGCCGTGGGAGAACGGGTTGATGAGCCCGTAGGGCCCGAGGAACAGGGATAGCGCGAAGAAGACCGGGAGGAGGAGATGGAGGAGGCCGCCCCTCATGGGGAGCTCACGGCCGACGCGCACCGCGGGGTGCTTATTACGGGTACCGACGCGGGGACCGGCAGCCTGAGCGTGCCGGGGGAGACCACGTGGGGTATGGACGTGTAGTTCATGCCGTAGGCCTCGGGGTGGAGGAGGACCGAGAGCAGTATCGTGCCGTATCCGACGAAGGGCCCCGGCTCCGTGAGCCAGTCGTTGTACTCCCCGGTGACCGCGTAGACGCGGCCGCTCGCTATGGCCGGGACGCTGTCGGCGGCCGGCCCCAGCTTCTGGTACAGCGTGGACATGAACTCGGTGTAGTTGAGCTGGCCGTGCCCCGCGGCGTATATTATCACCTGGGGCCTGGCAGCCAGCAGCGCCTCGGGATCGACCGGCCCCCACCCGCTGACTTTCGAGAAGACGTTGGACCCGCCGGCGGCTGTGATCATTTGGTCCTCCCAGGTGCCGTTGCCGGCCACCCAGATCGGCGAGGGCCACACTATGAGCGCGGCGGACGTCCTGTTGAGCCCAATAGTGCTGCCCTCCGCGTACGAGAGCTCGGCGGTCACGTTCTCGGCCAGCAGCTGCGCCGTCCCGGTGTGGCCCGTGAGCCTCCCGACTGTGTAGATGCTCTGCAGGACGTCCTCTATCGTGTTATCGGGGAGGAGGACCACGGGGATGCCGTAGGCGGCGAACTGCTGCTTGAGCGCGTGGTTGCTCGGGACGCTGGACACGCCGAAGACCATGTCGGGCCTCGCGGAGAGTATCACCTCCGGGTTCGGGTACCAGCCGCTCCCGATGTCCTTCACGGTCCCGTTCGCCTCGAGCGCCGACAGGCAGGGGGGCCAGCTCGAGTACTTGTCGACCCCCACGACCTGCGGGCCGGCGCCGACCGCGAAGAGGATGGCTGTGTCGCTCGGCATCAGCGACACTATCCTAGTGGGCTCCGAGTATACCACTATCTGCTGGCCCGTGGCGTCGACCGCGGAGGCGGGGAACCTCATGGAGCTCTCCAGCGAGCTCAGCTGCGACTGGATGGACTGCTGCTGCGACGCGATCGAGCTTATGGCGGAGGCCTGGGACGCCACCGTCCTGTTGAGCGAGCTCAGCTGCGACTGGATGGACTGCTGCTGCGACGCGATCGAGCTTATGGCGGAGGCCTGGGACGCCACCGTCCTGTTGAGCGAGCTGACCGCTGAGTAGAGCTCCGAGACCTGGGCGGAGTAGGCGCTCAACTGATGCCCTATGTACGCCGCGGATATTGCCACGACCACGGCGACTACTATCAGCGAGACCGCGACCGATGACGATGCCTTCCTTCTCATTGGATGGACTATCCATCCATATGGTATAAATACTTTCCGGCCCGTTCCCTCCGCGTGAACTGTGATGTCTTCGGGGACGAGCTCGCCGCGTCCATCGCGTCGCTACTTCGCGACAGGGGATGCGACTGCGTGCTCTTCTCCGGGGGGATAGATACCACGTTCGTGGCCGCCGCGGCCGTCGAGGCGGGCATCAGGCCCAGGCTGGTCACCGTGGAGCTGCCGGGCGGGGTCGATGCGAGGTTCGCGGCGAGCGCGGCCGAAGCGCTGGGGTTGGAGCTGCTCAGGGCACCGGTCGACCCGGATCTGGTGGAGGAATGCGAGAGGAAAGCGATCTCGGTCACGAGGTCCATCGATCCGGTGGAGATAGCCGCCGATACCGCCGCGTGCCTGGGGCTGAGGGCCGCGCGCGATGGGGGATGCGGATGCGCCGCGACGGGGGACGGGGGAGACGAGCTCTTCCTGGGCTACCCTTTCCTCCTGGGCTACGACCAGCGCGGCGTGGACAGGTGGTACTCCAGGGTCCTCACGGGATCCAGGTTCGCGTCCAGGGACCTGGGGTTCGCGCTGGGAATAGGCGTGGAGCTCCCGCTCTACACCGACGACGCGAGGAGGATAGCGCTGGAGACCCCCCTCGAGTGCAAGATCGGCGACGTCAACGGGCGCAGATACGGGAAGCTGCTGATGAGGAGGTACTTGGATAGGCGGGGCCTGGGGAATATAGCGTGGAGGGAGAAGGTCCCCATCACTGAGGGATCCGGCGCCATGGGGCTGATCGCGCGCTGGTCATCGGGGGTGGAGCTCCGCGACGCGGTCGAACTCCACAGGACGACCGGGATAAAATTCCCGTCGAGGGCTCACGTCCACCTGTACAGGGTGATGGAGGGGATGTGCATCGAGAGGCCGGGGAGGTGCTCCGATCCGCGCAGGACGTGCCCCACGTGCGGCTCATGCATGGAGGGGGGATTCTGCAGGTTCTGCGGGACGTACGTCGGGGACGGGGGAGCCGTCAGCCATTACTCCGATGGAACGTGGGACGAGCTGGGGCGCGAGGGGGCGGCGCGCATTTCGCGGAGCCGACGCGACGGATCCTGCTCCGAGGGGATAGCTCACGATTTCCGCTGAAACACAACCGCGTAGTGATGGGGGCCCGCTTCGAAGCGATCGATGGGCTCGAGGCCGTGGCGGGACGCGGTCTCGATGAGGTCCTCCTCCCGGATCCTCATGTAGGACGGGGGCCCGGGGGGCGATGGCGAGTCCTTCTTGAATTCCAGCACGAGGACGCGGCCGCCCGGCCGGAGGGCCCTCCTCGCGTTCTCCAGCACGCGATCCGCGGTGCCGGCGACCACGAAGCCGTGGAGGACGTTGGCGAGCAGCACCATGTCGAACTCGCCATCGAACCCCAGGTCGCCCGCGGCGTCACCGACGGAGGCGGTCAGGTTCCCCAGGCCCAGCCTCGAGGCCTCCTCCAGGAGCGATCTAACGGCGTCCTCCGATATGTCGATGGCGTGGACCCTCGACGCCACGCCGGCAGCGGGTATGGAGAACCTGCCGGCGCCGGAGCCCAGATCGAGCAGCGACATCCCGGGCCTCAGCCCGGCGCGCTCCAGGATCGGCAGCGGATCTAGGGCGCCGCCCCAGCGGCCTCCGCGATGCCCGCGCGGATGCCCATGCTCTCCACAATGCCCACGTGGACGAATGCGCGATTCCATAATGGATGATTAGTTTATCCTATTTTTAAGGGTTTCTTTATGTTGCCGGGCTCCGTTACCTTAAGCCCACCTCCCACCCGAGCGAGAGGATCGGGCGCAGCACGTCCAGCCACCGCGGCATTCCCTCCTCTTCCCACACCAGCGGGGGCCTCCCCAGATCCCCGTCCTCGAACACGAAGTCGTGCATGGACGTGAACGCTGACAGCCAGTTACGCATGCGCTCGAACGCGCGCCCGGACGCGAGCCTGCGCCCGCCGACGGGGAAGGGGTCGTCGAAGGCCTCGGTCCTATCCTTAGATGTATTGGATCATGCGCTCCATGAGGTTCCTCAGGGGGCGATCGTAGACTATGTGCTCGGCGCCCGCCCACCTGCACGCATCGGCGTACCATCCCGCGCCGTCCGTGTAGATGGGGACCCCGCCGTACCTGCGGACGAGCCTCCCGATGAACAGGTAGGCGTCTATGGAGTTCCCGCGCGGGCTGCGTGGAAGTCGAGCATCGCATGGAGGTCGGGCTCGAAGGCGACCCAGATCCACGCCGGGGTCCCTCCCAGGTCCACCATCGCCTCATCGATGATTATGCGACGCACCTCCCTAGGATCCGCGCCGATGGATCCGAGGATTGGGCCCGGCCTCTGCGCCCACCTCCATATCGACACTTGGCTCCTACTGATGGGCCTCAGGGACCTGGCGGCGCGCCTCAGCGAGAGGCCCGAGAAATAAGGATGACAGCGTGGGCCATGACCGGAAGGGGAGTCCTCCTCCTGATCTGGATCGGGTTGGTGGTCATGGCAAATCGGGCGGAGGGCTCCCTCGGATTTAGACTCATCGATGGTCGGCTTAAGGTAACGGAGCCTGTTGCCGCGCGGTCCATGCGAGCGCTCCACGCCCCCGACGTTTAAAAGGAGCCCGACCATTTGAGGGCACGTGGGCGATCCTGCGGCGTCCAGCGGCATCAGGGTCCTCTCGGTGGACCTCGACGGCACCATCATAGACGAGCGCTTCGCGGAGCACTTCTGGATGGAGTTCATGCCTGAGCTCTACGCGGAGCGCAAGGGTGTCCCGCTGGAGGAGGCCCAGCGCGTGGTCCGGACCGCCTACGATGAGGTGGGGCCCATGGACCTGAGGTGGTACATGCCGGACTACTGGCTGAGGAGGTTCGGCATAGATGCGGATCCGCGCGCGCTGATATTGGAGAACGCGGGGTGGATCAGGATGTATCCCGACGCCGAGGAGCTGCTCAGGGGGCTGGGCGACGGGGTCCTACTGGTGGCGTCGACGAACAGCGCCAGGATCTTCGCGGAGGTCTACGAGGAGGTCCTCGGGATAAGGTTCCACGCCATCATGTCCTGCGTCTCGGACTTCGGCGTCCCGAGGAAGTACGCGGACTTCTACAGGGAGGCGGCTAGGCGCCTGGGCGTGGCGCCCGGCGAGATTGTGCACGTGGGGAACGACCCGGTGTGGGACTTGGAGATGCCCCTGAGCGCGGGGGTGGACGCCTACCTCCTGGACAGGCGCGGGTGCGGGGGCCGCGGGGCGCGCTGCGTGGACGATCTGAGGAAGGTCGCGGAGCTGCTGTGATGGCGGAGCTCACCTAGTGACCGCGCGCTGGAAGAGCGGCACGGCGAGCGCGAAGACCGCGACCGTGAATATCGCCAGCCCGTAGACCTGGGGCGCTATTGCGGAGAAGGGGGCGTTCAGCACCATCTCGGCCCTGAAGGCGGAGACCACGTAGGTGAGGGGCAGTATGTACGATATCATCCTGAGCCACCACGGCAGCTGGAGCAGCGGGAAGAGCGCGCCGCTCAGGAATATCATCGGGAACTGTATCATCATGATGATCAGCTGCGCCGACTCCTGGTCGCTCACGAAGCTCGTGAACAGCATGCCCATCCCGGTGAACGCGAGTATCCCCTCGAGGAGCACGAGTATCATCAGCAGGGGGTTGCCGTAGACCTTGACGCCGAAGAGCGCGACCGATATCACGAACACTATCACGCTGCTCATTGCGCCCCTTACTATCTGCGCGATGCCCTTCCCGAACAGGATGGATAGCCTGGATATGGGGGCCATGAGGAGCCCGTCGAGCGTCCCCAGCTCCCTCTCCCTGGAGAACGTCATGGCGAGCCCCGACAGCCCGCCCACTATCGCGGTCATCGCCACGATGCCGGGCGCGAGGAACTCGAAGCTGCCCGTGGCCCCGGGCACCAGCCCCTGGAAGACCACGTCGAGCGTCCCCGGGGAGGCCGGGAACCCCGCGGAGATCTGCGCCGGGGCGTCCATCTGCGAGAATATCTGCGCTATCTCGCCCCTCACGGCGCTGTCCAGGGTCGGGTTGAGCTGGTCGAGTATCACCTCCACGGTCCCGCCTCCGGACGACAGCTGCGCGCCCAGCCCCCGGGGGAATATCACTATGGCGTAGACGTTGTTCATGACTAGCTGCCGCTGGGCCCAGCTCAGGGAGTCCGTGGTCTCCACGTCGAGGAGCCCGGACGACTGCGCCAGGTAGGTGAACCTCTGCGCGATCGCCAGCCCCTGGGGGCTCTGGTCCTGCACGACCACCGCTATCGGCACGTGGCTCACCGATCCGCTCGACGGGAACATGTAGCCGAAGAGCAGCATCAGTATTATCGGGAAGAGTATCATTGTGACGAGCCTGGGCCTCACCCTGTAGAACTCCGTGAGGTCCTTCCTCGCTATCAGGAGAGCGTGGCGGATCCCGGACCCGAGCGGCGTCGCCTCCACCCCCTCCCGCTTATCCTCCCGGAGAGCTCGTCCCGGAGCTCCCTCCCCGTGAGCTCCAGGAACACGTCCTCCACCGTGGAGGCGTGATACTTGGACTTGAGCTCGTTCACCGGGCCCACGTCGAGGACCTGCCCCCTGTCCATTATCGCGAGCTCCTCCGACAGCTCCTCGGCCTCGTGCATGTCGTGCGTCGTGACTATGACCGTGAGCCCCCTCCCCTTCAGCCCCTTGACGTAGTCCCTGACCCAGCGCACGCTCTGGGGGTCCAGGGTGTTCGTGGGTTCGTCCAATATTATGACCCGCGGGTCGTGGATGAGCGCCCTCGCTATGTTGAGCCTCTGCCTCATCCCAGTGGAGAAGGTGCCGACGGGCCTGTCGCGGAAGCCCCAGAGCTTGACCTCCTCCAGGAGGTCCCTCACCTTGCGCCTGAGCTCCTCCCCATCTATCCCGTAGAGCCTCCCGAAGAGCTCCAGGTTCTCCTTGGCCGTGAGCACGGGGTAGAGCAGGAGCTTCTCTTGGACCACCCCGATTATCCTCCTGACGCTGTTCGGCTCCCTCTCCACGTCGAACCCCTCCACGTAGGCCCTGCCGGAGGTGGGCCTCAGGAGCGTGCACACCATCCTGAGGAGCGTGCTCTTGCCGGCGCCGTTCGGGCCCAGGAGCCCGAATATGGTGCCCCTCCTGACCCTTATCGAGACGCCGTTCACCGCTACGAACCCGTTGAACGCCTTCGTCAGGTTCTCGGTCTCGACCGCGTAGCTCATCCGGACCGCCTCGCCCTCGAGAGGGCGATGGCCAGCGCCGCGACCACCGCGACGATCGCCACGGCTATGGCGATCATCCCCGCGGAGGACGCGAGCCACGACTCGATCAGCTGGACGGACCCCTCGGCGACGTGGAGCGTCACCGGTATCTCCTGGGTGAACTGCCTCCCTGGCGCATTCGACTGGATCCACGTCAGCTCCAGTATGGCCGAGTAGTTGCCGACGGGCGCGCCCGAGGACACGTCGAGGCTGAAGGTGGCCAGGCCGCTCCCCCCGGGCGGCAGATCCCCGACGTAGGTGAAGGCGTTCCCCGAGAGCCCGTTGGGCAGCACGAGCTGAGCCGAAACGAACTTCGCCGTGACGTTCCCGACGTTCGTTATCTCATATGAGACCTTGACGTTCGAGGCGCCCTGCGAGAGCTGGGGCACCGAGTAGGGCTCGGCCGTGAAGTCCGCGAGCGGGCTCACGCGGACCGGTATCAGGAAGCTCGCGGCGCCGCCCTCGTACGTGACGTAGAGCGGGACGTACAGGTCCTCCGGGGAGGAGGCGCCCTGAGGGACGTCGAACCTGAAGGTCAGCGGGACGGGCTGGCCGGGGGGCAGCATCCCGACAACCTCCTGGGTGGATCCCGGGTAGGCCGGCTCGAGAGGGCTCGGCAGCGAGACCGTAGCTGCGACGTCCCGCGCGGTCACGTTGCCCGTGTTGACGAGGTATACCTGGAGCGCGACGTCGTCGTCGCCCGGGAAGGCCTTGCCCTGCGCCAGCCCGTACCCCTGGACGGACACCGCGGGCGCCAGGGAGACGGGGACGTAGACTATGCTCGACGCGCTCAGGCCGCCGTTGTAGCGGATGGTCACGTTGACCGGATATTCCCCGGTCGTGGCGTTCAGGGAGACCCCGGCCACGAACGAGACCGGCACCTGCGAGCCCGGCGGGATGGTGCCGACGCTCACGCTGTCGGTGACCAGGTCTATGGGGCCGGAGGCGGAGATGGACACCGTGGCGTTGTAAGCCGGGCCGGTCCCCGAGTTGCCCACGACCACGGTGAGCGAGGAGCCTTGCATCCCCGGGTAGGCCGCGGCCGGCGAGGACTGGGAGCCCCAGTAGGCGGCGTACGCGGCGGGCGCCGCGTAGAGGGTGACCGGCGCCTGCATGTGCTGCGTGTAATTGTAGACGGTGGAGCCCCTGTACGAGACGACCGTGTAGTTGACGAACGCGGAGATGTTGTAGACGCCGTCGGATGCGCCGGGCGCCACGTTCAGGTAGAAGACCGCGGGGACCGTGGCCCCCGGGGGTATGTAGGTGAAATTGATCGCCCGCGCGGCGCCGGGCGAGAAGCTGATCGGGTACGTCGGATAAAGCCTTATGGAGGCGTTCTCCGCCGGGTACTGTCCCGCGTTAGTGAGGTACACGGTGTAGGGGACGTACGTGGAGCCCGGCTCGGTGGCCATGGGGGATCCCTGCGATCCCCACGTGGAGCCGGAGATGATGAGGGGCCCGGCGGACGCGGCGACCATCCGCGCGGGCGCCGCGACGATGAGGGATGCGAGTATCAGGGCCACGATCGCGCTGCGCCTCATGGCAGGGGGCCTGAGGCCCCTGGGAATATACGCTTTATGTCTACATCGATATCGATATCGACTGCCCGGCGACACCAGGCCGAGGGAACGCGCCCTCCTGACCCCCATCCGGTACCCGGCGAACCCCAGGACCGCGACCGTCGCTATGACCAGCACGAACCCTATGTCTATCGCGTCCAGGTTGGGGATGCCTATGCCGGTGGGCAGCGACAGGTTGAGCACCCATGGGAACGCCATCACGAGCGCGCCCGCCGCCGCGAACACTATGCCGCCGTACGTCAGGACGTAGTACGTTATGGTCTTGCCCACGAGCGCCACTCCCTCCCGGCTCAGGTGCTTCATGGACGTCAGCCACCGCGCGAATCCGGCGCCCCATGCCACCTGCATCGTCATGGTGCCGACCCCGAAGAGCGCCCCGGGCATCCACGCGAGGAGGGGGCTCGGCATCGCGGGCGCCACCGTGGTCATGAGTATGAGCGCGTACGCGCCCACGCCCCATCCGGCGACCAGGCCGTGCAGGAACGCGAGCTTCACCGGCACGGGCTTCGTGAGGTCCCCGGCCTCCGAGAACAAGGGGTTCACCTCGTGCTCGAACTCCCTCCTCTGGGCGACGCTCCCCCTTCCTGTGGATCCCGAGCGCGACGCCCAGCTTCTCCTCCATGTAGTGCCAGTGGAGGTACTTCCCCCTGCTGGCTATGTAGAGGCCCGCGGCCAGCATGACGATCCCGACGACCACGTATACGAGGCCGAAGAACAGCGCGGTATTCAGGATCGAGGCGAGCGCGAAGTACGCGAGCTCTGTCAGTATGGCGCGCTGCAGCGTGAATCCCGAGGAGAAGACGAGGCCGGCCTTCGCCCCTCCCCTCGTTGAGAAGGTTCCCACCGAGTAGGAGAAGGTTATGGGCCACGTGTGCTCGTCCGGCGTCGCCCCATGCAGCAGGCCCAGTACGTACGATAGGAGCAGGAGGCCGGCGAGGCCCATCCCGCTGAGGCCCAGCAGCTGCGCGAGCTCCACTTCGGGTCACCTCCGCGCGGATCCCCCCGGTATGGGGTACCCGTGGGGGCACTGGGTGGGGTTCCCCAGCGCCTCCAGCAAGTTCCCGGGGGGCAGCCTGCTCTCGACGATGTAGTCGATCTGGCCAGCGAGGCTGCACGCCTCGTCCGCGCTCATGCCGCATCCAGCGAAGAAGACCTCGAGCGCCCTGTGGACGGCAAGTATGTTCAGCGCCTCCCTCCTGCCGGATTCGGAGAGCGCTATCAGCCCCCTCCTCCTCTCGACCACGCCCTTCTCCATCAGCCTCCTGACGAGCTCCAGCGCGGTGGGCGGCCTGACGCCCATGGCCCTCGCGAGGTCCGTGAGCCTCGGGGGCAGGCCCGATGACTCCAGGTCACGATATATCGCTAGGAGGCAGTCCCTCTCCTTCTTGGTCAGTATTTTAGGGTCTCCCTTCATCAATTAGGTCATCTCTAATTGAGGTATATTACCTTTGCTCGCTTCCCGGGGCTCCGTCGCCTCAAGCCCGATTCCCGCCCGAGCGAGAAAATCGGGCGCAGCACGTCCAGCCGCCTGGGCATGCCCTCCCTCCGCTCGAGCGGGCGCCTCCCCGGATCCCAGCTGATGAGCGCGAAGCCCCGCGAGGACGTGAGCGCGATGGCCGGCTCGCGGGCCATCGGAGGCTCGCTCGAACCCTCTACCCGAGGGGTGCTGTGAGCAGCGCGCGGTGATGAGGAGTCCCCCGGATCTGGATCTGAGGCCATCGGATGGGCGGATTGCTCCCCTCGAATCCAAGCTCATCGATTAGTCTTTAAGGCGATGGCTCATGCGCTCCGGCAGGTTGACGTGGAGAGGGTCGCTCGCCGAGGGCGGGCCCGTAGCTCAGCCGGGGCGGAGCGCCGGGCCCTTAACCAGGCGGCCGCGGGTTCGGGTCCCTGGGCCGCGATCGGCGGGGCCTGCACTCATCGTCCAGGGGGACCTCCCCGGGCCCCGCCCTCTCCACCCTGCACGCCAGCCCCCTGAGCAGGGCCCCGCCCATGAGGGGATCCAGCGGCGGGCCGTCGCTCGTGAGCACGTTCACGTTGGAGAGGGTCCACGACCTGTCGTCCTCCATCTCCGGGTACCACCACCCGTACTCGGCCGACACGACCTGCGGGTCCAGCCAGGGGTTCAGCCTGGCCCTCTGGTATATCCTCCCGTTCCCCGTCTCTATCGCGACCCAGTCGCCGTCCGATATCCCCAGCCTGGCCGCGGTCTCCGGGTGGATCTCCACCTCCGGGCACGGGCGGAGCCTCCTCAGCGACCTCAGCTGCCTCCCCTCCGACGCCATGTACGGGAGCCTCCTGGCGCCCGTTATCAGGATCAACGGGTAGCGATCGTCCGTGGCCACGGGGTCCCTGAACTCCGGGAACCCGGGGTATCCCCACTCCTCCAGCTTCCCGCTCACGAACTCGTACTTCCCCGAGGGGGTGGGGAACCCCGACGCGCGGTATTTGTGGTAGCGGACGGGCCCCCTCAGGCGCCCCAGGGAGGAGAACTCATCCCACGTGAGGCCGGAGGGGCGCAGGGCCTCGTCCAGGAACTCGCGGACGCTCCCCCACCTGAAGCCCGGGAGCCCCATCCTCCTCCCCAGGTCCAGGAGGATCTCGGCGTCGCTCCTGGCCCCGCCGACCCGGAACAGCCTCCTCCTGGCGAAGGCGCGGCCGTGGAACTTCCCGCGATCCGCTATCTCATCGCGCTCGAGCCACGACGCGGCGGGCAGCACGACGTGCGCGAGCCTCGCGGTGGGGGTCATGAACATGTCCGCTACGACCAGGAGATCCAGGGAGCGCAGGGCCCTCCATATCTTGAGGGAGTTGGGCCTCGTGACCAGGAGGTTCGCCGCGAACACCAACATCGCCCTCACGGGATATGGCTTCCCCGTCAGGATCGCGTCCCATATCAGGTGGTGGGGGGGCCTGACCCTCTCCCAGGCGAGTCTGTACTCCCTCCCCGGCGTCCTGGCCCTGGCCCCCTCCGGCAGCCCGGGGAACATGCCGCCGCTCGGGACCACGGGCGGCGGGTCGAAGATCACGTTGCCGCCCGGCGCGTCCAGGTTCCCGGTGAGGGCCATCAGATCAAGGAGCGCATAGGCTGTGTACGCCGAGTTGGCCCCCTGATCTACCCCGACGCCCCAGTGGATGGCCGCGGGCTTGGCGGTCGCGTACTCCTCGGCGGCCCTCGCGTAGTCCCGGCGCCCCACGCGCGAGGCCTCCTCCACCCAGGCGTGGGATATCCTGGACAGGCGGTCGCGGAACTCGCCGAAGCAGCAGGAGTAATTCCCGACGAAGTCGCGGTCGTAGAGCCCCTCCTCCACTATGACCTTCGCCATCCCGAGCGCGAGCGGGAGGTCCGCGGCGGGCCTCACCCTGAGCCAGATGTCGGCCCTGGCAGCGAGCGCCGTCCTCCTGGGGTCCACCACCACGAGCTCGGCGCCCCTCCTGAGCGCCGCGTCGAGCTGGGGATACTTGTACTCGTCCGGGTTCGACTCCATCGGGTTCGCGCCCCAGACCATCACGAGCCGGGGATCGCCGTCGTAGTCGACCACCACGTGTCCCCCCACCAGGAGCTCGCCCATCGCCGCGCGGGGGACGAAGCAGAAATTGGAGACCGCGAGTATGGAGGGGGTCCCGAGAGCCCCGGCGAAGCCCACGTACAGCCACTCGTAGATATCGTAGCGGGGGGAGCCGGTCGCCACGGCTATGGCCTCCGGTCCGTATTCGTCGCGTATCTCGGAGAGCCTCCTCGCGATCAGGCCGAGGGCCTCGTCCCAGGAGGCCTCCCTCCACCGGTCGCCATCCCTGATCATGGGGCTCCTGATGCGGAGGGGGTTCTCCAGGAGCTCCCTCGACGCGAGGGCCTTCGCGCACACGTAACCGCGGCTCACCGGATCCGATGGGTCGCCCCTGATGGATGCTAGCCTCCCGCCCCTCACCTCCACCGTGACGCCGCATGAGCCGTTGGCGCAGGCCCTGCAGGCGGTCCTGTAGGATCCATCGGGGACCAGCGCCTCGTAATCCTCAGATGTCCCCGCCCCGCTCATTCGATACAGGGAGGAGTTGAGATTGCGCTTTATAATACCCTTACTATGCGAATCACGTTGGGAGCGGACCTTCGGCTCCCGCGCTGCGGCGGGAGCGCTCAACCTCAGCGCTCGAAGGCCGAGCGTTCGGACCTTGAGGGCGCTCCTGGCCTTAGCGGCCGCGTCCCCGATCACCGGCGGGCCGTGGCCCGGGAGCAGGACATCGAACTCGAGGGACAGGAGCCTCCCGAGGCTCTCCTTCGCCATCGAGCTGTCCCAGTCGTAGGGCGCGGGCGATCCCACTATGGATCCATCCCTCACGTTCACGTTGTCCCCGGCGAAGAGGGCCCTGCCGTCGTGGAGCGCTATGGACCCGGGCGTGTGGCCAGGGACGTGGATGACGCGGAAGCCGAACACGACGTCCCCGTCCCTCAGGACCACGTCGGGCCGCACGGGCCTCATCTGCGAGTAAGCGTCCAGCGTCTCCTTCGGGACATTCGGGGGGAGCGGCGGCCTCCGCTCGCCGCTCACGAACGGCGCGTCGGCCTCGTGGACGTACACCTTGGCGCCGGTCGCGGCCCTCAGATCCGCCGCCGAGCCCGAGTGATCCAGGTGGTAGTGGGTGAGTATTATCGCGGAGATCCTCCTCCCGGGCCCCAGCGCCCCGACCTCCCCGATTATCCTCTCGGCGCTCCCGGGGATCCCAGTGTCCACGACGATCACCTCGTCGCCCCTGACGACCAGGTAGGAGTTCCCGTTCACGCGCTCTATCGGGATGCGGTAGATTCCGTAGACGGACTCGGGCATCGCGGCGGTTGGGCACGAGTTAAATAAAAACGAGTCGGGACTGCGCGATGGGGATGGCGCTGAGGGCCGCGCTGTTCTCGGGCGGGAAGGATTCGGTCTACGCCGCGCTGCTGGAGTGGCCGGTCGACCTGTTCGTCACGTTCGTCTACGAGTTCCCGAGGCCGTCGCCGCACCTGATCAACATCTCGAAGGCCCTGGAGCTGGCGGGCGCCATGTCGGTCCCCGTGGTGGTGCTCAGGGTCCACAGGGGGAGGGAGATGGCCGAGGAGGCGGCGCTCATGAGGTCGCTCGGCGTCTCACGGATAGTGGCGGGCGACCAGGGCGTGGAGGACCACCTGAGGTACATGGAGGCGCTGGCGGCGGAGGCGGGCGCGGAGCTCTCGGAGCCGCTCTGGGGGATGGACGAGGAGAGGGTCCTCGAGGGGGAGCTGGAGGAGCTCTCGTTCGTGGTGATAGGGGCTGAGGAGAGGGCCCGGGAGCTCGTGTGCAGGCGCGTCGGCCGCGGCGAGCTCGGCCCGTTCCTCGCGTCCGCGAGGAGGATGGGCATAAGCCCAATAGGGGAGGCCGGCGAGTACCACTCGCTGGTCACGCAGGTCAGGAGGCTTGGCGCGTCCATCGACGTCGGCTGCAGGGAGGTGAGGTCCTACGACGGCTACAGGATCGCGCTGCTGGACCGATCGCCGCAGGCGCGGGCGCTGATCACCGGATTGTGCTCGGCCTCCTCGCCCACCGTCGATGGGGGGCCGTGGCCCGGAAGTATCGTGTAGTGATGGGGGACCTCCCGATAAATGCGGCACACGGAGCGCGGGAGCGCGTCGGGGTCGGACCACGGGGTGTCGGCCCTCCCCACGGAGCCGGCGAACAGCGTGTCGCCGGTCAGCAGGAAACCGTCGCCCATCAGGCAGAGCGAGCCGGGCGTGTGCCCCGGCGCGTGAATGACCCTGAGGCCGCGCCAAAGCACCTGGCCGTCCTCCAGGAACTCCGCAGACCGGGGGATCTCCGGGGCCGAGAAGCCCAGCTCCTCCGCCAGAGACAGCAGGTCCCCCGCGATCTCCCAGTCAGCGCGGTGAACCATGAACGTCGCCCCGGTGGCATCGACGATCCGCCTCGCCCCCCAGACGTGATCGAAGTGCATGTGCGTCGCGATGACCGCCCTCAGCCTCCTGCGCCCAACCGCGCCCAGCAGAGCCTCGGGATCGCCGCCGGGATCGACGAGCAGGCACTCCGGGCCGTCGCACAGCAGGTAGGAGTTGGACATCAGCGGACCCACCGTCAGCCTGAGGGGCGTTGGCCGCATGGCCGCACGACTGCCAGAGGATCACTACCATGTCTCTTATAAGGTCGGCGCCCCGGAAGGAGCCGGAGAGAGGAAGTGCTGAAATAAAAATATTAATATTAATATTAATATAAAAATTCACGCGAGAGGCTTCACAGCACCGGCTGCATCGTCGCGTACTGGGGCGGCCAGACCACCCGCGTGTAGACGGAGCTGCTGGTCGAGTTGTAGAACGCCTCGACCCAGAAGTACGTCATGTTGACCGAGTGGTAGAGGACCCCCGCGGAGGGCGGCCCTATGAGCGTGTTGTTGGGCGGGAACGGCGTGTAGACGTTGGCGAGCGGCCACGGGACGTCGCTGGGTCTCAGCCCTTCGAACGCCCTTATCACAGCGCTCGCATTGGTGGTGCCGGCCTTCATCAGGGCGGCGAGCGACATGTACATCTGATCGAATCCGAAGGAGCCCAGCGAGCCGAAGGGCGCGCCGGCGAACGCCAGGTACTCGTTCCTGAACACCTGCCAGCGCTGGTTCAGCGCCACATTGGACGTGTTGGCAGTGGCCGGCAGGTTCGCGATCACGAAGTAGTGATAGTAGCTCGCCGCCTTGCCTATGAGCCGATAGACGTTAGGATCATCCGCCGGCGTCCAGGCGATGGCCACGGTGTTCTGGAGCTGGGGGAAGCTGACCCCCTGCTGAAGGATGCCCACCACCTGCGGAGGCGGCACGGCTATCACTAACACGTTGGGATTCCGTGAGGCGACGCTGCTCAGCACCGACTCGAAGCTGGTTGTGGCCGCCGGGATCCACTCGACGTCGACTATCTCCTCCTCGTTCTGGAGCCCCATCGCGTATATGGATTGATTCAGCCCGTTGAACTCGTCCACGGCGGTGGGCTCCCCCTGCTTGCCCAGGTATACTATCCTGATGGGCCCCGTCGGATTTATCTGGCCCTTGTACTTGTGGAGGAACTCCGCTATCTGCGCCCCGAACATGTAAGCGGTCGGCTCGATGTGCATGATCATGTCATCCTGCGTGAGCGGCTGGTTGTAGTTGGTCGAGGACACCGTTACCCCTCCGACGCCCCCTATGTTTGGGATGTACACTATGTTGTACTGCCTGATCGTGGACAGCTCGGAATACATGACTCCCGAGAACACAGTGCCTATCACCACGGCCGGGTGGTAGGTGGTGTACAGCTGGAGGAGCGCCGTCGGCCCGACGGAGGGGTTCGTCTGGTCGTCGGTCCACACTAGGTTTATCGTGTAGTTGCCCGGCCCGTTCGGCCCGTTCGCCAGGTAGATCCCGCCCTGCGCGTTCACCTGGTCCTGGACCAGTTGAGCCGCCCTCAATATTTGCCCGCCAGCGGCTCCGAACGGACCGGTCAGGCAGGTGGCGACCCCGATCGTCACCTGCCCGACTATCGCGTGCGTCGGCGTCGGGGTGGGAGTAGGCGTTGGAGTCGGAGTGGGTGTCGGGGTTGGCGGAGGGGGCCTGGTGACGTACCAGGCGGCCACCCCGCCGACCACAGCGACCACTATCACGACAGCGATTATGGTCCAGAGCGCGGCCCTGGAGATAGCTCTCCTTCTCATCTCACTTCTAATCGGGACGAAAGCATAATATAAAGATTATTGGCGGTTACTAATTGTACTGATCACCGCTCTAACGTTAAAACGACAAGCCTCGCCCTTCAGGGCAGGGAGGGGGCCGACGCGGCTCCGGGTCCGCGCCGCGCGAGGCCTAACGGGCTGGCTCCACGTCCAGCAGTCCATCGGGCCCGATCGTGACCCTGTAGGTCCTCAGCGGGACCCTTACCTCCTCCTGCTCGCACGGGACCTCGGGCTTTATCTGCGGGGGCTCCACCATCTGACCGGTCCTCACGTCGTACTTGGCGCCGTGCGCCGGGCAGATGGCGATCGTCCCCCGGGCCTCGGAGAGCAGCGCGCAACCCATGTGGGCGCACACCGCGTCCATGCCGTAGAACCGGTCGCCGTCCCTCACCACCAGGACGGGCCTCCCCCCGAGCCAGATGATCATGGAGTTGCGGCCCTCGAACGAGTGGACGTGTATGCGGACCTTGGACATTGCCCGCCGACGGGACGCCGCCATATTTTAGCGTTGAGATCGGGGGCGGCCCGTCGACGTCGGAGCCCCACGTACAGTATGAGCCACGACTCGATGACGGCGGACGCGTAGAGCAAGCATATGGAGAGCGCCAGCAGCGCCAGGGACAGCCGGAGCCTGCGGCGACCCCCTCCGGTCAGCGCCATGTAGAGCTCGAAACCCCCGGCCATGGCTATCGCGTAGGACGAGAACTCCGTGAAGGTGTCGGGGGCGAGGAGGATGGAGAGCACGTAGGCGTACCACAGGTGATAGCCGCTCCACATGGAGGAAGCGCTGACCGCCCACACGAGCGAGGAGGTGTCCATCATGGAGAAGCCGAGGAGCGCCGCGCCCACTATCGGCACGTACGACAGGAGGTCTATCTCGAGGTTGTGCCTGAATATCGCGAACGACATCGACGGGAGCGTCGTGTAAGCGGACCTGAAGCTGTCCACCTGCTCGACGAACTGCGACACGGTGGATGGGGACGCCAGCGCCGTGTAGAAGCCGGGCGGGGCCGCGAGCGCCGCGATCGTCACGTACGACACGAGCATCGTGACCAGGTACAGCTTCAGCGCGCTCACGCTGGACCTGCGGCCGTAGACGGCGAGCGCGAATATCACGGCGAACGCCGCGGGGAACACGGATATGTAGTGGCCGCCGAGCGCCGGCACCCTGAGCATCAGGAGCCCCAGCGCGTAGAGGCCGAGCGTGACGGCCGCGGAGAGCGCCAGGAGGCCGGCGGGCCTCTCCACGCTCACGAGCTCCGCGATCACCGATTCCAGGTTCCTGGCGCCCATGCCCGCTGCGCGAACGATTGCCTCAGGGTAATAATTCGTTTTCGCGCGATTTTCAGCGCGCAAAGGCGGGATGGATGGGCGCGGCACCCTGCGCCGCCCGGGGCGGAGCGGCGGTCGCGTGCGGCGCACATCGGGAGGGCGCTGTCGGGGCATGGGAGTCTTCGAGGCCGTGGGGGACCAGGCTGAGGTGAAGGGGCACCCCGGGAGGCCGCGCCCCCGACGAGGGCGGGCTCATGATCCTGGGGCTCCGCCCTCTACTCGCTTTCAGCGGGCAGGGCGCGGCCGTGAGGCGGGAAGCCCTGCCGCGAGGGCTGGATAGTTAACGGTCATAGCAACGGCGAGCGCGCCGCTCAGCGCTATGAATGCGGAGGAGAGCCAGTATGCCAGCGCCCTGAGCCCCCTGAGCCTGTGCTGGCCCATGATCTCCTCCGAGGCCACGCGCCCCAGCAGGTAGAGCTGCGGCAGCAGCATCAGTGTCACGGCCACCATGAGGTCCACCATGAGGTCTATCGGATTCCCCGCGATGACGACCACCGCCATGGCCGCCCCTCCCTCGATCACCGGCGTCAGCTCGAACACAGCCGCCCCCCTCCTGGCCCCGAGGACCCCTATGGTCCTCCACGTGGATGACAGCGATATCGCTGCGAGCGCCAGCAGGCTTCCTCCGATGAACCCGGCGCCGAGCACGTACGGCGCCACATGGCCGAGCGGCCTGAGGGCGCCGGCGAGGTTCCCGGGCGACAAAGTTCCGCCGAGGGCAGCGCCGGTGATTATCGCCATGGCTATTATCGCCTGGGAAGCCAGGGACCCGGCCAGCACCTCCGCCCTCAGGGCGCGCGTCTCCGCGCGGATCCTCCGGGCCCCGGAGTGAAACGCTATCGACCACGGCGATATCGTCGCCCCGGCCAGGGCCGCCAGCATGAAGTAGAACTGCGCGCCCGGCCTTGGCCCTCCCGACGTGCAGGAGCGCGCCAGAAGGGTGAAGGAGCCGGCCGCAGACGCCATCACGGTGCCGACCAGGAACGCGCTCAGCACGAGCAGCGCCGCCCTCAGATGCCAGCTGCCGGACCGCCGCGCTATCGCCACGGTGGCCAGCAGCGCGGCCAGGAGCCCGGGGACGACCGGCAGCCCCATCATGCGCAGCGCGAGGGCTATGCCCGCGTACTGCGCCGCATAGCCCACGACGTCCGATAGTGACATCAGGAGCGCGAATGCGTACGCGGCCCTCGCCCCGAAGAGCTTCCTGAGGGCGCCTCCCAAGCCCATCCCGGACGCCGGACCCATGGAGCCCGCCACCTCGTGCACGAAGAAGAGCGGCACGGCCAGCGCGAGCGCGGCGAGCGCCATCAGGCAGCCCTGCGCGGCCCCCACCTGCAGCCCGGTCACTATCGATGCGGTATCGACCTCCGTCAGGAGAGCTATCCACGACGGCCCGAAGGAGACCCTGGGTCCCCCGCGCCGGTCCACGCGCGGGCGGCGGGCCCCGCGCTAATAATTGTTAGTCGCCGGAGCGCGGAGGGGCGCGCCGTCGCCCAGATGGCGATGGAACTCGATTTAAGGATCCGCCCCCGCACATCGGGGCGATGCTCGGCAGACTGCTCCTGGCATACGACGGATCGGAGAACGCCAGGAGGGCCCTCGGCGTCGCGGTGGACCTGGCTGCGGCCTGCGGCGCCAGCCTCCACGTGGTCAAGGTCGTGGACACGGGGACCCTGGTCGGGCTCGAGCTCGATGACAGGCTGATCGGGGAGATGAGGGAGCGCGCGGAGCGCGAGGTCGGCGAGGCGGTCGCCGCCGCGAGGTCCAGGGGGGTGGAGGCGGAGGGATCCGTGCTGGTGGGGGATCCTGTGGAGGCGGTGCTGCAGCACGCCGACTCTATCGGCGCGGACCTGATAGTGACGGGCAGCAGGGGGCTCTCGGCGCTGAAGAGGGCTCTCCTGGGCAGCGTCTCGATGGGTATAGTGACGAGGTCCAGGAGGCCCGTCCTGGTCGTGAAGCGACGCGCGGCGTCGCAACGTTTATCGGGGCCCGCGCCCGCCATCCCCGGTGGACCGCGTCAGGCTGGCGGGCTACCTGGTCTCGCTCGGGACCATGCAGTTCATAATCTCGATGGTGATCTCGGAGGCCCTGAGCCCCGGATACAGCGTCCACTCGAACTACATAAGCGACCTGGGCGTCGGGGCCACGGCCCCGATCTTCAACTCCTCCATAATCATCCTCGGCGCGCTCGTGGCGACGGCGGGCGCCCTCCTGCTGGGGGCCATGAGGAGGCCGTTCACGGTCGCAGTGATCCTGGCGGGCGTCGGCGCCATCGGCGTCGGCCTGTTCCCGGAGGGCTCCCCACACGGGCTCCACACGATCTTCTCGCTGGTGACATTCCTGTTCGGGGGCCTCGCGGCGCTGTTCTCGTACGGCGCGCAGCCGCGCGGCCTCGGGGCGGCGTCCGCCGTCCTGGGCGCGGCCGCCCTCGCCTCGCTGGTGCTCTACGCGGGCCAGTACTACATGGGCCTGGGCCCCGGGGGGATGGAGAGGATGATAGTGTACCCGGTCCTCCTCTGGGCCCTCGCGTTCGGCGGCTACCTGGTCGGCGGGCGCCGCTGAGCCGAACGCTCATTAGGCGCGGCTGGCGCCGCCCCCCGTGCGCGACGTGCTCGTCCTCGTCGTGGGGACGACCGACGTCTCCCTGATTCCGGGGATCTCGATCGCCGGCCCCAGCCCGGAGGCCACCCACTACACGCCGGCGCTTGACGCCGAGTACCTGCTGCTCGGGAGGACCCGGACCCTCGGCGTCGTGCCCACGACGCCCGATGGGATTCCGACCCCCGCGGTCATCACCAGGGCCCTCACCGCGGGCGTCCCCAAGGTCGTCGTGGACGCCGGATCCAGGGTCCCGCCCAGGGTGCCGCGCGTCGCCCTCGGCGGGGTCCCGGGAGGGGACATAAGGCGCGGGGCAATGCCGCGCGCGGCGGCCGAGGAGCTGGCGGCCAACGCCCGCCTCCTGGGGTCCCAGCTAGCGCCCCTCGGAAGGCTGGTCCTGGGGGAGTCCATGCCGGGCGGCACCACGACCGCCATGGCGATCCTCATAGCCCTGGGATACGACGCCTGGGGGAGGACCAGCAGCGCCGCCCCCCGCAACCCGAAGGCGCTGAAGGAGGCGGTGGTGCGCGAGGCGGTATCGCGCATATCCCCTCCGCTGGACGCCATTTCAGCGGCGGCCGAGGTCGGGGACCCCGTGCACCTGGCGCTGGCGGCGATCGCCCTCGGCGCCGCAGAGTCCGGCGGCGAGGTCGCGCTCGCGGGCGGCACCCAGATGGCGGCCGCGGCCGCCCTCTACAGGGCCATGGGAGGGGACGCGGGCAGGCTGAGGATCCTGACCACCAGGTGGATAGTGGAGGACCCGGAGTCGGACCTGCTCGGCCTCGCGAGGGAGGTGGGCGTGGGGGCGGTCGAGCACTCCAGGACTTCGTTCGCCGGGTCGCGCATGGAGGGGCTCAGGGCCTTCGAGAGGGGGTACGTCAAGGAGGGCGTGGCCATGGGGTACGCGCTGATCCGCGCGGAGGGCATGGGGCTCGACGCCCTGGGGATCGTGGAGGGGGAGCTCGAGGGGCTGCTGGGGAGGGCGCGGCCCGCGCGACGATCACCCGGCAGCGGTCGTCGCCGTGCCGATTCGCGGACATCGGCGCCAGATACCCCTCGAGGTCCTCAAAGCGCCTCCGCTCCCCAATCAGATGGGTGGGTCGCGCGGCGCAGGGGGCACGGGTCCCGGAGGGCGGCGCGTCGGGGCGCGATGGGTCGGCGATCTGCGGGGCATCCGCGGCGAGCGCTCGGGCGCCGCTCGCCCCATCGATGGACGCGCCAAGCAATGCTTTTCTAGAATAATTAATGTATTCCCGCAAGTAGATCTGTAGATCTGCAGCTCCTTCGGAGGCCAGCGGCCGCTTACGACGCAGTCGCAGGCCACCACGGGTTAGCGTCGACATTGGCTTCGCCCTCGTGAACTGGAGGCATTCGCTGGAGTGGGATTAGGAGCCCGCTCGGAGGCCCCGGATTCCTCGTAGACGAACTTCCCGCCCCTCATCCACGAGAACATCGCGCCCACAGCCACGAGCGCCGCGGAAATGTAGATCGAGATCCTCAGCGCGTCCATGAACGGCGGCCCTATCACGGATGGGAGGAAGGTCTTGGAGTTCAGCAGCTGGACGGCGCTCGGCGGGAGGAGCGCCAGCGCCGACTGCGGAAGGGCCGAGGCGGGATTCACCCCCAGGAACGCAGCGAACAGGAGGCCGCTGGCCGGTATCGAGGAGAGGAACAATGCCACCTGGCCCGGGAGGCCATGTGACGCGGCAGCGGACGCTATCTCCCCCGGGACGTACATCGTGAAGAACGTTATGAGCATCGAGAAGAACAGCGCCATGCTTATCGTGGATCCCACGTTGCTGAAGGTCTGCCTCATGCCGTTCCCGGTCCCCCTGTCCTGCGGCCTCAGCGAGTTCATTATCGCGGTCGTGTTCGGCGCGGAGAAGAGGCCGCCCCCCAGCCCGCTCACGAACAAGATGGCCTCGAACTCGGGGAGGCTGAAATTGTATGGGAGCGCGGCGAGCGCGAGGAGCGATGCGGCCATTATCACCATGCCGAGGGTGGCGAAGGCCCTCGCGCCGTACCTGTCGGTCAGCGTCCCCCCGATGGGGGCCATGATGACGGTCCCGATAAGCATGGGCATCATGTAGACGCCCGCCCAGAACGGCGTCGACTCCCAAGAGTATCCGTGGAGCGGGAGCCATATCCCCTGGAGCCATATCACCACGAGGAACATTATCGCGCCCCTCGCCAGCGAGTTGAGGAAGAGCGCTATGGATCCGTAGGTGAATGGCCTCACGCGGAAGAGGGACAGGTCGAAGAGAGGCGCCTTGGCCCTCCTCTCGCTGATCGCGAAGAGGACGAAGAGGAGCGCGCCCAGCGGAAACGACGCGATGACCCACGGGTTCCCCCATCCCATCTGCGAGCCCCCGTAGGGCACGAGCGCGTACGTGAGGCCGAGCGATATCGCGAGCAGGCCCGCGGCCAGCGTCAGGTTCCCCGCCACGTCCAGGGATACCGCGCCGGTCCCCGGGGTCCTCCTGAGCCTGAATAGCGACCACAGCGCGCCCGCGACCGCGAACGGCACGCTCACCAAGAAGACCAGGTGCCAGTCGTAGCTCGACAGGAGGCCACCCAGTATGAGCCCGAGGAACGACCCCACTATGAACGACGCCTGGTTGAGCCCGAGCGCCTTCCCCCTCTCCCGGGGTGGAAACGCGTCGGCGAGGAGCGCGGTGCTGTTCACCATCAGGAGCCCCCCTCCGACGGCCTGCACGAGCCTCAGGACTATCAGCAGGAGCGCCCCCGAGTTCCCGGAGCCGCTCGGTATCAGCGAGAGGAGCACCGACGCCGCGGCGAACACGATGAACCCCCACGTGTAGACCCTGGCCCTCCCGTACATGTCGGATATCCTGCCGAACGTGACGAGCACTGACGCCATCACGACGCTGTATCCCATCAGGACCCATAGGAGGTAGACGAATTCCCCGGGGAGGAATGGGTTTATCCCGAGCCCCCTGAAGATCACGGGGAGGGATATCAGCACTATGTACATATTCATCGAGGACATTATGACGCCGAGGGTCGTGTTGGTGAGGACGACCCACTTGTACTCCATATCGCGCCCGATATCTGATATGATATTTACGCGTTGCCCGCCATCTCGCGGCGGAAGGCTGAGCTGATGCCTCGGGATCGAGAGCGCTCCTCGGGCGACGCCCGGACCGGGCGCATCGAGGGCTCGCATCCCACGCGAGTTCGGTAGAGGTCCCTCGGGAATCCCTACCCGGGGGCGGGCCAGGTACTCGGCCCTCCCCCTGAGGAGCAATGCGATGGACGCGGCCGCGACCTGTTGCGCGCTTAAGCCTAACCAAATTATTTACGTAGGTACCCGGTCCCGGAGCGGAGTTCCTCAGGTTTAGTCGAGCATTTCCATGAAATCGGGGCGCGATTCACCATTAGAATCTCTGGAAGTCCTTCCCCAGGGCGTTGCATATGGGGCACTTGGCGGGCGGCTCCTTCCCCACGTACGTGTGGCCGCACACCGGGCATATCCACACGTATCCGTCGAGCGGCATGTCCTGCCCCTTGGCGACGTACTCGAGGGCCTTCCTGTAGAGCTCCAGGTGTATCTTCTCGGCCGCCAGGGCGTACCTGAAGCTGATCTCCGCCGACTTGTCGTTCAGCAGCTTCGCGGTCTCGATGTACGATGGGTACATCTGCTCCACCTCGAATTGCTCGCCCATTATCGCCAGCTCCAGGTTCTTTCTGGTGTCCCCGGGACCGAACGGCGCCCCTGCCACGACCTTGAACGAGTCCTTGAACTTGGATAGCCTCTGGTAGTGGTTCCTCGCGTGCACCTGCTCGGCATAGGCGATCGCGCGGAACAGCCTGGCGACGTTCTTGAACCCCTCCTTCTCGGCCTGCTCGGCGAATATTAGGTATCTGACGTGCGCCATGGACTCGCCGCCGTGCGCGGACACCAGCGCGTCCTGGCTCATGGTCAGGTGGCCGCCTTCCTCCGACATTGCGCTATATTGGACAGGAGTTCATTTAAACATTATGTTATAATATTTAACCGATGCCCCTCGATGCCTTCCAAGCCCCCTGCGAGAGCCTCCATGCGGCGGCGCCCGCACCCCCAGAATGTCCCCTCGGATGCTTCCAGCCGAGGTTCCGTGGAGGCGGAGCGACGCTCCTTGGATCTAGATTCATCGATCTGCTTGAGGTAACGGAGCTCCCCAAACTCCAAAAAAGTAAAAGGCACAGCGCCAGGTGGAGCATGTTCCTCCAGCCGGCGAACCGCGCCATGAGGAGGACCCTCATAATGGGCGCGGCCGCGAGGACCGATCGCCTGAACATCGACTTGAGCGCCCCGCCATCGCGTTGAGCCGCACCGTCTGCCAAGGAACTCGATGAGGCCCGTCCCTCGCGCGGAAGACCCGCGTGGTCGCTCGGCGGGTGGACGGCACCGAGACGCCGACGCGCTGGCCGGGACTGGAGTGGACCGGCCGGGGGATCGCCAAGGAGCCCAGCTGCGCGGCGTAGCGGCGCCTGACCAGGCTGAGCAGCACGAGCCCCGCGGCAATTATCCCCGCCCTCTTCAGCGGGTCCCTCACTCCCGCGGCCACCATCCTGACGCCCTCGCTCAGGTCATCGAACGCCTTGTGGAGCGCCCTGAGCACGAACTCCCTCCTCAGCGGGTCCTCCAGGATGTCGTCCAGCGCGGTGAAGCCCCTCCTCCTGAAGGCCGCGACCGGTATGAGGGGCAGGGGGAAAGTCACGACCCTCAGCCCCTTCAGCCTGTCCAGGAGCTCGAGGTCAGCTATGATGTCGTCGTCCGTCTCCCCGGGGAAGTTCAGTATCATGGTGCCCACGACTATCCACCCGCTGTCGTTCAGGATTCCGATCGCGCGCTCGACGACCTCGGGGTATTCCACGGGCCTGTACGGCAGGGCCTTCCCCCTCATGTACCTCTCGATCAGGGTCGGCGAGCCCGTCTCTATCCCCATCTCTATGAACGTGCGCCGCCCGCCCTCGTTGATGTATTCTCCGACGCTCCTCACGAGCTGGGGGGCCTGCACGACCACCGCGGCGGTCGTGAAGTCCGTCGATATCGTCTTGTCGCGGCCGCGGGACTTCACGAGCGCATATGCCCTCCTCGTGAGCTCGAGCACCTTCTCCGGGCGCGGGTCTATCCCGCTGGCCCCGTACCTGAAGTACTCCTCGCTGTGGAGGTTTATGTTATCGGCCCCTCCCCTGTCGAGGTTCAATATTATCTCCCTGTCTATGTGGCCGTCGAAGGGGAACGACCTTATCATGCCGCTCATGTTGGGCGTGCAGAAGGCGCACCCCCTCCCGCACCCCCTGGTGACCTCCACGATCCCCCCATTGGACGGCGTCACTATCGTGGGCACCGATTCGACGTCGGCGGGCCTCGCGTAGAACCTGCGCGGCACGGGCTCGCCCGACAGCAGCGACCTGAAGAACGCCGGCCCGTCGCGCTCGAACTCGCCCTCGAACACGTGATCTATGCCCAGCTCGTCCTGCATGCCGCTGTCCGTTATCTGCCAGGCCGCGGGGCCCCCCACCACGATCCGGAAGTTCCTCCTGAACCTGGATAGGTTCGCGCTCCTCACCACGTACCTGAACGATCTCGCTATGAACGGCAGCCCGACGTACGGGATTCCGGCCAGCCTGACGATCCAGTAAGTGATGCCGGAGCCGTAACTGTAGCCCATGCCGTCCATCGTGTATATGCCGACCACCCTGGTCCTCTCCCCTATCACCTTGTGCAGCTCGTACGGGCTGGCTATGACCGCGTCGATGCCCAGCTCCCGGAGCTTAGCCTCCACCTTCGCGAGGCCATAAGGCGCCCTCTTGGCGATCCCATCGCTGTCGGCCTCCACGCTGAAGAGCATGGATGCGATCCTGTCGCTCAGCACGTTCTCGGGGAGGGCGCTCACGAACCCGAGGACCGTCGAGCCCGAGCTGTCGCTTGCTATGGCCGGCTCGCTCGTCAGGACCACCTCGTGGCCGACGGCCGCCATGA
>WYEM01000032.1 GCA_009903775.1 Nitrososphaerota archaeon | reverse complement strand
CGCGCGGGAAATTATTATATGTAAGCCGTGGCGGTTCGCACCCGTGACGCTCTACGCGAGGGACGTCATGGAGCGCCGGATACTGTTCATCGAGCCGGGCGCCTCCTGCGAGGAGCTCGTGGACCTGATGGCGAGGAACGGGCGCGGATTCGCGGTCGTGAGGAACGCCGCCGGCGAGAACGTGGGCATAGTGACGGAGTGGGACATCGTGAGCAGGCTCCTGGCCAAGAAGCTGGACCCGGCGAGGACAAAGGTGGAGGAGATAATGACGCGCGGAATAGTGTCGATCGACGCGGGGGAGGAGCTCTCCGACGTCGCCGAGCTCATGTCCAAGAGGGGGATAAGGCGCGTGCTCGTGACGGATAAGGGGAGCGTCGTCGGCGTCATAACGTGCCACACGATACTGGCAAGCCTCAAGTCCTACGTGGACTCCATCTCCAAGGACCTGGCCAAGTACGGCCTGCTCCCGTTCTGAGAGAGCCCCTCGGGCGCGTCGGCCCAGCAACGGGTCCATGTACACGCGATTCTCCATGCGCCCTATGCGCTCAATCTCCGAGACCACCACGTCGCCAGGCTTCAGGTAGGGGCCGTCAGTCCCCGCCCCGACGCCCGGCGGCGTCCCGGTCGAGATCACGTCGCCCGGCTCCAGCGTGATGCCATCTGATATGTACTCTATCAGCCTCTCCACCGGGAAGATCATATCGCGCGTGTTCCCGTTCTGCTTCAGCTCCCCGTTCACGTAGAGCCTGAGGTCGACGTCGTGGGGATCCCCGAACTCATCCGCCGTCACCAGCCATGGCCCGAGGGGCAGCGAGTGATCCAGCGCCTTCCCCTTTATCCAGTTGGGCCCGTATCCCCTCGCCGAGTGCCCGTACTGCAGGTCGCGGAAGCTCACGTCGACCGCTATAGTGTAGCCGGCGACGCACTTCAGCGCGTCGCCCGCGCTCACGTACTTACACCTATTTCCGATTCTGACCCCCTCCCCGCCCTGAAGGGCGAGGGTTCCCCGGGGATCCCGGGGCGGGGTCTCGGCGGTTACGCCCCCTTGACGGGCGCTACTGAGCACCCTAACAAGGCTCTGCTTAAAAGCCTTCCGCTCCGGCCCACGGGGTGGGACGACCCCGCCCTGAAGGGCGAGGTTTGTCGTTTTATATCACGGCCAGCTCGACCTCCCAATCCACCTTCCTCGAGGACCTGGGTATGTAGATGTGCCCCCCATCGCCCACCAGCGCGTTCCTGAACTTCGCGAAGAAGTACGGCTCGCCCGGCTGGGCGGAGTGCAGCTCGCTGCCGTGGGCGGCGTAGTTCACCGCGACCATCAGTATCTTCTCCGGCGAGATCACGGTGGGCAGCTTCCTGGGCTCCGGGAGGGGCTCCCCGAGCCTGGCTATCTCGTCCTCGCGGCGCGCGAGGAGCCCCAGGGCCCCCCTAGCGAGCGCGCGGTCCAGGGTCAGGGGGACCTCGCTAGCCAGATCCGAGCCCGCGGCCCTGGCCCAGGATCCCACGTCGTAGTACGATCCTCCTATGAGGGCCGCCAGGCCCATCCTGCCCTCCAGCTCGTAGTTGAGCAGCTTCATGCCGGGGCGGCGCCCGCGCGCATTTATAAGGTGCTTGCCGGGCCTGCCCCCCAGGGCCGCGCGCCCGGGCGGCGTTCCTCGCGATCGGACGCATCGGGGCCGATCCGATGTTAGGGAAGCCTTATTAATGGTGCAATGCGAGCCGCTCCACACTGAGGCGATTGAACGCCAAGGACCTGGGCAGGCTCGCCAGCACGTTCGGTCCCGCCTGGCTCGTCATGATCGCCGACGTGGATGTGGCATCGATAGTCACGGGCCTGCAGGACGGCGCGTCCTGGGGATATCGCATGGTGTTCGTCATGCTGACCCTCACCGTGCCCCTCTTCTTCGTGCAGGACGCGGCGGGCAGGCTCGGCACGGTGTCCGGCATGGGCTTGGGCAGGGCCGTGAGGAACAGGTACGGGGCCAGGGCGGCGACCCTCGCCGCCCTACCAATGGCGCTCACCGACTTCATGACATACGTTGTGGAGTTCGCCGGCATAGCCCTCGGCGCCCGCCTACTGGGGCTGCCCCCGGCTCCGGTGCTGGCGGCGTCCTTCGCGCTCTACCTAATCCTCGTGGGCACCGGGAGGTACAGGGCGGCCGAGGCGGTGCTCCTGCCCGTGAGCATGGTCCTGGTGGTGGCGATAGTGGCATCCCTAGCATCTTTCCCCATCGATGCGCGCGCTCTATTGTGGGAGGGGCTGAACCCCATCCAGCCCTACTTGGATCCCGGATACGGATTCCTCCTCGCTGCGAGCATAGGCGCCGTCATAATGCCCTGGATGCTGTTCTTCCACTCGGGCGCCGATGCCAAGAAGGGCCTTGGGAGGGGCGATCTCTCTGCCGAGAGGCTGGAGACGCTGATCGGCGCTGCGGCCTCGGAGGCGCTGATGACCATAACAGTCATAGACGGGCACGGGCTCAGGGCGCTCTACGGCGGATCCGGGCTCCAGATAACGCCGTCCGAGATAGCGTCGCTGGTGCGCCCGCTGGGGCCCGGCTCGTCCCTGGTGGTGGGGGTGGGGTTCATGGCGGCCGGGTTCCTGGCCCTCGCGGTGGCGTCGATGGGCTCCGGCTGGGGCTTCCTGGACGCCGTGGGATCCGACTCCGGGGCCCTGGCGCTCTCATACTATGCAGTCATGGGCCTGGCCGCCGTCGTCGTGTCCTCGATCTCGGCGGACCTCGTGGGACTTATGCTGGACCTGATGGCCGCCTACTCGCTGGTGATACTGCCCTCGCTATACTTCCTCGGGAGGCTGATATCCGATCCCGAGGTGATGGGCGGGTACTGCTTCAGGCGCTGGGAGGTGGCCACCTACTGGGCGATGGCCGCGCTCGTCTTCGGGGGCGGGCTGACCGGCATATTGCTATCAATCCTCTGATCCCGGCCTCCCCGCGTCGGGCAGGGCCCTCCTGAACCTCTCAGCTCCCATCGCTATGAGCGGCAACAGCATCTGGGGCGCGTCGACCTCGCCTAGTATCAGGTGCCAGACGTTGCCGCATCCCTGGCACGCGCCCAGCCCCAGGATCCCCGTCCTGTCCGTGTACACGCCCAGCCTCTCCCTCTCGCCGCAGCGGGGGCACGCCGGCGCGCCCTCCGACACCAGCCACTCGTAGCCGCACAGCGGGCACACCATGTAGTACCGGTCGCCCTCCTTCACCATGGTCCCGCTCTCCGTCCCGCACAGCGGGCAGGCGGCTCCCTCGTGCCGGAGGCGGCCGTTCCTGGCCTGATACCTCTCCGCGTAGGCCCTGGCCACCGCCTGCAGCGCTATGAGGACCGGCATCGCGCTGGCCCCCTCCAGGCCATCCTCCTCAACGCTGCGATACGCCTCATCCCCGCTCACCTCCATCCTCACGCCCAGCCCCTCGGCCACCTCCTCCACGATCTTCCCCATCGCGCCGTCAGCCCTCAGCCTCTCCAGGACCTCGTCGAGCGGCGCCGAATCGTCCACGCGGTCGCGGACCTCCTCCATGACGCGCAGCTGCTCGGCCTCGATGCTGCTCGCCCTCTCCAGGTCCGGCTCGTCCAGCATGAGCGAGCGGTACCTCGTGAGCGCCGACACGAACTCCTCCAGGCCCGGCACGCCCCGAAGCGGAGCGGTCCGCGATAAAAGGTTGGCCCCCGGCGTCCGAGGGACTCCCATGGTCGCGCGGAATTGATCGCCCCGGCCAGCCGCGGTGCCCGCGAAGCAGATAACAGGCATCGGAGGATCCGTGAGGTTATCTATAAATAGACCACCGGGGGAGCGCCGGCCGTGGAGCCTGCGGCGGCCGCCTCACTCGCCTTCAGCCCTTCCGTGCTCTCCGCGAACTCAATGGTCGTCGTCCCCGCGTTCATGCTGGCAGTCCTAGTGGCTGCCCTCCTCCTGCTGAGGAGGCTCCTGGAGCAGGATCGCGGGATATCGTCCGCCGAGAAGTACAGGGAGGTGCCATTCGAGTCCTCCAACCCGCCCAAGGGGGTCGGCAAGGGCAGGATCGGCTTCCAGTACCTGGGCTACCTGATAGCCTTCATGTCCCTGGAGCCCGCCGTCGTCCTGATAGCGTTCGCCGCGGCCGCGCCCGGGGCGCTCGTGGGCAGGGTCCTCGAGCTCTACCTGATAATGATCGCCGCATACGCTCCCCTGCTGGCCTACGGCCTGAGGGAGGCGAAGCGCGTGTCGGCCTGGGGGCTCTAGGGGGTGGTGGGGCTGCCCGATCGGGAATCCGGCGGCGAGGCGCGCCCGGCGGCGTCCTCGATGGAGAACTTGTGGATCGCGGACTTGGATGAGATGGCGAGGCGCGCCCGGTCCATACTCAAGAGGGGCCCCCTCCCCTCGATGATCAACTGGGCGACGGCGTTCAGCCTGTGGCCCGTACACCTCATGACCAGCTGCTGCGGGTGCGAGATAGGCGCCGCCTGGGGACCCAGGTTCGATAACGAGCGCTACGGGTCGCTGCCCTGGATCTCCCCCAGGCAGACAAATCTGATAATAGTCGAGGGCACCGTCACGAGGAAGATGGCGTGCTCCCTCAGGGTCACGTGGGAGCAGATGCCTTACCCGAAGTTCGCGATAGCGATGGGCGTCTGCGCGCTCGATGGCGGCCTGTTCTACAATAGCTATAACATAGTCAGGCCCTGGCAGGTGATACCCATAGACGTGTACATACCCGGCTGCCCCCCGAGGCCGGAGGCGGTGGCGCGCGCAATAGTCGAGCTGCAGAGGAAGATAAGGGAGGAGGGGATCGCGTCCAACTGGCTGGCCGAGGGGCGGCGCCCGGACATGGAGGGCCTGATCCCCAAGGAGGACCTGTGCGGGTGGAGGGGGGAGGATGTCGACCTCAGCGCAAGGTATAGTTGACAGGCTGAAGTCGGCGCTGGGCGAGGGCATCAGCGTGGAGCAGCTGAAGGGCTACCTCGAGCTGCAGGTCGATCCCGGGAGGCTCGTGGACGTCGCGAGGAGGTTGAAGGAGTCCGGGTTCGATCACGTGAAGTCGGTCACCGCCGTGGACTACCCGGCCAAGAAGCAGATCAAGGTGATCTACCACGTATCCAGCATGCTGGACGAGGAGCTCGCCAGGTACGTCGTGGGGCTGGCCACCTCCGTGGACAGGGACGATCCGGTCGTCCCGAGCCTCGTGGGCGTCTGGCTCAGCGCCGAGTTCCATGAGAGGGAGGTGTACGAGTACTTCGGGGTGAGGTTCGATGGGCACCCGGACCTCAGGCCCCTGCTGCTCACCCCGGACCTGGCAGCGCAGAAAATCCTGAGGAAGGACTTCAAGGTGGTCGAGGAGGACGACTACCTGAAGTTGACATTTGAGGAGTACACGAGCACCAAGAGGTGGGTGTGAGATGGCCGAGGCGAGCGGGGCAGTCGCGCTCCCTGGGATGGAGGTCCGCCAGCTGGAGAGGAACCTGTACGAGGTCTACATAGGCCCGGCGCACCCCGGTTCGGGCCACATGAGGATAATCGTGAGGGTCGAGGGCGACGTCATGGTGGAGGTCGACCCCGACATAGGGTTCGTGCACAGGACGATGGAGAAGCTCTCGGAGGGGAGGGACTGGATGAAGAACATCCCGCTCTTCGAGAGGATGGCGATACTCGACGCGTGCAACGTGACCCTCCCCTACGTCGAGGCGGTCGAGAAGCTCCTCGACGTGGATCCCCCGGAGAGGGCCAAGTACCTGAGGACCCTCCTGTGCGAGATAAACAGGGTTGCGAGCCACCTGTACGGATTCGGGATATTCGGGGTCTTCCTGGGCCACTCGACCCTCTACATGTGGGCGTTCGGGGACAGGGAGATATTCGTCGAGCTGGCGGAGAAGCTCACCGGCGCGAGGCTGACCCACAGCTACCCGATGTTCGGGGGCGTGCGCAGGGACATGCCGGACGACTTCGGCAAGCACGTGAGGAAGGCCACGGCCTACATGAGGAGGAGGCTGGATGAGTACGCGAAGATATTCCTCAACAACCCGAACATAAGGAGCAGGCTGGAGGGCGTCGGCGTCATACCCAAGGGGAGGGCTGTGGAGATGGGCCTCGCCGGCCCGAACGTGAGGGCGAGCGGCGTCAAGTACGACGTGAGGCTGGCGGAGCCCTACGAGGCGTACGACAGGGTGGACTTCGAGATCCCGGTGTACGAGGAGGGCGACTCGCTCGCCAGGGCCTGGCAGAGGGTGGACGAGATGAGGCAGAGCCTCTCGATAATGGAGCAGGCGGTCGACTGGCTCGAGAAGCACCCGCGCGAGGGCTTCATACACGAGAAGTTCTGGAAGACCGCGCCCCCGATCTACAAGCAGGTCTACGCGGGCGCCGTGCCCTACGCTGGCAAGTATCGCGTGAAGATGATACCCCTCTACGCGTCGCTCAGGGTCCCGGCCGGCAGGTCGTTCGCCAGGGTCGAGTCCGGGCGGGGCGAGATCACGTACTACGTGGAGAGCGACGGGAAGGACACCCCGTACAGGGTGAGGGTCGTGTCCGGATCGTTCAGGAACGTGATAGCTTTCAAGTACGCGATGCCCGGGCACAGGCTGGCGGACCTGCCCGCGATCTACGGCAGCTTCGACTACTTCCCGCCGGAGTGGGACAGGTGAGGTGGTGGAGATGGTGACCGCTTACGTCATATGGTACGATTTCCTCAGGTACCTGATTTTCTATCCCCCGGTCTACCAGTTCATAATAATCCCGGGGCTGATAGCGGCGCTGGTGGTCGCGGTCTTCATTATCTGGTTCGAGAGGAAGGCGGCGGCCAGGGTGCAGATGAGGTACGGGCCGTACGAGATCAGCCCCCGCACCGGCGGCGCCACCCAGCTGATAGCGGACCTGATCCGCTACTCGTTCCAGGAGATAATAGTGCCGCGCACCGTGGACGCGGCGATATACTTCGCGGCGCCGGTCGCCGCGGTGATATTGTCGCTCATGCCGCTCAACGCGATCCCGCTCACCTCGAACCCGGCGTTCTGGCCGATACCCATGGACTACAGCCTCCTGGTGGCGGTGGCGCTGACCACGCTGTCGCCGATCTTCGTAATCGTGATGGCGTGGGCGAGCAACAACAAGTTCTCGCTCATAGGCGGCGTCAGGGAGTCGTTCATAGTGACCGCCTACGAGCTCGTGGCGGTGCTCTCGATGCTGTCAGTGGCGGCGTCCATGTCGACCTTCAACTTGGTCGACATAGTCGAGGCGCAGTCCGGCGGGCTCTGGTACGGTCTGCTCAATCCCCCCGCGTTCCTCGCGGCGTTCATAGCCACGCTCATGACGACGAGCGGCTTCCCCTTCGAGATACCGGATGCCGAGTCCGAGATAGTGGCCGGCCCCTACACGGAGTACTCTGGCCTCATGTACGGGCTGGACATGGGCGCGGCCTACATCAAGCGGTGGGTCTTCTCGGTCCTCATGGCGCTGGTGTTCCTGGGCGGCTGGGCCCCCTACGTGCCCGGGACAGGGTTCGTCCTGGGATATCTGGTGCCCAGCCTCATAGTTTCAGCCAAGGCCCTGGTTATAATGGCGGTCATGAGCTTCCTGAGGGCGGTCTACGGCAGGTACAGGATAGACCAGGCCCTCGGCGTGGCCTGGGAGATCCTGATCCCGCTCGCGATGGCCGCCTTCGGCGTGGGGCTCGCCGAGGCATACTTCCACGTTTACGCGCACCTCGGGGTGATGGCAGTTGCCGGCTAGGCCTGAGATCAGGGAGGTCCCCAAGAGGGGCATCCTGGGGAGGGTAGTAGCGGGGAACCTGGAAGCCCTGCTGCTGGGCGTCAAGTACTTCCTGGATCCCAACAGGTTCACCCTGATGTACCCGCACGAGTACATAAAGCTCGACACCGGATACCGTGGGTTCATAGTATTAATCTACGATAAGTGCATCGGCTGCGGGTCCTGCGCCAGGATATGCCCCACGAGGGCCATGCGCATGATATTCCTGCCCCAGAAGGAGGGCGAGAGGGCCAGGAAGAAGTACCCAGTCATAAACTACAACAGGTGCGTCTTCTGCGGGTACTGCGTCGATATATGCCCGACGGAGGCCCTCTACCACGTGCCCTACCACGACATAGTATACCACAGCATGCAGGAGCTGGTACTGACGTTGGACGAGTTCCAGAGGGAGCCCGATTACGCGACCGCGAGGGAGGGCATCCCCGTGAGGTACGTGTTCGATGAGAGGCGCGGCCTCGTGAAGGTGAAG
>WYEM01000071.1 GCA_009903775.1 Nitrososphaerota archaeon | reverse complement strand
CCGCCTCCAGCAGCTTGACCCTGGCATCGGCCGATAGGCGGTCGGCCTGGCTCAGGAGCTGCCTGCCCCAGGCGCGGACCTCGGCCTCGAGGCCGTCCAGCTCCGCGTCGAGCTTGGAGAATAGCTCGACGGCCCTCTCCACGACGCTAGCCCCGCGCGCCTCCACGTCCGGGGCCGGGGCGCGCGCCGATAAATAGTTGCCGATATAGAATCCTGATCTCGGCGTCGAGCGGACCTGACCTCCTCCCCGTCCTGAAGGGCGAGGTTTGCCGTTTTTAATATCACCCCCAATACCCGGCCGGATCTCCGGCGCCGGAACCATAGAGCGTGAGGTAGGGCCCAATCCAATGTTTACTCAGGGCGCACAAACTGGCATACTCTCCTCGCTAAAGCTCGGAGGTTATGGGGTCTCTGTCGCCCTCAGAGTTGCCCCTCCGGGGGTATCAGTGCTCCCTCGCGCGCATCCCCGTCTGCGCGCGATCCGGACACGCCTTTATCCACAGCGTCTGGGGCGGGGTGTGGAGGCATTCCAAACCGGTCATGGATTGGTTTTGCCGTGGAAGTATCCTGCATGCCTTCTCCGAAGGGGTTATTCACAGGACTTTCCACGAAGGATTATAGCATTACTATACATATATTTTTCGATCGGCAATTCATCTCCCCCGAAGGTCGAAGTTTTACCGCTTCCCCCAAACCTCTAACATTATTTATACCACGCGACGCGGAAACATACGCATGAGCGCGGAGCTGCGCAGAGTATACCATAATCTATATCTATTATTCTTAATCCTGGCGTTTGCCCTCGCCGTCGCGTACGTCGTAACATACGTCGTGCCGCTGGTGCCGGTCAACTATTACAGGATAACGGCGGCCGCGGCGCTGGCCGTCGTCCTCTACGTGGCGCTCAGGATAGTGCTCCTGCTCATCGACCGCTGGCTCCCCGCGATGGGACGGGGCCCCAGGTCGGCGCTCAGGAACCTGATCTCGATTATGTGGTTCGCGGGCATGGGAGTGGCGATCGCGGCGGCCCTGGGCGTCGACGTGAGTTCCGTGATCCTGGGGTCCGCGTTCGCGTCGGTGATCCTGGGCCTCGCAGCCCAGACAGTGCTATCGAACGTGATAGCCGGGGTTGCGCTCGCGGTGACCAGGCCCCTCGAGGTGGGGCAGCGCGTGACGATAGTGACGTGGCAATACAGCAACGTCTTCCCCACGTATCCCCCCAAGTACTTCTCGAACGACTACCTGCTGAACGGCTTCACGGGCGTTGTGAAGTCCATGGGGCTCTTCTACACGGCGCTCGAGGACGACGAGGGCGCGCTGATCGAGGTCCCGAACAGCGTGCTGATACAGGCCCTGCTGAGGAGATACTCGGGATCCATAGTGACGACCGCGCGCTACTGGGTCCCGGCCGGCGTGGACCCGGATCGCGCGCTGAAGGGCGCGGCGGCCGCGGCCGCCAGGTGCGAGCTGGTCGAGGAGGTGCTGTCGACGAGCATAGACGAGGTAGACCAGACCGGGTACGTGTTGAAGGTGACCGCTAGGTGCCGGGGGAACTCGCAGGGCGCGTGCAGGAGCGAGATCCTGCGGGAGATGCTGCGCGAACTGCCGCGCGGGGCCGGGAATTAGGTCGCGACCAGCTCCGCGATCGCATGTATGAGGCCCGCGTGGGAGAACACGTGAGGATAGTTCCCCCTCGCCTCACAGGTCCCGGCGTCTATATGCTCCCCGAGCAGGCCCAGGTCGTTCGCGCATGACGCGAGCTTCCTCAGGTATGATTCGGCGCCGCGGCGATCGCCAAGCCTGAGCTTGGCGCGCGCCATCCAGGCTCCCGCCAGCGCGAACGGGTGCCTCGCCGGCCCGAGGAAATCGCGCCTGTATCTGTAGACGAGGCCGTCGTCGACCAGCTCCTCCTCAATCCTCTGCAGCGTCGAAGCGAACATCCGGTCATTCGCCTTCACGAAGCCGTAGATGGGCATGACGAGCAGCGACGCGTCGACGTCGTGCGATCCCGGGTAGCTCACGAATGACCCGTCGGCATCGCTCCATGCGTTCTCGAGTATCCACTCCCTGAGGGAGGCGGCCGCGGCCGACCATTTCCCGGCCTCATCGAGCTCCCCGAGATCCCTGGCCATCTCCGATGCCGCGTGCAGCGCGTACCACATCATGACCTTGCTGTGGATGTGGTGCCTTTCGATCCCCCTCTCCTCCCATATGCCCGCGTCCGGCCTCGAGTAGTTCCTCATGACGTACCTCGCTATGGACTCCACGGCCCACCAGCGTCCCCTCAGGTACTCGACGTCGCCCGTAGCGCGATAATACGAGTTGAGCGCCGCCATGAACTCCCCCTCGATGTCCAGCTGCAGCTGAAGCGCGGCCGCGTTCCCGCTCCTCACCGGCCTGGAGCACGCGAACCCGGAGAGCCACCCGAGCTCCCTCTCCGGGGGCGGAGGGGACCCGTCCACGGAGAACAGCACGTAGTTGAACGGCTTGCTCGAGGGATCCAGCACGCTGAAGAGGAAGTCCAGCACCTCCCTGGCATCCACGACGAGGCCGGCCGCCACGAGCGCCTCGGCGGCGACGCTCGAATCCCTCACCCAGGCGAACCTGTAGTCCCAGTTCCTCCCCTCACCGACCGACTCGGGCAGCGAGGTCGTCGGCGAGGAGACGAGCGCCCCCGAGGGAGCGTACTTGAGGCCCAGGAGGACCTTGAGGGACGTCGTATACACCCTGCGGGCCCATCCGGGAGGGGTGATCGCGCTCATCCCGAGCTCGGACCGCCAGTAGTTGAGCGTGGACCCGAAGGCCTCGTCCGGCGCCGCGTACACATCGGCCTTCGGGCTGAAGAGTCCGTATCCCCTCTCGGCGGAGTAGAGGACCATCACGTGGCCGGAGCCGGGCTCCAGCCTCCACCTGCCCCTCCCGGCCGCGGCCGGCGGGGATGACCACCTGATCCTGATCTCGAGGGACTGATCCGATGTCGGATCCGCGAAGAGCGCTCCGTCGTCCTTTTGCTCGTACGCGGGATTGATGAGCCCGTAGCCGAACATTGGGTTAGCCGTGAGCTCTATGGGGACCTCGCTCTCGATGAGCCTCATGAGGGCCGGCTCCGACCTGGGCATCACATCCCTCACCTTCACGGTGCCGCCGTCGGCCCTGAGGACCGTCTCGAGCGCCAGCGATCCGCGTATGTAGTGCCTCCCGGCTGGCGCGGCGCCCACGGCGCGGATCCTGAGGGCGCAGTCCAGGTCCTCGTCGAGGAGGGAGCAGAATATCGGGGGCGAGTCGAACCTCGGGACTGAGAGCCATTCGACGGAGGCGTCCCTGGATATGAGGGCGGCGCCGTATCCGTTGGAGAGGAATCCGTGGTCGATGCGCGGCGCGCTGCACGTCAAGGGCGAGTCCCCGAGTACTTTGAGTACGCGTCCTCCAGGATCTCCATGAGCTTCGGCGCGTTCGACCTCAGGCTGCACCTCTGCTCCATCGTGGCCCTCCCGGCCTCGCCGACGTCGGGCCCCGCGGAGAGTGCCCTGCCCAGGGCGGAGGCGAGGGATTCCGGATCGCCCTGTCCGAAGAGGAAGCCGTTCACCCCGTCTATGACGAGCTCCGAGACGCCCGCGCCCCTGCTGACGACCACCGGCTTGCCGAACCTCCAGGCCTCGCATACGGTGAGGCCAAATCCCTCCAGGTTCGACGTCAGCGCGACGGCATCGCTTCTGGCGTAGAGCGCGTACAGCTCATCATCCCCCAGGTATCCGGCGAACTTCACCTTGGAATCGACCCCGAGCTCCCTCGCGAGCGACATTAGGCGCGAGGCCCATTCCCCCGCCTTGCCGTGGCCCAGCGCCGAGCTGGTGAAGCTGCCGTCGCCCACCAGCACGAGCTCCGCGTCGACGCCCGCCATCGCCCTCACAGCGACGTCCTGGCTCTTTATCGGATCCATCCTCCCCACCAGCAGCACCACCCTCTCGTCCGGGCCGACGCCGAGGCGCTCGAGCACGTTCTCCGCCGCGGATTCGGGGCCCGGGCGCAGGGAGTCGGGATCTATGAATGGATACACCTGCTTGACGTTCGCGCCCGCGCCCAGGGCTATCAGGCCCTCCAGATCCCTCCTCGTGCTGAGTATCGTGGCGTCAAAACCCTCCATGGACCTCCTCAGGAACTGCGCCATCCTCGGTCCCAAGTGTTCGGGCACGAGCGGTATGTGGTACCAGAGCACGGCGGGGGCGGAGGGGCCTATTATCCCCCCGACCAAGAGCTGCTGGAAATCGTTCACCAAGTAGACATCGGTTCTATCGAGCTCGTCCAGCAACAACTTGGCGGACTCCCAGTTGTACATCGTGTAGGAGATGTAGTCGCGGGGATCGAACTCGTACTTCAAGAGCCCGTGGGACTCTCCATATATGCCCTCCTTGAACGACGTGAACCCGGCCAGGTCCCGGGGACCGAGGTCCACGTACCTCACCAATATATCGCCGAACCTGGCGGAGGGCGGATATCCGGGACCCAGGGATACCCATGTCGGCGAGATGCCGAGGAACCTCGAGAGCTGGATCATCATGCGGGAGACGCCGCCGACCGTGGCCTGGTAGTCCCAGGGATCCAGCCTGGAGATGTCCACCGGGAGATCCAGCTCCCCGTACTTCTCCATCATCTGCTGATAGGTGATGTTGAACCTCACGGGAGGGGTCTGGGAATTTATCGTCACCCTAAGCATGCGGACGGAGGACGCGACCATCGCTTAAAAGGGATTCTCGCGCGGACGTCGAGAGGTGGACCGATCGCTTGGAGCGCGTATCGGGAGCCGCGTGATCAGGAGATGGCGCCTTTCATTGCCCTGATGAGGAACTGAGCGGGCTGACGCCCGCCGCGCCCGCTAGGACCTCCGATGCGTCGACCGCCGATCCATCCTTGTCCAGGTTCGCGTGACATATGGGGCAGGCGGTGACCATCAGCCCGGCGCCGGCCCTCTTCAGATCATGGAACCTGCGCCACGATACCGCGTCCGCAACGTCACCGCGCAGCAGCTCCGCAGACCGGGTGGGTGAGGATAGACACCAGACCCTGGCCACCGTCCACATATCCTCGTTCGAGAAGCGGAGGTCGGTCCAGAGGAAGCGGGGGGACTGAAGAGGGGCGGGCGCGTGCTCGCGAAGTACTCGAGGAGGGAGAGGAGCAGGGCCCGTAAGCACGTCATTGAGATAGCCAGGGTCATGAGCTCGCTCGCGGAGGTGAACGGATTAGAGGAGCTGAGGCCTCGGAGGATGCTCAGGAGGAGCAGGGTGTGGAACAGGAGGATAACAGGGCTGACTGGAGATCCATAGCCGGGAGGGTCGAGGGCGCTGTGTGGGTGCCGCCGCGGCACACCTCGGACGCGTGCTCCAGATGCGGGTGGGTGAACAGGGACCTGAGGGGGAGCGCGGTCCTCAGGTGTGCGCTGCGGCCTCACGATTGATAGGCAGCTGAACGCGGCCATCAACCTCTACCTGAGGATGGAGGGGGTTCCCCACCGGCGCGAGCGGTGGGACGCTGACATCCTGCCGTCGCTGGTGGGCGGGTACCTCCTGACGGGGGCGGAGCGGAGGGGGCCCGATGAACTCGTGAGGGGCCTGTATGATGCCGTGAAGCCCAAGCTCTACGCGTACGACAGGTACGCTGATGCGTACCTGCGTGCACCTACGTAGAGTGGAACCCTATCTATGGTGGAGATAAGCGCCGGACCGTTTGCACCCGAAAGTTTGACGTATCAGTGTAAAGCCCCACGCGTGATGGTGCTCCGGCCGGGATTTGAACCCGGGTCACCGGCTCGAGAGGCCGGCATACTTGGCCGGTCTATACTACCGGAGCGCGCCATCCGCGGCGAACCGTTAATTTAAGCGTGACGTTGGGGCTGCGCACCCGCGTCCCGGTCGCCTCAGCCGAGCTCCGCGCCCCTGGTCTCCGGCGACATCAGGGCTGATGCCAGTATGAACAGCTCGCCCACCACTATGAAGGCGCCCCAGTACGCGTAGAATGCGGCGCTGGTCATGGACGTGAGGAGCAGCAGTATGGCGGTGCTCCAGTTGCCGATTATGAACCCGCCGTTGAACGAGAAGCCCACGCCGGTGCTCCTGATGTCCGTGGAGAACTTCTCGGAGAGGTAGGCGGGGATGACGCCGTAGATGCCGGTCGTCAGGAACGCCAGGACGCTCGTCGTCACCAGGACGCCGTAGAAGCCATACGCGCGCTCCATTATCAGATATGCGATCGGGACCGCGGCGACCAGGGCGGCTATTGAGAACCCGATCATCGTGTTCCTCCTGCCTATGAGGTCGCTCAGCGCTCCCGATATCAGGTATCCCGCAAGTGAGACCAAGATTGCAACTATGACGACGTAGAGGAAGTACGGGAACTGGAGGAACCCGTGATAAAACGGCAAACCTCGCCCCTTCTAGGGACGGAGTGAAAGCTTTTAAACTCAAACCTCCATTTTTCCCTCCGGATGCTCGCCTCCGGTCAACTTCTCGGAGATGAGGGGGCGGGAGCCGATCCCTCCCGCGATACCGGAGGGGGGCATCTACGAAGTCAAGTACACGGGCAGGAGGACGAACGTGGTCCGCCTCCTTCCGAGCGGCTCCCAGGGGAGGAAGCTCAGGAGGTTAGCGAGCACCTCAGCAAAACTCTTCAACGAGGTCAACTACGAGAGGAGGCAGCAGTTCTTCCGCGGGGAGAAAGTGGACCTCGAGGGGACTTGGGACAGATACTACGAGAGGTACAAGGGTGCGCTCGGCGTCAACGCCCAGGCGGTCCTGCAGAAGAACAATGAGGCCTGGAGCTCCTTCTTCTCACTACTGAAGCGGAAGAAAGAGGGGAAGCTGCCGCCCCACATGAAGCGCGTCGGCCCGCCGAAATATTGGAAGGATAGGGAGGGCAAGGAGAGGAAACTCATACTGGTAGTCAGGCAGGACAGATATGTGGTGGATGAGCAAAATCACAGATTAATCTTGAAGGACTTCGACATGGGAATCGACTTCGCGGGCGGGCTGAGGTGGCACGGAAAGCAGGGCAGGCTGGAGATACGCCACGACGAGGCGAGGGGGGCCTGGTACGCCTCCATACCAGTTGAGGTCGGAGTCGAGACCACTAAGAATGGTAATGAGTCGAAGCATATAGTCCGCGGCGAGAGGAAATCGATCCGGATCGCGGGGCCGAGGGGCGACGGGGCCGCGGCCGTGGACCTAGGGATCAACATACTCGCGAGCGCGGTGACGAGCGGCGGCGCCTGGCTCCTCTACAGGGGATCGAGGGCGAAGGAGGACTTCTTCTATCTCACTAGGAAAATAGCTGAGGTACAATCCAAGGCGGACATCGCCAGGAACTCGGGCGACATTGAGGGGTTCCGGAGGCTCGACAGGAGGAGGCGGAGGCTGTTCCGGAAGCTCGCGGGGCGCATGGCGCACCTGTACTGGAACCTGGCCAACCACCTAGTTAGGAACCTTTGGGAGCTCGGGGTATCCAAGATTTACCTGGGCTATCCTCACGATATAGCGCGGGAGAGGGGAAACAAGCTCACCTCCAACCTCTGGACCTACAGGCGGCTCATGGACGCGATCGAGCTCAAGGCCCAGGAGTACGGCATCCGCGTGTACGAGGTCCTGGAGTACAACACCTCTAATCACTGCGCGATACATGGGACGGAGGTGGCGAGGGGCCCGAGGGGTGTGGTGAGGTGCCCGCTCGGGCACAGATTACACAGCGATCTCAATGGGGCCCTGAACATACTGAGGCGCGGCGCGGGCTCGATGCCGGCAACGCTCAAGGGGCCGCTCTCCTTCCTCGTGGACCACGGCGGAGTAGCGCCCGTCAAAGGGGGCGTAACCGACGAGACCCCGCCCCGGGGATCCCGGGGAACCCTCGCCCTTCTAGGGCGGGGAGGGGGTCAGAGGAGAGGATGGTCGGGTAGAATCCAAGTGTCAGGCCGTAGACCCAGGCTATGCCCGTCATGGCGAGCGCGCCGGAGATCATCCCCAGGCGATACGCGGGATTCCTGAGTATTGTGGTGAACGGCGCCCTGTTGACCCCCCTCTCCTTCACGGTCCTCTGCCAGAGCGCCGACTCCGGCACCCTTTAAAGGCCGGCCGCCGTATCCAGGCCGACTTGGGCCGTTACGTCGTGGGGATGAGCGGGGCCAGCGGCGCCATCTACGGGGTCAGGCTCGTCGACGCGCTGGCGTCGGCGGGACATGAGGTCTACGCGGTCGTGAGCGACGCTGCGCGTATCACGTCCAGGTACGAGCTGGACGCGCCGCTGGAGGACCTCCTGCGGGGGGCCAGGGTGTACTCGGAGCGGGATCTGGACGCGCCGATCTCGAGCGGGAGCTTCCGCACCGACGGCATGGCGATAGCGC
>WYEM01000109.1 GCA_009903775.1 Nitrososphaerota archaeon | reverse complement strand
TGGACGAGATGATATACGTGGCGGGCGGCCTGAACGCCACCTCCGGCCACAACTGGGGCTTCGTGCGCGCGGACCCGGAGGAGGTGAGGCGCCTGGACCCCGACATCATAATATTCCACTTAGACCCCTGGCTCCGGATGGACCCGGGCATTGTGGAGCGCAGGGGATGGAGCGGCCTGAGCGCAGTCAGGGAGGGGAGGGTCCACGCCGTCTGGGAGTCCAGCACGCTGAACATGGCCCACCACGGGCCATCGACCCTGATCCCCACAATGTCCTGGTTGTCGGACGTCATCGCGCGCAGCGCGCCCGATCTCCCGGAACGCATTCGAGGCAGCGGGGCCCCGATGCCCTTGCCTGCTTGGACGAGATAAATCTCGTACATGACGATCTGGGCGGGGAGGGGTCAGAAAGGTCAAGATGATCTACGAGCCCAGAGGGCCGGACGACGCCCATGGATACTGGTCGAGAGGCTCTGGCCCCGGGGGATAGGAGGGACCGCGTGGACCTCTGGATGAGGGGTGCCGCCCCGTCCGCGGAGCTCAGGAGGTGGTTCTCCCACGACCCGTAGCTGTGGGAGGAGTTCGTATCCCGCTACAGGGAGGAGCTCGGGGACAACCCGGCGCTCGTCTATTCCGCGAGGTACGCGGAGCGCAACAGCGCGGTGGCGCTGAAGCGCTTCCTGGAGGAGATCCTGGGCGAGGAGCGGCCAGCTGGTTAATAATTGCCCGCTCCCGCCCCCCGGACGTGGCGGAGGTCGTGGACCTGGGGATCCTGGGGAATCCGCCGGTCCTGAGCGGATATCTGGTGAGATCGGGCGGCTCCGCGGCGATCGTGGACGCCGGGTCCGCGAGCGTCGCGGACGAGTACGTGTCCCGCGCCAGGGGGATCCTGGGGGGAGCGCGCCTGGAGTACGTCCTGATAACGCACGTGCACCTGGATCATGCGGGGGGACCGCGAGGGTCCTGGAGCTGGAGCCGGGGGCGCGCGCCGCTGTCTACTCGAGGGGCGCCAAGCACCTGGTGGATCCCTCGAGGCTCCTCGCCTCCTCCCGCGAGGTCCTGGGCCCGCTCGTCGATGAGTGGGGCGGGATCAGGCCCGTGGACCCGGGGAGGATCATCGTCCTGGAGGACGGTGCCGAGCTGGACCTCGGGGGCTCCAGGCTGAGGCTCATCGCGACCCCGGGGCACGCCCCCCACAGCTCCGCCTGGTACCTGGTGGACGAGGGCGTCCTCTTCCCGGGGGACTCGGCCGGGATGCTCCTGATCGGTGAGGGCGGGCTCGTCTGGCCCACGGCGCCCCCGCCATTCCGCATGGACATGTTCCTCGATTCCCTCTCCAGGATGGAGTCGCTGAATCCGCGGATGGTCTGCGTCCCGCACTATGGGTGCACGCGGAGGGCAATCGAGTACCTGAGGGAGACCAGGAGGGTCTACCTGGAGGTGGACCGCGCGATCGGCGAGGCCTGCGGGTCCGGCGCCCGCGACGACCGCGAGGTCCTCGGGGCGGCCCTCAGGGCCCTCGGCATCGCGGACGCTCCGGTGCTCGACGTCCTGGAGCGGGAGCTGATGAGGAATATAAGGGGGCTGCCGGGCTACTCGCGCTGCTCCCGGGGCCGTGGGTAGCGGGCCCGCGATTCCGCGGGACGGCCCTGTCAGGCGATCGCCTGGATCGCCGGGGCGCGCCTCGCGAACAGCACCCCGACCAGCCTCTGGCGCCCGTCCACGACGGGCATGCAGGGCTGGCCGGCCTCCTCCATCCTCCTGATAGCCTCGTCCAGCGGCTCGTCCTCGCGCGCGGTCAGGGGGTCCTCCCTCATCACCATGGACACTGGCGAGTCCAGCAACCCCCTCTCCCGCGCGTACTCGATGTCCTCCTCGGTGACTATCCCGATCGGCCTCCTCTCGGCGTCCACTATTACCACGGCGCAGCGCCCGCCCTCCACGAGCGGGGCCACCTCGCCCACCCTGGCGCGGCCGCCGACGACGGGCGCGTCGCCCGCCATGGCGTCCCTGACCCTCCCCTTCCTTACGAAGGCGATCATCCCGATCACCTGAGGGAAGGAGGGCCCGATCCCCTATTTAACGTTTGATCTTGGATGATAAGCGGCCATTTAATTAAAGACTCTGTAATACTGTGGGCAAAAATAGAAAACAATTAGTAAATAGATAGTGCAGCGGGCCCGCGGGCACCCGGGAGGGACGGGCGAAATTTCTATATAGATTCTGCCGCTACCTCTTGTACCCGATCTCCCTGAGAAGCCTGTGCCTCTCCTCCTTGTCCGCGTCGCCCTCGACGCCGCGCGGCCTCACGCCGTCAATCACGCCGAGTATCCCCCTGCCCTCGCCGTCATCCGCCACCACGACCTTCAGCGGGTTGCCGGTCGCCGCGTAAACGCATGCGACCTCCCGGACCTCCCTCACGCGGTCCAGCACATTTATGGGGTAGCTGCCCCTCAGGTATATGACGAACGAGTGGCCCGCCCCTATCCTGAGGGCCGCGTCCACCGCGAGGCGCACGGACTCCTCGTCGTTGCCGTCGTGGCGGACCAGGGCTTTCCCGCTGGACTCGCAGAATGCGAGGCCGAACTTTATGCCGGGGAACGACGTCGCGAGGGCCTCGTAGAGGTCCTCCACCGTCTTTATGAAGTGTGCCTGGCCTATTATCACGTTGAAGCCCTGAGGGACCTCCACCGGCACCAGTTCCTCCCTGATCATCGTGAGCGGTCGGGCGGCGGCCGATAAAATGGTTGCGAGCGCGGGCTGCCTCCTGAAACCATTCTATCCGCGGCCCGCGCCGCGGACCGGCGCCCGCCACGGCTTTCAACCCCCCGAGGGTCAGGGTTCATCCAGCTGGGCGCGCCGGCGAGCGCTTTATAGGAGATCCAGCGGCGCTGCGCCCGATGAGCTGGCGGCCCTACACGGGCTGGACCGTGGCATTCGTGGAGCCGCGCTACAGCATCAACGTGGGCTACGTGGCCCGCGTCATGGCGAACTTCGGCCTGAGCAAGCTCGTCCTCGTGGCGGAGCGCGGCGACAAGCTCAGGTCGGCCACCGCGAGGCGTTACGCGTCCCACGGCTCGTGGATCTTGGACGCCGCGCGCGTGGTCCCCTCACTGGGGTCCCTGCGCAGCGATGCCGGGTTCCTGGTGGCGACGACCGCCAGGGTGCCCGACTCCCCCGCCGAGGTCGTGAGGAGGCCGATCTCGCCGGAGGAGCTCATGGACCTCGCTGGTGGAAGGGAGGACGTGGTGATAGTGCTGGGCAGGGACACGACCGGGCTGACGAACGAGGAGATCGCCGAGTGCGACTTCGTGCTGCACCTGCGGACTTGGACCGACTACCCGACGCTCAACGTTTCCCACGCGCTGGCGATCATATTATATGAGGTCGCCAGGATCCACCACTTGCGCGAGGGCGGCGGGCTCCGCGGGCCCTCGGGCCCCACGGCGGAGGAGCTCTCGGCCTTCGGCGGGATCATCTCCGAGCTCCTGCGCGCCCTCGGCTACCGCGATGCCAGGGCGAGGAAGGTGGAGATCCTCATGAGGAGGCTCGCCCGGAGGGGCGACGGGGACGAGGTGCGCGCCCTCATGGGGATAATGAGGAGGGCCTTGGCGCTGGCGCGCCCTCCAGCGGATCCGGGCCCAGATGTCGCGCGGGCCTCGCCGCATTAGGCGGGTCGATGTGATCAGCGCTGCGCCGAAGGGCCGCTCCCGCCCGGGAAATGCTGCAAACTATGAGGGGAGGGCTCCTAGGATTCGTTCTCGCAGATAGGCTTTAGGTGACGGGGTCCGCCAGTGGTGAGATAGAGAGGGAAGGGAAGGGCGACGCTTGATCCCGTAGGCTGGGATCACTTGGGGGCCGGCGGGGAGGGCCACTCCTTCGGCATGGACTTCAAGACCTCCTCTACGGAAGTGCCCTCCCTCACCTTCTCGGACTCGGGCGCGGGCTTCCTGGACTTCATCGCGTTGCGCTTGTACAGGAGGAGCTTCTTCAGCTGCTGTATCGCGAACGCCGGATCCACGCCCTTGGGGCACGCCGCGCTGCACGCGCCGGCGAAGTGGCACCTCCAGACGCCGTGCGGGTCGTCGACCACGTCGAACCTCAGCGCGGCGCCCGCGTCCCTGCTGTCGATGGTGTAGCGGTAGGCCTGGGCCAGCGCCTGGGGTCCCAGGAAGAGCGCGTCGGTCGCGGTCGTCGGGCAGGCGGAGTAGCAGAGTCCGCACTTTATGCAGTCCGTCAGCATCATGTACTCGTTGAGCTCGGCGGGGCTCTGGAGGAACTCCCTGTCCTGGTGGGCCTCGATGTCGTCCCTGATTATGTAGGGCATCACCTTCTTGTGCTTCTCGAAGAACGGCCTCAGGTCCGTCACCAGGTCCCTTATCAGCGGCAGGTTGTTTATGGGCCTCACCGTGACTATGTTCGAGTTCAGCGACAGGACGTTGGTCTTGCAGGCGAGCCTCTCGCGGCCGTTGACTATCATCGCGCAGGACCCGCACACGCCCATGCGGCAGGAGTACCTGACGGCGAGCGTTGGGTCCAGGTTGTACTTGATGTAGAGGAGCCCGTCGAGCACCGTCGTGAACCTGTACACCGGGACCTCGTAGTCCCTGTAGTAGGGCTCGCGGTCCCTGTCCGGGTCGAACCTGGAGACGCGGAATATCACGTTCTTTATCGGCTTCTCGACGCCCTCCAGGTTCGGGACCTTGAACTCGAGCTGCTTCTGCTCGCTTGCCGCCATTCAGATCGCACCTCCCAGGTGGAAGACGAGTATCGTTCTTGTCCCGTACAGGAACGCCGCAATGGCGGCCAGGGCCATCGTCACGTTGACGGCCTTCGTCCAGCCGCTCCCCTGGTTCAGCTCCAGCAGGAGCACGCGGAACCCGTTGAACACGTGGTAGGAAAGCAGCGCCAGGAACGCCTCGAGCGCCGCCGCCCAGAGGGGATCCTCGTACCTGTCATACACGACGTTTGCGTACGACAGCGCGTTGGGGTACCCGCCTTGCACTAGGAAGGTCAGGGAGGCGAAGTGCAGCGCCCCCAGCACCAGTATCCCCAGCCCGGTTATGTATTGGATCCACATGAGGGTGGATTCGCGCACCATCACCCATCACCTCACACGAAATGGGTCACTACGAACAGCTCGTAGAACGCGTAGGCGGTCAGGATCAGCGTCACCGCTATGAACAGCCAACCCAGGCTCCTCTGGAAGCTCCTGAGGCTCACGGGAGCGTAGGGCCACTCGGGCCTTATGGGCCTCCCCACGCCCACGCCGGAGGCGGCGAGGAACAGCCTGACGCCGTTGAGCCCGTGATAGACCGCGAACGCGGCTATTATCAGGAGGCCGGCGTGGGCCTCGGGGGTGTACAGGGATTGCATGAGGTTGTTCCAAATGTTCTCGTCACCGCTCAGGTAGGCCGGCACTATGTCGCTGGTCTCCGCGAGGTGCGCTATCAGGTAGAGCCCGACCACCAGGCCCGTGAGCCTGTGCATGAGGTAGAGCCACCTCTCGAAGTTCGCGTGCGACACCCTGGCCCATCCGCCGAGGACGCCGCGCATGTTCCTCGGGAACTTGGAGCCGCTAGAGGCGGGAGCCGACATCGCCAGACCCCCTCCGCAGCCGCTAATATTTCCTCTCCTCCGGCTGCCACCGGGTCACGGTCACGGGTATGTAGGTGAGCATCGGGCCATCTGGCGTGTAGTAGGCCAGCGTGTGCTTCATCCAGTTGACGTCGTCCCTCTTGGGGTAGTCGGTCCTGTAATGTCCGCCGCGGCTCTCCTTCCTGGCTAGCGCGCCGGTGGCCACTATCTCGGCCAGGGTCACCATGTTCACGGTCTCGAGGGCCCTGAACAGGTCCTCGTTGTAGTACTTGGCCCTGTCCGTCACCCGTATTTTCTTCGCGCGCTCCTTGAGCTCCTTTATCTGCTTCACCGCGGTCGAGAGGCCCTGCTCGTCCCTGAATACGTACACGTAGGCGTCCATTATCTTCCAGAGGTCCTGCCTTATCTGGTAGGGGCTCTCCGTCCCCTCGCCCAGCCTGCTTATCCTGGTGGCCTCCTCCTCGAGGACGGCCTGGGGCACGCCGGGCGGGTCGTCGACCGACATCGCGTACTCGGCGGCCTGGGCGCCGGTCAGCATCCCGTAGACCGCGCACTCCATGGTCGCGTTGGCGCCGAGCCTGTTCGCGCCGTGTATGCTGACGCACGCGGCCTCGCCGGCCGCCCACAGGCCCTTGACGCCCGGGACCCTGCCGTACTTGTCCACGTGTATCCCGCCGTGCGTGTAGTGCGCGGCCGGCCTGACCGGGAGCGGCTCGTCCCTCGGGTCTATGCCGGCGAACTCCTTCCCCAGCTCTATCATCATCGGGAGCCTCTCGGTTATGCGCTCCCTGCCTATCGGGCTGAAGTCCAGCAGGACGTAGTCCAGCCCGTTCGGCCCCTTGAACCCCCTGCCCTCCATTATCTCGCGTATTATCGCGCGGGAGACGACGTCCCTGGACGCCAGGTCCTTGAACTTCGGGGCGTAGCGCTCCATGAAGCGCTCGCCCAGCCTGTTCCTGAGCACCCCGCCCTCGCCCCTGACGCCCTCCGTGACCAGGATGCCGGTGGGCACCAGCCCGGTCGGGTGGAACTGTATGAACTCGAGGTCCTTTATCGGGAGCCCGGCCATGTAGGCGGCCGCGATGCCGTCGCCGGTGACCGTCAGCGAGTAGGTGGAGAACCCGTAGAGCCTCCCGACGCCGCCCGTCGCCACTATGCCCGCCTTCCCCCGGAAGAGCTTGTGGTCCTGGGTCTTCATGTCCAGCACGTAGAATCCCCTGAACGTCCCGTCATCGATCAGTATCTTCGTCATGAAGTGCTCCTCGAACAGGTCGACGTTCTCGTACCTCAGGAGGTTGTCGTACAGGGTCTGCATCTCGTAGAAGCCGGTCCTGTCCCTGGCGAAGGTGGCCCTCGGGTAGGAGTGGCCGCCGAAGGGCCTCTGGGCGACCCTGCCGTCCTCCAGCCTGTTCCAGGGCAGCCCCCACCTCTCGAGCATCATTATCTCGTACGGCGCGAGCCTCACGAACATCTCCACGGCGTCCTGGTCGCCGAGGAAGTCGCCGCCCTTCACGGTGTCGTACGCGTGGAGGTCGAAGCTGTCGCCCTTCTCCGGGTAGAGGACCGCGGCGGAGCCGCCCTCCGCCGCCACCGAGTGGGACCTCATTACCTGGACCTTCGAGACGACCGCCAGCCTGAGCTTCCCCTTGCCCACCCTCGCGACCTCGAGGGCCGCGCGGAGGCCGGCTATGCCGGACCCCATCACGATGACGTCGTAGTCAAGGATCTCCGTGACGGATCACCGATCACCCCCGCGGAGACGTGCCACTTAAAAACAGTTTCCCCGGGGATGGCGGCTCCGTTACCTTAAGCCCACCTCCTACCCGAGCGAGAGGATCGGGCGCGGCCCGTTCAGCCACGAGGGCATCCCCTCCTCCCTCCACCCGAGCGGGGGCCTCTCCAGATCCCCGTCCTCGAACACGAAGTCCTGCATGAACATGAACGCGGAGAGCCAGTTATGCATGCGCTCGAACGCGCGCCCGGACGCGAGCCCGCGCCCGCCGACGGGGAACAGGTCGTCGAACGCCTCGGTCCTGTCCTTCACGTACTGGACCATGCGCTCCATGAGGTTCCTCAGGGGGCGATCGTAGACTATGTGCTCGACGCCGGCCCACCCGCAGGCGTCCGCGCACCATCCCGCGCCGTCCGTGTGGATGGGGACCCTGCCGTACCTGCGCACGAGCCTCCTGATGAAGAGGTACGCATCTATGGAGTTCCCGCGCCAGCTCACGTGGAAGTCGAGCATCGCACGGAGGTCAGGCTCGAAGGCGACCCAGATCCACGCGGGGGTCCCTCCCAGGTTCACCATCGTCTCATCTATGAATATGCGACGCACCTCCCTAGGATCCGCGCCGATGGACCCGAGGATTGGGCCCAGCCTCTGCACCCACCTCCATATCGACACATGACTCCTGCTCATGATGAGCCTCAGGGCCCTGGCGGCCCTCCTCAGCGAGAGGCCCGAGAAATACAGATAAACAGCGTAGGCCATGACCGGAAGGGGAGTCCTCCTCCTGATCTGTAGGGGGTTGGTGCTCATTGCGGGTCGGGCGGAGGGCTCCCCTCGGATTTAGGTTCATCGATCGGCTTAAGGTAACGGAGCCGGGATGGCCCCCTCGCCTTGAGCCGATCCCGCTCGACACGCGGAAATAGTGTTAAGAGGCACCCCGGCCGGATCGTGCGGGATGCGGGCCGCGCTGACCATCCCCATGTCCATAGCGTTGCTCCTGCTCAGCGCTATCTGGTGGCGGCCCCTGGCCCTGGAGGCCATCAACAGGGTGGGCGAGGTGACCTATTACACGCTGGTGGCCGGCCTCCCCCTGCCCTACCTCAGGACATTCCTGACGGGCCCCGGGGGTAGCCCGGAGTACACCGAGGTGCTCACGGCGCA
>WYEM01000037.1 GCA_009903775.1 Nitrososphaerota archaeon | reverse complement strand
GTGCTTGACGATGCGCCGCCTGCCCCCGACCCATGACCTGTGGACCCCGTAGAGGTACACGCGGCCCCCGCGGCGCCTCCGCTCGACGTAGCTCAGCGGCTGGCCGCACACGCGGCATATCCCCTTCTCCACGCGAGGGGAGGGCGTCCCGACCCTTATTAATATTGCACCACAATATGATTGTGGTGCGGCGCGGCGCCCCCTCCGAAGCGCACCACATGATGAGCGCCGGGTGCACCACACAACGGCTCCATATGCACCACACAGCCAGCTCTGTACTTTCGTTGTAATATTGGGATGCGCGCTCCTATCCGCCCTTATGCACCACATCATGAGTCCATACCCGCCATATCTATTCGAGCCCGTGGTGCACGCGCCGCACAAGTCCATGCGGCCCGATGCTTCCCAGCAATTCCCGGTTCAACCGGTAAAACGCCATAATGAAATGAGATGGGGCTTCGAGCGGGCTGAGAATGCACCGGGCCGAGCGGGAATCCCAATAACCTTTAACCTTATTGGGATATCGTGGATACATGGGCGACACGCGCAGATCCCCCGGCCGGGTACTCCGGGCGGTGTTGGTCGGATAAGCCCAGGTGAACGGACCGTCTCCACGGCACCGTCATATTCAATTCCATTTCACTCCAACCCGATGAAGGGAGCTGGAGGATGATCCGCGCCCTCGACATGTTCAGGCGGAGTGAAATCGAGAAGGGGGCGCAGGCGCTCCAAGAGGGAGCCGAGGCCGCGGATGGCTGCCGCCCGTCCCCGCCGTCTCATGGAAGGCGCGGGACCCTCGGGCCGGAGTTCATGGGGAGGGCCCAGGAGCTCGTGGATGACGCAGAGGGAAGGTTCAGGAGGCTCTCTGGCGGGGCGATGAGCTCTAGGCAGCGGTCCAGGGAGCTCGAGGAGATAGAGAGGAAGGTCGAGGAGGCGACGAGGGTTCAGAAGCTGGAGAATGCGCGCGGATCCTAGGGAGCGTAGAATAAAGGATTCGGGGAACTCATCGCTGCGCGTGAGGATACTGGCCGTGGGGAACTTCAGAGCTTTCACGACACGAGAAGCGATTCCCTATTCCATCTCCGCTTCCTACTCCTAACCTAGTAAGTATCCTAGCACGAAGGGCAGGGTCCTAGCCAAGTAAAGGAGATTCAGCATCAACCTATCCCCTAGACCGCCCTCGCAGATGGTCCTCCTCTTCCTGCTGATGGAGGTCATGAACGAGTAAGGAGTGCCCTTCAGGATCCTCAGGCTCTTCCCGTAGCGGTGATACTTCCTCGCGATTCCGCGCAGGTCCTCGTCACCGCGGTGGTAGATCAGTTCCTCCTTCAGCACGAACAGATCCCCCGATATCTTGGACGCCTCATAGTATATCAGCTCGTGATCGGGGAATACCACCTCCTCGAAAGCATCCCCCAGCCCAGCCCTGAGCCTCTCCATCGCGGCTGACAGGATATCCCTCCTGAACAGCCTGGGCAGGGCGAATCCCCTGATGGCTTCGGGCGCGTTACAATTCATAATATTATCTTTATCGAGCTGCGCCAGCCTCGTCCAGATGGAGTTCCCCACCTCCCTCTCTCCAATTATCACCATGTCGTGGAGGTTCGAGGACAACATGCGGAGCGCATCCTTCCTAAGGTATCTTGTCTCGTCGAGGAGGAGCGCATATTCGCCCCTGCTATACAGGTTCGCCAGGTACCTGGCCTCCAGCAGCCTCGCCCTCCTCCTGATCTCCCTGAAGCCGAATTCCCTTATCAGGTCCGATACATCATCGCCGCCCGAGTTCACCACGACGACCTCGTACTCTTGGAGGGACTGCGACCTTATGGACTCCAGCACCTCCCGCAGATGCTTCCCGTGCAGCGCCGGTATCTGTATCGAGAACACCGCGTGACGTTCGACACCGGCTGAAATAAACACATGCCAACTTCAACAGTGTGCACGTCAGGCGTTTGGCACGGCGCTGGAGCGCTTCTTAGGCTTTTTAGAGTCGGGTGTGCCGGCCCCAGCGGACGCAGGATATCGAGCGATCAAGGGCAGATGCTAAAAGGAGGGCGCTCCGCAACGATGATCAAAGCCTGAAGGTTCATAAGCTCAGCAAGGCGCTCTCGGGGAGATATGCGCAGAGGCATGAGCATTAGGTCGTTCAGGCACTGGTCGATCACGTTCATATTGGTCGTGAGCATCACTACGTTACTGCTCACGTTTCGGGGAGATGAGGGAGAAGGCATCCAATATTTGGATCACCGGAAGCTCGCGTACGAGATGGGGAGCAGTGCGGCCGCCAGGTGCCGCTCCGAGCGCACATATGTCCACAGGGCCAGGGCGCTGCTGGGGATGGCGATGGGAGTTAGGTACCGAGCGACCGGCGCGCGAAACGATAAATGGAGCCTGCACCCATCCGGGGGCATGCTGTCCGCGGCCCGCGCCTACCTGAGGATGAGGGGAGCCGACCTCGGGAGCTCGCTGGCGCTCTACGGGGCGTACGCGAGGGCCGCGCTGTCGTACGCGCTGGACCGCGATGGTTTCGTGACGGTGGGCCAGTTCCTGGGCCGCGACGCGATCGTGAGGGGGGAGGGCGGGATCCTCTACTACGCGAGGGCCCGCACGGACGACCTTGGGTACGTGGCTGCTAATACAAAGCCTTACACGAGGAGGTGGTTCCGCCCGCGCCCCGGCGACGTCGTGGTGGACGTCGGCGCGCACATCGGCAGGTTCTCCCTGGCCGCCGCGAGGGCGGGGGCATCCGTGGTGGCCGTGGAGCCCAACCCGGAGACCTTCAGGGTGCTCGCGGCCAACGTGAAGCTTAATGGCTTCAGGAACGTGAGGCTGGTGAACGCGGCGCTGGGGGAGAGGGAGGGGGAGGCCGAGCTCCACGTGCCTCTGGTCTACCACGGAACTGCCTCGCTCCGCGGGGACTGGGAACGGCGCCTCGCAACTAGGACCGTGCGCGTCAGGGTCACGACCCTCGACGGCCTGGTGGAGGAGCTGGGGCTGGAGCGCATCGACTGGCTCCTGGTGGACGTGGAGGGCTACGAGCTCGAGGTGCTGAGGGGCGGGCTCAGCGCCCTCGGGAGGGTCCAGAGGGCCATAGTGGAGGTGAGCCTCGGGAACCTGGGGGCGGTGCCGGCGCTGCTCGAGCGCGCCGGCCTTAGGCTCGCGGAGCGCGGATCCCCGGAGGAGTCCGTCCAGTACCACCTGTTCGCGCGCCCGGCGGCCCAAACCATTTAAGCGGGCAACCTTACTCCTTTCGGATCCCGATGCGCGTCACGCTGCTCCTGCCGAGGCAGCGCTCCAAGTACTCCGTCCTCTACGACGTCTACAACGATCTATGCCTGGGCCTCTCCAGGATCGGCGCCCGGCCCGAGATCCTCCAGCTGGACGACCGCGAGGGCGAGGACTTCCCCTACTTCCCTGTGAGGAGGGTGGGCGTCCGCGAGGCCCTCGACATGATGCGTTCCCCCGATGCGCCGCTGGTGACGGTCGACGATTTTCCGCTCATGGGATACCTGTATCGGGCCCGGGTAACCGGGCCCATCACCGTGTGGGCGCAGTACTTCTACGGGCACAAGTTCTTCCTCGCCAGGTACAGGGACCTCTGGCGCAGGAACTTCGGGGCCCCCCTGCGGGCCCGCGCGTTGGGTCACGTCCCCCAGTCCGTTTGGTCGCGCATCGCCAGGTTCTACTGGGAGCCGCTGAGGCGCTCCCGCGTGCTGGCGCAGTCCCTCTGGACCGCGCTCCTCCTCGGGCGCGTCTACGACGTGCCCGTCCTGGGCGTGCTCCATCCGCCCATAGAGCCGAGCTACTACCCGCTCGGCCGGGGCGAGAGGAGGGGGGCCCTGGTCTTCCTGGGCAACGAGGAGGACACGGACCTCTTCGCGCTCTCGCGGACCATGCGCGCCCTCAGGTCCGTCGACCCGGGGATCGAGTTCGACTACTTCGGCGATGAGGGGGTGGGGGAGGAGTTCAACAGGAGGTTCGGGGAGGACATGCGCTACCTCGGGGAGCTGGAGAGGGCCGACCTCGGCCGCGAGTACTCCGGGCACGCGGTTACGATAGCCCCCGTCTACAACGGGACCTTCGAGATGGTGCCCGTCCAGAGCCTCCTGGCCGGGGCGCCCGTCATCACGTACATGCAGCCCTTCATGGAGGTGGTGGGCCGCACCCCCCTCGTGGCGAACGTGGAGGACGTGAGCGCCGTCGAGATGGCGGCGCGCCGCTGGCTTTCGGGGGATCCGGCGATGGAGCGGGAGGTCGAGGCCGTCAGGGGCAGGATACTGGGCGAGATGGACCCAGCGGTCGTCGCTTCCAGGCTGCTGGATTATCTCCGGGGGGAAGACCCGGCATGACCTCGCGCGCGTCCAAGGTCGCGGTGTTCGCGTCGGGATTCTATCAGAGCACGATCTACGCCGCTAGCCTAATACCCGCCGGCGAGATCGTGCTGCACTATCCGGTCTTCCCCCGCGAGGTGGCGAACTCCATCAGGATGAGGAACGTCCATCTCTACCCCAACGTGAGGCTCGCCCCGCTCGACGTCAGCCTGCCGCCGCTGGACCCCGCCGAGATCATCGGCGGCAGCTACAGCGTCAACTCCCTCTTCAAGTTCGAGCTGGACGCCGCATACCTCGACGGCTTCGACGCCATCGTCACGGTGGAGCTGCACACCAGGTACTCGGCGCAGATCTCCGGCCTCGCGGAGAGGCTCGGGAAACCCCTCATCGTCCTCACGGAGGCCGACCCATCCCTGTCCGTGCTCCACATTCCTCCCTACTCCTACTACAGGAGGGTGGTCGCCGGAAGGGCCCGCTCCTTCGGGTCGGCGACGGTCCGCTCGGACGAGTACCTGCTCAGCGCCGGGATCAGGGAGCGCGTGCGCCTCTACGCGAATGCGGTCGACGTGGAGGAGTTCAGGCCAAGCGCGGACCGCGAAGATGGGATGATACTATTCGTGGGGAACTTGGACCGCAGGAAGGGTTTCCACACGCTGGTCAGAGCGCTGAACGCCCTCTCGCGCACCCATGGCCGCAAGTTCACCGCCGCGTTCATGGGCAGCGGCCAGCTCTCCGGCCTTCTGGCGAGCGCCGACTTCAGGTTCGAGCATTACGATTTCCTCCCCGAGGCGGAACTGGTTCGGCTCTACAGCAGGGCGCCCATCTTCGTAATGCCCTCGGAGGACGTCCACCGCTACGGCCTCAAGATATGGACGGAGGTCTTCGGCCTGGCGGCCCTCGAGGCCATGGCCTCTGGCGCGGCCACGGTGGTCTCGGACAGCGGCAACCTCCCCTACGCGGTGCGCGATGAGAGGTGCGTCTTCCCGCAGGGGGATCACGGGGCCCTGGCCGGGATCCTCGCGCGCCTGCTCGACGACCCGGGCCTGGCTAGGGCGTGCGGGGAGAGGAACCGGAAGCTCGCGGAGGAAATGTTTAACAAAGATGTGATACGCGGTAACTGGCACATCGCCCTTGAAATGGCGCGGCGTTAGCCTGCAAGCGCTCCTGTTCCTCTCCTATCTCGCGATCTCCATCGTGCAGCTGCGCTCCCTCCTCCCCTACCTGAGGTTCTCGTCTCCGGGGTCCGCGTCCCAGCTCCTCCTGCTGCACCCCGTGTTCGGGCTCGTGGCGCCGGAGCTGCTGGAAAGATGGTACTTCGACTTCTACGACGTCCTCTACCTCTTCCTGGCCCCCTTCAGGCCGTCCATTGTGACGGTCGACCTGGCGTTCTACATATTCGCGCTGGCCGTGGCCGGGTTCTCGTTCGCGCTCTACTCCAGGAGGCTGTTCGCGGACCTCGGCGCGGCCGGGGGCCTCGCGCTCGCGGCCGCGTCCTTCCTCTCGGGACTGATATACATGAGCAACCCGTTCTTCGTGGTGGAGGACCTCTTCTGGTCCACGGAGCTGGAGGCCTACGCCGTCTTCCCGCTGGCCCTCCTCTGCCTGCACCTGGCGCTGACATCCAGGGACCGCGCCGGCCAGCTGGGGTCTCTAGCGGCCTTCTCCATACTGTTCTCATTCGCTCTGGTGGAGGACTCCGCCCATATCCTGAGCTTCGGCTCCGCCGCAATCCTCCTCCAGATATTCCTGACGCGCTCCGCGAGGAGAATCAGCGTGCCCAAATCGCTCTTAATGGCGATATCCGGGGCGCTGTGGTCCTCGCTCATAATACTGCCGTCATTCATGTACCTCTTCATGCAGCACTATTTGGGCGAGTTCACTTACGCTTACTCCGGGCCCGTGGTCCCCACATTTGGTTTCTGGACGGGCTCCTCGAGCCCCATCTGGATGTTCGCGAATAATCCCTGGTTCAATCGGCAGCTGGTTTTCGAGACGCTCGGCGCCCCGCACTGGCTGGTGGCCGCCTCGGCCGCCGGGGGCCTCGCGCTCGCTGCCCTCTCGGCCCTCTCGTACCTCGCGGCCAGGGCCAGGGGCCACAACTCATCGTTCCCCCTGGTGCTGCTCTCTGCCCTAGCGGTGGTCTTCGGCATTTACGCGAACTTCAACGGGACCATGGCGATAGAATGGCTATCAGGCGTTCTCCCATCCAAAGCACTTATCCATATATTCAGGGAACCATATACATATAACTATATTGTGACCTTGGTGTACTCGTTGCTGCCCTCCTACCTTCTGCTCGTCCTACTCGATCGCGCGCCCTCGGTCCGCGCAGCCCCGCGGGGAGGCCTTCGCCTGAAGGTTCTGGCCGTCGCGGTGGCGGCGCTCGCCGCATCATCCGCGGTCCTGATGGCCTTCCCATCGTACGTTTACTCGGCCTCCCCCCGGGGAGGCGTGGGCTACGTGGTGCAGGCGGGCGACCTGGGAGTCATCAACTCCTTCGAGGGGCTCTCGAGGTTCCTTCAAAGCCATCCTGAAGGGGACGTCCTCTGGTTCCCCTCTATGCCGACCCTGGGCGCGTCGGGCAATATAGCCCCCAGATCCTACTACTTTCCCCTGGGCTCCGACGGCCCCCTATCCACTATGCTCTTCAACTTTCTCGTGGGCAATTATCGCTACTCGCTCCTCGGCCAGGGGAAGTACGGCCAGCTGGCGGAGATCTCCGCGCTGATGGGCGTGAGATATTTCATATTTTACGGTCCATCGCTCGGCATCGCCGAAAAGCTCGAGGGGAGCGGGTACTTCAGCCCGGTCTACCGTGGCGACAACGCGACCGTCCTCGAGAACGCGCTGTACGACGGCCCCGTGCACGCGTCCACGAGGGCCCTGCTGGTCTCCGGCGGCCTCGCGACCTACTCGGATTTCCTCAAGTACCAGGGATTGATATATGGAAACGGCGATACCCCGGTGCCGTTCCTCGTCGACACGTACCCATTCCTCAACCTCTCCGGCGACTACGAAATTCTCACGTACAACCTGACGCAGCTCAGGTACGAGCTCGACGTGGTCAATTCGGGGTACCGGTACCTCTATTTCCCGTACTTTAACATCACGGAGAACCCCGGGTGGGGAGGCGGCAACGTAGCGGACGCGGGAGGGTATGGTTGGACGCACTTCGCCCTCGGCGGCCCGGATCTGTGGCAGGGGACCTATACCGTCAGCGATGGGATAATCATCAACTACGGCGGTCCCAGGACTTACCACTACGTGATACCACAACTCGAGGGGGGAGAGTATCACCTGATGGTCAGGGCGCTGGAGGGCCCGGGATCCAACTTCACCCTGGCGCTGGGCAATCAGTCCTTCAGCGTGAGGGTGCCGGCGACGAGCGTCTCCGGTTTCACCTGGGTGGACCTCGGATACGCGCAGCTGCCCGCGGGCAACCTGCCCGTCACGATAAGGACTGACGGCTTCCTCGCCCTGCAGGCGATAGATGTCGTTCCCGCGGGCGCTTGGAGCGCAGCCGCGCGCAGCAGCGACGCGATATTGAAGCAGCACACGATCTTCCTGGTCCTGAATGGGGCGCCCGCGGGATCGGTGATCCGGGAGGTCGACGGGCTCTACTACGGGGGCAACTGCACGATCCTGCTGGCAAATGGCACGGAGCTCGCGCTGGGCAACTCCACGCGCATACAACCGATCAGCGGCGTCCACAACACCAACCCCTCAAGCGGGCGGCCCTCCAACGTATCGGTGAGCTACAGGACCGGGGGGTCGTACGGGGGATATCTCATAGATAGTTTGAACGTGAGCGTCGAGGGGGCCGGCAACGGCGGCGCCAGGTGGCTGTACTTCATCATCCCCGGATATGGCCCGTGGGGCATCGCCGATGGCTCCTACATCAGCGTGAAAGGCCAGCTCATCAGGCCCCTGCCCGCGTTAGGGGGCGCCGAGGGATTCGCCGTGCCCATAGGCGGACCCGGGGGCAGCGGGAACGCCACCGCCCTGACGCTCAATGTGCTCTGGTACCCCGAGTACGAGGTCTACCTCAACGCGGTAGCCTACGTAGCGCTCGCGCTGGCGGTCGCCGCGATCCTATATCCCAGGTTCCGGTTCCGCGCCCATGGGCATTCCGACCTTCTGAGAGGTAGCGCAGGACCCCCTCCCAAATCCTAGTCGTCCGTTCCCACGAGTACTTGGCCGCGACCTCCCGGGAGGACCTCCACCATCCCTCCGGACTTCTCAGGATCCTAAGTGCCGCCTCCGCCAGCGCTCTCACATCCCCGTCCCTCACCCTTATCCCGTTCCTCCCCTCCTC
>WYEM01000111.1 GCA_009903775.1 Nitrososphaerota archaeon | reverse complement strand
GAAGGAGTTCGATCATATTATGAAGGAGTGGCTGGGCAATATGAGCCGCAGCGCGCCGGACCACATAACCATAGCGGGGCCCAACGGCACCACGCTCGTGAACGCGACCCAACTGTGGCGCTGGAACTTCACGCCGCCGGCCCCCTCTGGCCTCCCCGGCTCCGGGAGGGGCAACTGGTCGCAGTGGCCCGCGGCGCCGGCCCTCGCGGACTCCAACGTAATGCACGACTCCGACGAGCACCCCGGGCCGATACCCGGGCCCATGGTGCCCGGCTACACGCTCGGGCCCGGGCAGAGCGCCACGTTCACGTTCGAGGGCGTCATAACGCTCGGGCCGCGCCTGGACATCGGCGGGTCGAGCGGGCCGATCACGATCACCATCACGCCGATCGCCGGGCAGTCCTACGGGATAACGGTGATGACGATACCCGCGTCCAACGCGACCGCCACGGCGACCGCCGGCTGAGCGATCTGTTCCATAATTTATTTATTTTATTTTTTATTTTTGCGCCGCACGCGCGTAGCAATTACGCGGGTTCCCCTCCGAGGCGGGGCGGGTGGGAAGGAGCAAAAACTCAGAAATCCTCTCATCCTGAGTGCTCCGCGTCGACCCAACTCACTTAGGATGAGGAGCGGGCCGATCTCCCTCGCGGCTTCCGGCGCGGGCCCGAATCGATTGCTCATGAAGCTCGAGGCGATCCTGGCTGGGATTTTGACCGGGAAAGGCGATGGCGGCAGCGAAATCCTCAGCCCGCTACAAAGCCGCGAAGATCGGCGAACGTGCGGTACCCGGATGGGGATTGCGCGGGGGATGGAGGCTCGGTCATGGCCGGAGGCGCTCAGCCCGGCGCTGCGGCCCATGGGGATCGAAGCTGGCGGAACGGTTCGCGCCGGTTCGACGGCTCGGTTGAGCGTTGCCCTCATCGATCGGCGCCAGCACGAGCTCCAGCACTCCCACTGCGTATTTGAACTCCACAAGCTTTAGCGCCCCATAGCTGCGTACAGCCTCCTCCAGGAGCCTGCCGAGGGCACGCGCGGCCCTCTCCGAATTCCCGATGCCGACCAACCTAACACGGAGGCCTCCCCCGGGTTCATTGGAGACGATCTCTACCTTCTTGGCCGGGAGAAGCCTAGCCAGGACTTCCGGGGTTTCCTCGAAGAGGGAGGTGAACTGTGGGTAAAGTATGGATAGATATTTGCCGAGAATGGATCCTTGCTTCTCCATGGCCTCCAGCAGCCCGTTCATGCTGCTCTCGCCCAGGCTATCTATCAACCACTCCAGTATGCCGAGCGGAACAGGCACGAGGTCCAAATCCCTCATTATGTTGGATGCGCGCCAGAGCGCCGCTGCTTGGCGCGCATCCCCGCCGTCCCTGTAAATATCAATGCATGCCCTCAAAATCTCGTTCGTCAGCGCGTAAAGCGTCTTGCCCTGTGCCCTCGCTTCCTCTGACAGGCGCTCGGCAACGTCCCTGTCGACTGCAAGGTTGGTCCTAGCCATTGACCATATTTGTACACACTATTTCATTTAAGGTTATTGGTGTTTGAATTGGCTCGTTCCGCCAGGCCGATCGATGATCCCGGATCCGGGGAACCCTCCGCCCGGATCTGCCGTATCGCTGATCGGCACCGGATCAGGAGGATCCCTTCCCGGCCGGCGAGCGCAGGCTAGGTCCGGGCGTGCCTTCGAGCTCACGCGCAACTGGATCTCCGCGTTCACGTCCACGCGGGACTTCGTGCTCGAGGACGGGGGCCTGGGGAGGCTCCCGCTCGAGTGGAGGGAGGGGATGCCGCGGTGGCTGAACGGGCTGCACCCGATCCTCTCGCTCGGGTAGGGGTGAGCTCGATGAAGTGCGGCCTTCGGATAGGATGCTGGTCGGATGAGGCTTTGTCAGGCCGCATTTCATCGAGCTCGCGTGCAGATCGACCCGACGAGGGCGAGGCGACCTTCGCGATTTCTCAAAATGCGGCCGATATGTTCAGACGATGAGGTAGGCCAGCCCCCATGCCATGCTCAAACCAACCGAGGACCGGCGCTGGCGCGCGGCTGGAGGCGACGGCAAAAATCCCGCCCCTGGAAGGGGCGGGGTGGCCCCACCGCGTGGGCTGAAGCGAAGGATTTCAAATCGAGCATCATGGAGCGTTCAGTGGTTCGTGCAAAAGGCGGGTAACGCCCGAGACCCCAGCGGAACCCTCACCCTTCACCGTAGACCCAAAATCATCTCCTTAAATATGAGTCACTTTCACGCCGAGCCCTCGGTCCTCCACGTAGTCCCTGGGCGCCTGGGCCGGCACGCCCCACGTCCCCAATTTGCCCTCCAGATGGACGCGGAGACAAGGTACGGGTCGCTTGGACGGGGAACCGCCCTCGCCGAACGCGTTTCCAGCCGGGATCGCTGGGATGAATTTTGGATCTACAGTTAAGGGCCGGGGATCAGACGTGTTGACAAATATGGTCATTATAAGATTTTTGCTAACAAATATGGCTATGGTAAGGTTTTAAAAAGGGGATCTGAAACCGGCAGTGATGAGTGATGGTAGAAAAATCGTCGTGGATGCTAGAGGACTTGCCTGTCCAGGTCCCATAACCGAGATAGTGAAGGCCTACAGGAACGCCGCCAACGGTGACCTTATAGAGGTCTGGGCGACAGATCAGGGCTTCAAGCCCGACGTCGAGGCTTGGATAAAGCGGACCGGGAACCAGCTGCTCGAGATGAGGAATGACCCGGATAAGATCGTGGCCGTGATAAAGATTACGGCCAAGAAGTAGGGGGGCTGGCGCAGCTCATGGGAAAGAAGGTCCTGATCCTGGGAGGAGGGGTCGGTGGATATTCCTCGGCGAAGAAGCTGGTGCGGGGGGCTAAGGAGTTAGGCGTCGACCTGGACGTGACCCTGGTGGAGCGCGAGGAGAGGCACTACATGCCCCCGCTCTTCTTCGACGTCGCGCTGGGCTACGCGTCCCCCGACGAGACATGGGCGCCTGTCAAGAACATGGAGAAGCTGGGCATCAAGGTCGTGCAGGACGAGGTCCAGGCGATAGATGCGGGCAACCGCGCGGTCACCGGCGCCAAGGCCAAGTATCAATATGATTACCTGATAGTGGCGCTCGGGAGCGAGATGAAATGGGACGCCTATCCCGACCTGAGCGGGGAGGGCTACCACAACTACACGCTCGAGGACGCGTTGAAGATGAGGGAGGCGCTGAAGTCCGTGAGGGATGGCCAGAACATAACGGTGCTTGTGCCGGATGAGCTCTACAGGTGCGGCGTGTACCCGTACGAGCTCGTCACGGTGCTGGCTGACTTCTACAAAGCCAGGGGCCGCTCGGTCAGCATCAGGCTCCTGGACCCGCACGTCAGGCCGGTGATAATGAGCAACGGCATGGGACTGGGGAGCGCGATCTCGAGGTTCCTGGAGGAGGAGATGGCGGCCAGGGGGATCGAGTACGTCCCCAAGAGCAAGCTGGTGCGCGTGGAGCCGGGCAACAAGAAGGTGCTCACGGAGAGCTGGGAGTACAAGTACGATCTGCTGATCAAGGTCCCGCCGCCCGGGCTCCCCAAGCCGCTGGCCCAGAACGAGGACTTCGTGTTCAAGCCGGACCCGAGGTGGACGCCCGTCCTGCCCACGGGGAGGCATCCCAAGTTCGACGACGTGTACTTCGCCGGGGAGCACTCGCTGCCGCCCCTGGGGATAGGCCTCGCCGGGGTCTTCGTGGAGTCGCTGGCGACCACGTCCGTGACGAATCTGCTGGGTGACGCTGCCGGCGGCTTCGGCCCGGCGTTCATGCCCAGCCCGGTCTCCTGCGTGGCTTACGCGGGCACCAGGGGCTGGGGAGGGCTGTGCGAGATGCCCTACGATCCGAAGATGGGCATGTACATGCTCAAGTGCTATTTCCTGGGCGCCTTCGCTCCCATGCGCCTCCTGAAGCAGGCGTTCTACCATGGCTGGCTGGACGGCCTGAGGGGTGGTGCCGAATGAGCGGTGCCGGAGCGCAACCCGAGCTGACCGACGATCAGGTTCAGGCGCTGGTGGGCCTCCTGAACGCGCTGGCCCAGCTCAAGAGGAGCGGGCTCCTGGGGCTCCTCGAGCGCCTCGCCGATAATGCGGACGAGGCGTTCCTGGCGGCCGCAACGGATCCCGCCATAATGAGGATGGTCGGGCTCCTGGGGGCCCTTGCGAGGGGACTGGAGCGCGTCGACGGGGACAGGTTCTCCAACGCGCAGAACGCGCTCAGCGACGTGGCGTCATGCCTCGCGGACTCTTTGGGCAAGATCGACGTCTCAAAGCCCAGGAAGATGGGACTGCTGTCGCTCAGCCGTCGGCTGAGCGATCCGGACGTGGCGCAGGGTCTGGGGCTGCTGCTCGATCTGGCCAAGGAGTTCGGCGCCTGCGCGAGGGCGCTGAGGTCTGGGAAGTAGGAAGCGCTCCAGGAACCGCCCTGGGAAATAAACGAGATCACAGTCATTTCAACCGCACCCGGCATATCCATGGATGGATTACCTCGCCCGCCGAGGGCTGGTGGAGGGCGAGCTCGGGGCCGTTCCCGCCCCGATCCCCGCAGCGTTTTAACATATACATCCGCGTGCCAGCGCGGGCCCTCGTTGGGGCGGGGCGCGAGGTAAGCCCCCGCCCCAACCGGAACCCCAGTTAGATATGATCACCTGCACGAGCGGGAGTCGCGCATCGGCCCTTCGCGCGCTCATCCACTCCCCGGGAGCTCAACGCCCCCAGGAGTGCGCCGAGCCACCTTCTGACGCCCGGGTCGCTCAAGCTCGCCAGTAAGCGGGAGAGGGAGGGAGGCGGTGCCGATGCCGCCGACTCCAGGGATTCCACTAGGCGCTCGAGGAGGTCCAGGATCTCCGGACGGCTAAGCCTCTCGAGGAGGGCTATGAGCCGGGGTAGCCTCTCGATGACGATGAACGTCTCCGGCTCCAGGAGAAGCTCCGAGGCGCGCTTCAGGAACTCCTGATCATTCAGCACAGCGCCGAGGGAGTTCAGCAGGCTCAGGAGGCGCTCCAGGGATTCGGAGTTCAGCTCGGAGGATGACATATCCTTCACCTCACCCGAAAATCTTGCTGAGCCTCCCGGGCTCCGTGGCCTCCAGATAGGATTCGAAGATCGGGTTCCAGAACTCCGGATACTTCAGCATATCCCAGTACATATCCGCGAACATCCGCTTCATGAGGAAGAAAACGCGCATAGGCGGCAACCTCACTGCGGGATGCTGGTAGTCGCTTATCACGAAGGTCCCCATGCCGAAGCCCAGCTCCGTGGGGCAGTTGGTCCTCCCGGTGTTCACAGAATGTTCCCCCCTGAGCCTCTTGACCACGACCTCCGCCTGCAGGTGGGCGGTGACGCCCGTCCTGGCGTTGGCCGAGGTCGACGCGTCACCTATTGCGAACGCGTCGTCGTAGCCGTTCACCGCGTTGGTCAGCCTGTCGGCCTTCACGAACCCATCCTCGTCTAGGGTGCCCTCGGGCAGCACGCTCAACCTGGGCCCCTTATGCATTGGCACCACTATGCCGACGTCGAACTGCAGCTCCCCGCCCTCGAGGGACGTCATCCTCCCGCCCTCGACGTCCACGCTGTCCACGGTGAAGAACGTCTCGATCGCTATGCCCCTCTCCCTGAGCACGGGCTCGATGACCTCGTTGAAGCTCTCGGATGGATAGGCCCTCGGATACGGGACGGCCAGGGTTATCGAGACATCCTGCCGAACCCCCCTGGCCCTCAGGGCCTCGTCGGCCAGCAGCACGGCCTCGTAGGGGGACGGCGGGCACCTGTGCTTCGGATCGGCCACCGCGACCACTACGCGGCCCTTATTAATGCCGCTGATAGCGGAGTGGACCCTCCAGGCGTTCTCCGGGGTGGAGTGGAAGTCCCCGAATTTGGAGGCGAGGGGCTCGTTCCCGCGTATGGCGGAATGGTCCACCGTCAAGCCGGGCGCGAGTATCAGGTAATCATAGGGGATCGATCTGCCGGATTCCGTCTCCACGCTCCTCTCGGCCAGGTTCACGCGAGCCGCGCGCTCCAGCAACAGCTCCACGCCGCTCCTGACCAGGGAATCGAGGGGCCTCCTCAGCTGGGAGTCGTCACCCCTGAACGCTATCTGAAGCAGCTGGGGCAGGTAGTAGTGATAGGGGGTATCGTTCAGCAGCGTGACCTTGACGTCCCTCTCGCGGGCCAGCATGTTGGCGGCTATCAGGCCCCCCGCGCCGCCCCCCACTATCACAACGCGACGCGCCTGGGGCATCCCGATCGCTCCCGCGACTGTTAGATGAAGATCACTTGCCCGCCCTCGGACTCCTGCAGGAAGGTCGCCGCCCCGACGACGTCGTCAACTAACGAGGGATCGTAGTCCTCCTTGCTCAGCCCCATGGCCTGCGACATCATGCTGCAGGCGTAGACCTTGGCGCCCATCGACCTGGCCTGCCTCAGCATGTCGGCCCACGTGGGGGCCTTCGCCGCCTCCATGCCCTTCGCCAACCTCGGAACGTAGTGCTCGAATTCCTTCGGCCACGTGGGCGGGGGCGGGTTCCTGAGAAACCTGAGCAGCGCCCACCCGGTCACGAAGACCCTCACCTCATAGCCCATCGCCGCGGCCGCCTGGGACAGCACGCCGACCGGTATCATCTTGTCCTCGGTACCCGAGAACACAATCATGGAGAACTTGCTCATCGAGTGGCATAGGATAATGTTGTTATTTAACTTTTACGCGATGTATAGTTATGTATTACTGTATTCATCGGCGAACTAATAAAAGAATAAAAATAGGCTTTTCTTTGAGTTCCTCGAGGGGAAATGTTCGTGGACGATCTCCTGATGGACGAAGCGGTCCTGTCGGCCCTGGGTCTGGCCAGCGCCGTCTTCGGCTTCGCCGCGTGGAACTCCATGAGGAAGGGGCGCCCGATCGACTTCGAGCTGTCCAGCTTCCTCAACGCGGCGCTCGCCCCCGGGCTCGTGCTCCTGATAGTGGCGCTCAAGGACGAGTTCACGTGGCCGCTGCCCGGGAGCTACAACATCCTATTCTACGATCCGCTGGTGTTCCTGGGCGTGTCGGTGCTCGCCTGGTGGCTCACGCTGCGCTCCGGCCAGAGGTTCCTCTACGCCGGCGTCCTCACGGCCATCCTGGGGCTCCTCACGATCTACTACGGCTCCGTTGGATACTCGCTCGGCATGACGCAGGAGCCGGCCGCGATGTTCGCGCTCTTCGCGCTCTACGGCCTGACGGGCTTCCTATCGCTGCCCCTGGGGATCGCCATCGACGATTACAGGATGCCCGGTCAACGCGCCAAATGGGTGGCGTGGGCGGCGCTCATCTTCGGCGTCCTGGCAATACTATCGCTGATCGTAAATCTGGTTCTGATCGCGCCGACGGTTGGAGCGCATCTTGCGCATGCGCCGTGAATCACACAAATATTTTTTATTATTTTGTGGAAAGTTTTTGTTGATCAGGGCGTATTATCAGCTGATTTTGATCCGGGCTCACCTGCGCCGGGCCAGCGCTGCCCGGACCATGCCAGGCTATAGTTCCTAGCGCGGCCAGGACCAGGCGCTCGCGGGAGGGCACGCGGGTTCGTGCTGCACCGCGACTTCAGCTCGCAAAACACGTTCGGGGCAAATGGAACGCGGTCTCCCACCTACACGCCCCTGATAAAGACGACAGACCTAACCCTTCGGAGAGGGGGTCGGACGAGCTGAGTCGCCAGGTCCGCGGCGCCTACCTCGACTTTTTGTACTCCTCCCATATTAGGCTCTCGACGAGCATGAAGTAGATCCTGGTGGCCAAGGGCATCCTGGGCAGGTTGGACTCTATCGCGTCCACGAGGAACGGCACGGCCCTCCTGGATGCGTGGATCCTGAACCTCATCGGGAGGTCCGGGTCCTGTATTACGTTGATCTTCTCCCTGAGCTCCTCCGGCGCCCTCTCGCGCGCCTGCCCCTCTATCTCGCGGTACCACCTGCTCAGGACCTCGGGGTCCAGGCCGTCCTTCAGCCCCTCTATCCTCCCCACGAGCGCCCTCAGGACCTCGTCGAGCTCCCTCCTGAGGTCCTCGATGCTGACCCTCTCCTCGCCCTCCTCGGGGTTCCCCACGTGCTCCTCGATGCCCCGCGCGTCAATAATCGGTTGTTGTGGATGGTCATTGCCGCGGAGCTCAACGGGCGTTGACAGGGAGGGATGGCCCGCCCCAGGAGTGGGTGCGGCTGGCGCCGCGGCCGGGATTTGAACCCGGGTCACCGGCTATCCGCCGGTCCGCGGCCGTCGACAGGCCGGCATACTGGGCCAGTCTATACTACCGCGGCTCAACGGCTCCTCCTCGCGCGCTCTTATAAGGGCATCGCCGCACTCGGCGGTGTAGGACCCCGTCCGGCGACTTCCCATCGAGCCACCCCTCCCGGAGCCGCAGCACTCGGCTCGCCTCGTCCAGCCCGCTTTCCAGGTTCCGCCCCCGGACGACCTCCTTGAGCCCAGAGCGCCCTCCCTGGAATGAGTAGCCTGCGCGCTGAACAGGGCCGAGGCTCCCCTCGGATCTGGGATCGTCGATCGGCTCAAGGTAACGGAGCCGGTGCCGCGAAGGCAAAATTAATTAATGGGCGCCTGCCATCAGACCCTCGGCATTGGCCGCGAGGAGCGTAATGCGTATTGACCGCGGATCAATCTGATTTCGATATCGAGGCCGGGGGCGCGACCGCAGGCGAGGAAACCCCGGACGATTATGCGGACCCAGTGGAGGAGGAGGCCGTTAGGACCTACAGGTGCAGGGCGTGCGGCGCGACGTTCTCGAGCCGCAAGGAGCTCGAGATGCACTGGAACAGGGCGCACTCCTCGTGGAGGAAGAAGAAGAGGAGGCGCCGAAGCCTTCACCCCGCCCTGAAGGGCGAGGTTTGCCGTTTTACTATCACCTCTTGAGCACTCCCGAGAGGCGCTCCATGGCCTCCCTCAGGTTCTCCAAGCTGTTCGCGTAAGATATCCTCACGTTCCTCGAGAACCCGCCGAAGGGCTTCCCGTCGGTCATGCTGACGCCGGCCTCCAGGGCCCTCTCGACGAAGGCGGTGGAGTCCGGCTCCGAGTCCGGGAGCTCCGGGAACACGTAGAATGCGCCGCGCGGCGGCTCGAGCCTGAAGCCCAGCGACCTGAGCGCGGAGACGATGAAGTCCCGGCGGCGCCTGAACTCCTCGACCATGGGTCTCGCGAGCCTGTCGGCCTGGGGGAGGAGCTCGGCGGCCGCCCTCTGGGCGAAGGCCGGGGCGCAGGTGGCGGAGTGCTGCTGCAGCTTCGTCGCGGCGTCCACTATCTGCCTGGGGCCGGCCAGGTAGCCGAGCCTCCACCCGGTCATCGCGAACGTCTTGCTGAAGCCGTTGACCACGACCACCGTTTCCTCGCCGCCGGGCAGGCTGGCGGGGCTCACGTGGGTCCCCTCGTAGAGGATCTTCTCGTAGATCTCGTCGGATATCACGATCAGCTTCCTCCTGGAGGCGAGCTCGACCAGCCCCTCCATGTCCTCCCTGCTGAAGACTGCGCCGGATGGGTTGTTCGGGCTGTTCACCACTATCGCCTTCGTCCTGTCGGTGACCAGCCCCTCGATCGCCTCGAGGTTCAGGCCGTAGCCGTCCGAGGGCGGGGCCTCCTTGACGACGCCGCCCGCGACCGAGACCATCTCCCAGTAGCTGGGCCAGGCCGGGGTCGCGATGATGACCTCGTCGCCCTCGTCTAGCAGCGCCATGAACAGGTAGAAGAGGGCCTGCTTCGCGCCCGGCGTGACCAGCACCTGGTCGGCGGTCACGTCGATGCCGTTGTCCCTCCTCAGCTTCTCGACGATCGCCCTCCTGAGCTCGGGCAGCCCCTTGCTGGGGGTGTAGTGGGTGTAGCCCTCGAGCATCGCGCGGTAGGCGGCGTCCACGACCTCCCTCGGCGTCGGGAAGTCCGGCTCCCCCACGTCGAGCGAGATCACCCTGACGCCGCGGGCCTCGAGCGCCTTGGCCCGCTCCATCATCTTGAGGGTCGCCGACTCCTTGAGCCTCGTCACCCTCGAGGAAAGCATGCCGCCGCCGCCGAGGCGGCGCCCTTAGATAAACTGAGTGCCCTAGAGGCGGCCGTGGCTGAGGACCCTCGCCGCGGTGATCACCGGGTGCCACACGGGCGACGTGGCGGGCGAGTAGCTCAGGTCCGCGAAGAAGGCGTCGTCGATGGTCATCCCCCTGCTCACCATCGTCGCCACCAGGTCCAGGTAGCCGGCGGCTATCTTGTCCCTGCTGACTATCTGGCCCCCGATTATCCTCCCGCTCCCCCTCTCGACCGTCAGCTTGATGTGTATCGTCTCGTAGATCCCGTAGTACTCGGCCGCGCTCCTCGTGTTCACGAGCTTGGACTCGAAGCCTATGCCCTCCTCCCTGGCCTGGGCATCGCTCAGCCCCGTCCTGCCCACGTAGTAGCGGAAGACCTTGGTCACGGCCGTCCCCACGACCCCGGGGAACCTCAGGCTCCTCGGCGACACGGCGTTCGCCCCGGCGACCTGCCCCATCTTGTTGGCGGGGGGCGCCAGCGGGATCCAGACCCTCTTCCCGGTCACCAGGTGGGTGGTCTCCACCAGGTCCCCGGCGGCGTAGACGTCCGGCTCGCTCGTCTCCATGTACTCGTTGACGTCCACGGCGCCCGTGGGGCCCGTGCGGAGGCCGGCGGCCTCCGCGAGCTCCGAGTCGGGCCTGACGCCGACCGCCAGGACGACGGCGTCCGCGGCGTAGCTCCCGCCCTCCGTCACCACGCGCCTCACGCGCCCGTCGCCCTCGAGGCGGACGAGCGGCTCCGATAGGTGGAGCTCCACGCCGTTGGAGCGCAGCTCCTCGTGGATTATCTCCGCGACGTCGGGGTCCACCGTCGTAGGCAGCACGTGATCCATCGCCTCGAATAGGAGGACGCGCTTCCCCAGGGAGCGCGCGGCGTCCGCCATCTCGAGCCCTATGTAACCTCCCCCGACCACGGCCACCGTCCCGGCCGCGCTCAGCCCCTCCCTCAGGGCGCGGGCCCCGTCGGGGAGCCTGACAGTGAAGACCCCCTCGAGGTCGACGCCCTCGACCGGCGGGACCGCGGGCCTGGCCCCGGTGGCCAGTATCAGGCGGTCCCACTCCTGGTAGCTCGCGGAGCCGCCCTCCTCCACCCTCAGCCTCCTGTTCCTCAGGTCGACCTCGGTGACCCTGGCGCCCGTGCGCACCTCGACGTTCCTGCTCCTGGAGAACTCGGCCGGCGTGTACGTCTTCAGCATCGAGCTGTCGCCGACGATCCCGCCCACGTAGTACGGTATCCCGCAGGGCGCGTGGGTTATCATCGATCCCGCCTCGAACATCGTGATCCGCGCGTCCTGGCTCCACTTCCTGGCCCTGGCGGCGGCCGAGGCCCCGGCCGCCCCCCCGCCCACTATCGCTATCCTGAGTGTCATCCCCCGCGCGGTCGAGGCGCGCCGGATTTAAGTCAACTCCCCGAATCCGGGCGCAGGGCGGCTCCCCCCAGCATCGCCCCCACGAGCTGGAGCGCGCCGGGGCGCAGGCCGAAGCGCTCGCTCATGGACCTGAACCTGACCGCCAGGCGCAGGAGCCTGATCGCCGTCCGGAAGTCCCTGCGGCCCCCGAGCAGCCGGTCCAGGAAGACCTCCCCCACCTCGTCGTGGAGCCTGAAGGCCGAGCGGATCGACTCCTCGTACGAGTCGAGCGATCCCCCCCTGATCGATGATATGAGCACCTCGGCGCTCTGGAGGCTCGGGACTATCCCCTCCCCGGTGCTGGGGAAGACGACCCCGGCGGCCTCCCCGACCGCCACGACGTTCCCGGAGCGCAGCGGCAACGACATGCTGGGGCTCGCGAGGCGCACTGGGCGCCCGACCCTCCTCAGGACCTCGTCCGGCGGGTGGTCGCCCAGGAACCTCGCCAGGCGCTCCGCGTGCCTGTGGGACAGGTCGCCTGAGCCCACGTGCGCCCTGTTCCCGGACAGGGGGAAGAACCAGAGGTAACCGGTGAGCCCGGGGAAGACCTCCGCGTAGAAGTCGTCGAGGGGCATCTCGCGGTACCTCACCATGTACTCCAGGGTGGGTATGGCGAACTCGCGCGACGGCCTGCCCACCAGCGCCCTGTGGAAGCCGGTCGCGTCCACGACCAGGTCGTAGTCGCCCGGCGGGGATCCCCTGGGGACCCGGACGCCGAACCTCACGTCGCCCCCGCGCCTGAGGTCGGCCAGGAACCTCTCCTTGTCGAACGTCGAGAGCCCCGTGAGGGGTATCTCGAGGACGCGGTCCCCGAACCTCATCGTGAAGTACCTGCCCTCGTGCAGTATGTACTCGTCGAATGAGAGGCCCGCCCTCGAGGCGAACTCCCTCATGGGGGCCTTGGGGGCGCCCCAGGCGCAGATGGACCTGTAGTCGGCCTCGCCCTGAGCCTCGAACGCCGTCACCCGATGCTCCCCGGAGAGCATCCTGACCAGGTAGGAGCCGGCCACGCCGGCCCCGACTATCGCTATCCTCAATTCGTATCCCCGCCCATCGCTGCGCCCTCGGCGGCGTGAAACCGTTTTAAGCGATTCCCGGGTCCCGAGCACGTGAGCTTCGGCGAGCTCTGCTCGGTCCTGGAGAAGTCGGCTTCGATCAGCAGCAGGCTGATGAAGGTGGCGCTCATCGCCGAGTACCTGAGGGGGCTCGAGGGCGAGGACCTGGAGATAGCCGCAAGGTTCATGTCCGGCGATGTGTACCCGCGCGGGTCCGGGCTGGACGCGGGCGTCGGCCACAGCATGCTGATGGAGGCGGTCGCCGAGGTCACGGGGGCCCCGAGGGAGGAGCTGCTCGAGGCCTACAGGAGGCACGGCGACCTGGGCGAGGCGGCGCGGGAGCTCATGGAGGCTAGGGGTGGGGGCGCCCTGGCCACGCTGGTCCAGGCGGAGCCGCTGAGCCTCAGGGGGCTGTACGGGGAGCTCACCCGCCTGGCCAGGATCTCGGGCGAGGGGTCGTACCAGAGGAAGCTCTCCAGGGTCAGGGGGCTGCTGGCCTCCTGCAGCCCCCTGGAGGCGAAGTACCTGGTGAAGCTCCTGCTGGGCGAGCTGAGGACCGGCGCCGTGGAGGGGGTGGTGGAGCAGGCCATAGCGGAGGCGTTCGGCGTGGACCTGGAGGAGGTCAAGCGCGGGAGGCTGCTCACCGGGGACATGGGGGAGGTCGCCGAGCTCGCGAGGCGCGGGGAGCTCGGGCGCCTGGGCGTGAGGCCCTTCAGGCCCCTCGGGTTCATGCTGGCCGAGGCCCTCGCCTCCCCCCAGGAGGCGGCGGAGAGGTACCCGGGCAGGGAGCTGATAGCCGAGTACAAGTACGACGGGATAAGGGCGCAGCTCCACGCCTCGGGGGGCGAGGTCAGGATCTTCTCCAGGAGGCTCGAGGACGTGACGCGCAGCTTCCCGGAGGTGGTGGAGAGCGCCAGGGGCCTCGACGCGATACTGGACGGCGAGGCGGTGGCCTTCAGGGACGGGAGGCCCCTCCCCTTCAGGGAGCTGCAGAGGAGGCTCAGGCGGAAGGACCCCCGGGAGCTCATGGAGGAGGTGCCGGTGGTGTACTTCGCCTACGACGCGCTCTACGTGGGGGGAAGGTCGCTGCTCGACGAGCCGCTGAGGGAGAGGAGGCGCGCCCTCGAGGAGCTCCTGGGCGGGGGGCGCGGGTCCATCGCGGTGAGCCCCCGGTGGACCGTGAGGAGCGCGGGCGAGATAGCCGAGCTCTTCCGCAGGAGCCGGGCGGAGGGATACGAGGGCCTGATGCTGAAGGACCCCGAGTCCGCCTACGAGCTCGGGAAGAGGGGGTGGAAGTGGATGAAGCTGAAGGAGGAGCTGGACACCATAGACGCGGTGGTCGTCGGCGCCGAGTACGGGCACGGGAGGAGGGCGGGGCTGCTGTCCGACCTGATATTCGCGGTCTGGGATGGCGGCGAGCTGAAGGTCGTGGGCAAGGCTTACTCCGGCCTCACGGACAGGGAGATAGAGTGGATGACGCGGAGGCTCAAGGAGCTCGAGGTGAGGGACGAGGGCCTGAGGATCCTGGTGAGGCCGGAGATAGTGGTGGAGGTCGCGTTCGACTCCGTCCAGGAGAGCGACAGGCACCCGGGCGGCTACGCCTTCAGGTTCCCGCGCATAAAGTCCGTGAGGCTGGACAAGGGCCCCGAGGACGCGGACACGATCGAGAAGCTGAGGAGGCTGGCCGAGATCTCCAGGGCGAGGGCCAAAGCCAAATAGGACCTCGGGGCGCGCGGCCGGCGTGGCCGGCCGGCTCTGGGCGGGGGACGAGGGGGGCGGGCTCTACATGCTCGAGTCGCGCGGCGGCTCCCTCGTGGTCTACGGCCCCGTGCCCAGCTGGGCCGCCCACCTCCCCGAGCTGTCCCTGGTCGTTTACGCGGCGGTCGCGCTCGGGTCGATAGCCGCGGGGCTGCCTCGCGTGGCCCTGGCGTCGATGGCGGCGGCCCTCGTCGGGGTCCCGCTGCTCGCCGTGGCCGTGAGGGCGCGCTACGCGAGGGGCGGCTCGGCCGCGAGGCTGCTCTCCTCGGAGGGGCTGGAGGGGGGGCTCGTGAGGCTGAGGCTGGACGTCGAGGGGTCCGGCGACCTGACGCTCTACGCGCGCGAGAGGGACCTGAGGAGGCTCCTCGGGGTCGCCGGGGGCGGCCGAGCTCGAGCCAGTAGAGGCGCTCGGACTCCGCGAGCGCGCCGGCTGGGCGGCCGGCGTCCACGACCGACCAGGGGCCCTCGCCGCGCCCGCCCAGCGGCGCCGTCAGGGCCCCCAGGTCCATGCCGCACCCGGCGAAGGCGCGCCCCCAGGGGAGCCCGCGGGCCCTCCCCTCGATGGGGCAGAGCATCTCCGGCCCTCCCCTGGATATGGCAGTCTGGACCCGCGCGAGCCTGGGGCTGTAGTGGTCGACCTCGATCCCCGCCGCCCTGAGCGGCGACTCTATGGCGCGGATCCCGCGCTCCAGCTCGCCCTCGCCCTCCATGCCGGCCCACTGGAGCGGCGTGTGGGGCTTCGGCATGAACGGCGTCAGGCTGACGGAGAGCCTGAGCCCGGTGGCCCTCCGGAGCTCCAGGACCTCGCGCGCCGTCTCGGCTGCGGAGTCGGCCGGCTCCCCGGGCAGCCCCACCATGTAGTACAGCTTGAGGCCCCGGATTCCGGCGGACTCCGCGAGGGAGGCGACCCTGAGCAGGTCGCCGCGCGCCCAGGGCTTGCCGAGCGCCCTCCTGAGCGCGCAGGCGCCGGACTCGGGCGCCAGCGTCAGCGTCCGCTGGCCCAGCCCCGCGATCGCGCGCAGGCGCCCCTCGTCGAGCGAGTCCAGGCGGAGGGAGGGGAGCGACGCCCCGGCGCCGAGCCCGGAGACCACCTCGAGTATCGAGTCGGCCTTCGGGTGGTCGAAGAATGAGAGGCTGTAGAAGGTCACCCTGTCCACGCCGTTGGCCGGGAGCCCGCGCTCGATGATCGAGCGTATCTGGTCCAGCGGCCTGTCCACCCTGGGGAAGTACAGGTTGCCCTCCATGCAGAACCTGCAGAGCCTGGAGCAGCCCCTGCTCGACTCCACGAGCAGGCTCCTCCCCCAGACGGCCTCGGCGCCCAGCGGCTGGATCTGCGCCACCGGGTGGAACTCCGGCGGGAGGTCCAGCGAGCGCGCGAGCCTCACGCGCTCGACCCCCGCGGAGAAGAAGCCGTCGCGGCCGGAGAGGGCGTCCGCGGCCGAGCGGGGGTCCGAGGAGATGGCGTCCGCGAGCTGGGGCAGCAGGGGCTCCACGTCCCCCACGGCGACGAGGTCGGCCACCTCGGAGATCGGCATCGGGTTGGCGGCGGGCGCGGGGCCCCCCACCACGACCAGCGGCCTCGACCGGCGGGCGGACCTGCGGACCTCGATCCCCGAGGACAGCAGCATGCGGACGAGGTTGGCGTAGTCCAGCTCGTAGTGCACGCTGGCGACTATGACGTCCATCGAGGAGAGGCGGCTCCCGAACTCCAGCCCCGCCGGCGGGCCCTCGCCGAGCACGAACCTCTCGACCGAGATCCCGTCGCGCGATCCCAGGTAGTAGTATATTGACTGGTAGGCCAGGCTGGCGAGCGATGCCTCGTAGGTGGATGGGTAGAGGAGGCCGACCTTCACGTGCCCCGGGCCCCCCCTCCTGCGGATCGCGTTCATCTCCCTCGGGCGCAACTGCGCGGGCGCGGATCCCCCAAATGATAAAGTGGACGGCAGACCCCGCCCTCGAGGGCGGGGAGGAGCCGGGGCGGCCCCGACGGAAGCCGCGAGAGGTTAAAGCGCCGGGGCGGCCCCGAGGGCCACGTGAGGGCATGGAGGTTCGTCCTGGGCCATCCCGCGCTCCTGCTGGAGGGCGAGGCCAGGACCCTCGTGATATCGGACCTCCACGTGGGGCTGGAGGAGGAGCTGCGCCGCGGCGGGATCTTCCTGCCGCCGCAGACCCGGAGGCTGATCGACAGGATCCTGTCCCTGGCCGGCGAGACCGGGGCCCGGCGCCTGGTGCTCCTCGGCGACGTCAAGCACACGGTGAGCGGGGTGAGCCCGTACGAGCTCCAGGAGCTGCGCGAGCTCCTCTCCGCCGTCGCGGCGGCCTTCGACGACGTGACGATAGTGCCCGGCAACCACGACGCCGGGCTGGGGTCGATGAGCCTCGGCCCCGTGAAGCTCGCGAGGCCGAGCGGCATCAAGCTGAGGGCGGGGGGGATCACCGTGGGGCTGGCGCACGGCCACGCCAGGATCGACGAGATAGCTGACGCGGACCTGGTCGTTGTGGGCCACAACCACTTCTACGTGAGGGGAGGGCCCGGGTCCAGCTACCCCGTGTGGATCAGGTGCGCGGGCTGCGGCCTGAAGGAGATGATAGTGATGCCGGCGTTCAACGAGCTGCTGGGAGGGGCGGCGCTGGAGGAGGGGGAGCCGCGGGGCCCGGCCATCAGGGCCCTGATGGAGAGGGACGACCGCGCCGAGGTGTACACGCTCGACGGGTACTACCTGGGCACGCTGAGGTCCCTGAGGTCCGGGCTGCTCGTGGACGCCGACGCCCGAGGGATCGCCCTCGGGACACCAGGGTGACGCTGGGCCTCCTCGTCCTCAGTGCGTCGATCTTCGAGAGCAGCTCCGCCCTCAGATCCTCGAGGCTCCGGAAGTCCCTGACGATCCGCCCCCCGCTGATGAGGGGCCTCAGGAGCGGCTCGTAGCCCTCGGGCGGCGACCAGCCGGCGGGAGCTATGTAGTCGTGCATGGTGGAGCGGTTCCTGAACACGTCCTTGGCGCCCGAGAGGTCGCCGCGCTTGGACCTCGGCCTCAGCCTGCCGTCCGGCCCCTCGACCTCCACGACCTTCATGTTGAAGTCGATCGAGGGGGCATCGGACACGCTCGTCCCTATCCCGAAGCCGTCCACGACGTCCGAGAGCTCGGAGACCTCCCTCTCGTCTATCCCGCCCGACACGAAGATCTTGACGTTCCTGCCGCCCCTTATGTTCAGCTCCCACCTGACCTCCTCTATTATCTTCCTCCACTCGCCCCTGCGGCTGGACGGCGTGTCGAGCCTCACGCCGTAGAGCCTGTCGCCCAGCGTCTCCAGCGCCATTATGGATTCGGTCTTCTCGTCGAAGAGCGTGTCCACGAGCGCTATCCTGGGCGCGTCCGGGGGAAGCGCCCTGTCGAACGCGAGCCAGGCCTCCCTCTGATCCTCGTAGCACAGTATGAAGCTGTGGGGCATGGTGCCGGAGGCGCGCACGCCGAGGAGCTTCGAGGCCACGGTGTTCGAGAACCCGTCGAAGCCGGCCATGTAGGCGCAGCGCTCCACCAGGGGCGCGAGCGCCGGGTGCGCCCTCCTCGTCCCGAAGCTCAGCAGCACCTTGTCCCTGCCCGCGAGCAGCCTCAGCCTCGCCGCCTTCGTCGCGATGCCGGAGGCGGAGCAGAGGAACCCGAGGATCGCGGTCTCGTAGCGGGCGAAGTCCGCGTACCTCCCCCTTATCCTCATGACCGGCTCGTAGGCGGCGGTCCTGCTGGCGGTCTGGAATATCTCCCCCTCCTCCATGGCCCACGCGTCGACCGGCAGCCCCTCCAGGAGCTTCGCCACCTCGTATATGCCGGCGACCACGCCCCACTCGTCCTGGTATGGCAGCTTCCTCGTGTAGACCTCGACCGTAACCATGGGGTTCCGGCCGGATTCCCTCAGGGCCCTCTCCACGTTGAGGAAGTACTGGTCGGTGACCTCGCCCGACTTTATCTCGTCCTCGCGCGCTATCCAGAACTTCCTGTCCGCCAGGTCCCCCACGGCGTCGCCGAGAGCGGCGCGGGGCATATTTAAACGCTGAGCGCCGCCACGCGGCCCGGACAACCGGCCCCCGGCGCTCGCGCCGCGGGGAACTCCGCGCTCGATGGCGGGGGATGCAGGGCGGCTGAACGGGCCGCGCCCGCAACGCAAATATCAGGGGATGAGCCCCCGAGGCGCGTGGCCAAGTACGACGGCATAAGGGGACAGGAGCTGCTGGAGGTGGAGGAGAGGGACAACGAGCTCATACTCATATTCCGCGACAACAGGTTCCTATTCGTCCGCGTCGAGAACGGCAAGCTCGTCACGGAGAGCGTCCCCGAGCGAGGCGCGAGGAGAGCTCGGCCGCGGCCTCCCTCAGCGGGACCACGAGCTCCTCGCCGGGCCCCAGCTTCAGCCTGACGGTGCCATTGGACGCCTCCCTCGGGCCCGCTATGACGAGGACCTCGTACTTGGCTGACGCCTCCCTGAACGCCGCCTGCATCCCGACCTCGCCGTCGTGCAGGGGGAGGTGCGCGGGGATCCCCCCGCTCCTCAGGGCCTCCGCCACCCTGAGGGCGTAGCCCTCGGACCCGGACGGGTAGACGATCGCCACCGCCGGCCGGGGCGCCGCGCGGGACCCCCTGGCCCTCAGCGCGTCGATGGTCCTGTCGACCCCTCCCCCCGCCCCGGTCGCGCCGGAGTCCGGCCTCCCGAAGATGCGCGTCAGCACGTCATATCTCCCGCCGCCCACGAGCGATCCCAGCTCCGGGTGCTCCCTGGACCTGGCCTCGAAGACGAACGACTCGTAGTAATCCAGGCCCCTGGCGAGCCTCGGGTCAACGCGGTGCGGCACCCCCACGCCCTCGAGGATCGACACCACCGCCGACAGGCGCTCGGTCAGCTCGTAGTCGCCGGACTCGGCCCTCCGCATGACCTCCTCGAGGACTGAGGGGTCGTGCCCCTTGGACGCGTACTCCTCCAGGACCTCCTCCCTCCTCCTCCGGTCCAGCTTGTCCAGCGCCCTGAGCGCGTCCTCCACGGCCCCCGCGTCGGCCCTCCCGCCCGAGGCCTCGACGATCATCGACTCCGTGAGCTTCCTGTCGTTCAGCACGAACTCCGCCTCGACCCCGAGCCTCCTCAGGAGGTCGTGGGAGAAGGCGACTATCTCGGCGTCGGCCAGGGGGGACCTGGGGCCGAATATCTCCACGTCCCACTGGTAGAACCACCTGTACCTCCCCCTCTGGGGCTCATCGTACCTCCAGACGTCCGCGAACGCGGCGAGCCTCGTGTCCTTCGGGAGGCTCCTGTCGGAGCAGTAGTACCTGGTGAGCCCGACCGTCAGGTCGAACCTGAGGCCGACCTCCCTCCCGCCCTTGTCCACGAAGTTGTATATCTCCTCGCGGATCCCGGGGCCGCTCTTCGCCTCGAGGGTCGAGAGCAGCTCCAGGGAGGAGGGCTCCATCATCCTGAAACCGTGGAGCGCGGCCTCCTCCTCGAAGGCGCGGCGCACCTCGAGGAGGAGCTCGTACTCCTCCGGGGAGTAGTCCCTGAGGCCCCTCGGGAGCCTCAGATCCGTCAACTCGACCGCGCCTGCCTCCCGGCGAGCGCCGAGAGCTCGGCGAGCAGAGCCGAGAGCTGGAGCTCCGGGTTCGAGCCCTGCCCCAGCCTGTAGTCGTACTCCGCGAAGAGCTTCGCCACCTCGGCGTGGTCCAGATCCTTGGCCGCCATGGCGTCCTCGAACGCGAACTTCAGTATGTCCCTCTCCTCCATCCCGTAGACCCTCATAAGCTCCAGTAGCCTCCTCCTGGCGCCCGCGAAGTCCCCGCCGATGGCCGCCTGGACCATCTCCCTGACGGAGGCGCGCCTCCCGGTCCCCGCTATCGTGCGGACCGCCTCGACCGTCACCTTCCCCAGCGCGGCGGCGGCCTGGAGCTGGTTTATCGCCTGGCGCATGTCGCCCTGGGTGTACTCGTAGATCATGCGCAGCGCGTCCCCCTCGTACTGGCAGCCCTCCGCCCTGCAGATCCTCTCCAGGGCCGAGACGACGTCGGCCTCGCCGAGCCTGACGAACCTGAAGACGGCGCACCTGCTCTGTATGGGCTCTATTATGTTCGACGAGTAGTTGGCCGTCAGGATGAACCTGGCGACCCTCGAGGACTCCTCCATTATCCTCCTGAGGGCGGTCTGGGCGTCGGACGTCATCTCGTCCGCCTCGTCCAGTATCACGAGCTTGAAGGGCACCCCCTCCCTGAGGTCGACGTAGCGCGTGAACGACTTTATGCGCTCCCTCACCACGTCTATCCCCCTCTCGTCGGACGCGTTGAGCTCCAGGGTGAAGTCCCTCCAGGAGTCCCCCAGGACCGTCCTGGCGACTATCATGGCCACGGTCGTCTTCCCGGTCCCGGGCGGGCCGGCGAAGAGCAGGTGGGGCATCTCCTGCGGGCGCGACAGGAGGGCCCCGAGCCTTGCCTTGACGTCCTCCTGGTCCACCAGGTCCTCCAGCCTCCTGGGCCTGTACTTCTCGACCCACATCAGCTCGGCCTCCGTCGACATCCTGCCGCGGTACGGCCCGCGGGGCCTTTAACCCTTTGGCCGGCCGGGCACCGGCGGATCGGAACCGCTCGGGCGCGTTGCCGACCTCCCATCACTTCGTGGTCAACGCAGATATACCAGATGGTGGAAAGGGGATCCAGTGCCGGCATCGGGTGAGGGGGTGGGGAGGATGGGAGGGGGCGCGGCCTGGCTCAGGTCGGACTGCACGGTCAGGCTGCGCTCCCTGGTGCTGGCGTCGCTGGCCGAGCAGTCGCGCGTGAGGGCCAGGTCGGCGCTGCCGGCGATCCCGGCGGCGGGCCTGGGCCCGCTGAGGGAGGGCGAGGACCTGGAGGTCCCCCGGATCCTGGGGCTCGCGCTCATCGCGGCGGGCGCCGCGGCGCCCGCCGACGAGGGCGTGGAGGTCGAGCTCTACAGGGCGCAGGGGAAGGAGAGGGCGGCGGCGCAGTCCGGCTCCCCCCAGCTCTCGCAGCTCAGGCCCGGCTTCTACAGGAAGGTGGCGTCCTCCCTGGCGGCCATGGAGCTCGCCGGGATGGGCGAGGCCGCCCGCAGGGCCCTCTCGGTCTACCAGGACCTGATGACCCTGAGGCTCCAGAAGGTGGCGAGGTCCCTGGGCTACACGAGCGTCCCCGCGTCCCTGCCCAACGCGACGGACGAGGAGAGGGCCCTCTTCGAGTGCGCCTCTGCCATCTTCAGGCGCTGGAGGGAGATAATGGAGGGGGTGGACCTGGTTGGAGGTCGCGTACACTAGGGAGAAGCTCGTGGACGTCCTGGAGTACTTCCTCAAGTCGCACGAGGGCGGGAAGTACCGCGGCCGCATATCCCAGATGTCGGTCTCGGGGTCCAGCTCCCTGGTCATAGATTACGAGGACCTCCTCCGCGCGGCCCCGGACGCCGCTTCGATCCTCCCGGATAACCCCGACTTCTTCCTGGACGCGGCCAAGGAGGCGGCCCTCAGGGTCCTCTCCGTCGAGGCGCCGGAGTACGCGGAGCGCGCCAGGGACTACCTGAGGGTCAGGATCAGGGGTTACCCCGAGCGCCTCCCCCTCAGGAGCATAACGGCGGAGGCGCTGGGGAGGCTGGTCACGGTCAACGCGATGGTGGTCAGGACCTCCCAGGTGAAGCCGATGGTGATCGAGGCGGTCTACAGGTGCCCCGCGGGCCACGCGATACCGGTCCGCGTCGCCGGCAGGAGGCTCCAGCCCCCGGAGACGTGCCCCGTCTGCGAGGCCGAGCTCGGGGGGTCGGGCGGGGGGAGGAGGGGCAGGATCTACAGGAGGTCCGACTTCAAGCTGGACCAGAGGGCGTCGAAGTTCATAGACTACCAGGTCCTGAGGCTGCAGGAGCTGCCGGAGGAGCTGCCGCCGGGCCAGCTCCCCCACTACGTGGACGTGGAGGTCACGGGGGACCTCGTGGACAGGGTCCGCCCGGGCGACAGGGTCGCGGTCACGGGCGTAGTCAGGGCCGAGCCGGAGTCGGAGGAGAGGAGGGCGGGGCCCGCCGTCCCCCTCGCGATCTTCGACACCCGCCTGGAGGCGAACTACATAGAGGTGATAGGGAAGGAGCCCGAGGAGCTCGAGATAACCCCGGAGGACGAGGCCGCCATACTGAGGCTCTCGAGGGACCCGGAGGCCTACTCGAAGCTCGTGCGCTCGTTCGCGACCTCCATAAGCGGTCACGAGGAGGTGAAGGAGGCCATACTGCTCATGCTCGCCGGCGCGCCCCAGATAGCGCTGCCCGACGGGGCGACCATACGCGGGAACATAAACATCCTCCTGGTCGGGGACCCGGGGACGGCGAAGAGCGAGCTCCTGAAGTACGCGGCGAGGGCGGCGCCCAGGGGGCTCTACACGACCGGGCGCGGGTCGACCGCGGCCGGCCTGACGGCGGCTATCGTGAGGGAGAAGAACGGGCTCATGGTCCTGGAGGCGGGCGCCGTCGTCCTGGCGGACAAGGGCCTCGCCGCCATAGACGAGTTCGACAAGATGAGGCCCGAGGATCGCGCGGTCCTCCACGAGGTCATGGAGCAGCAGACGGTCAGCATAGCCAAGGGGGGCATAGTGGCAACGCTTAACGCCCGCACCTCGATACTCGCGGCTGCGAACCCGAACCTGGGCAGGTACGACGAGGAGAAGTACCTCTACGACAACGTGAACCTCCCCATACCGCTCCTCACCAGGTTCGACCTGATATTCGTCATCAGGGACGTCCCCCAGAGGGAGAGGGACGTGGAGCTCGCCAGGCACATGCTGCGCGCCAGGTCGGAGGGTCAGAGGGAGGCGCCGCCGATGGGGTTCGACATGCTGAGGAAGTACCTGGCGTACTCGAGGCGCCTGGAGCCCAAGCTGACGGACGAGGCCATGGAGGTCCTGGTCGAGTTCTACGCCGACCTGAGGTCCAGGGCCCCGCCTGAGGCCATCGCGATCACGCCCAGGCAGCTGGAGTCTCTCGCAAGGCTCACGGTCGCGCGCGCCAGGCTCCTCCTGAGGGACCGCGCGACCAGGGAGGACGCGGAGGCGGCCGTGAGGCTGATGAAGATCTCCCTGAGGGGCATGGGGATAGACGTGGAGTCCGGGGAGGTCGACATGGGCGAGCTCTACGGCTACCCGATGAGGGAGAGGAACAGGATGAAGGTGGCGATAGAGATCATGAGGAGGCTGGAGGACCCGAAGACCGGGCTGATACCGGCCAAGCAGCTGATACAGGAGCTGGCGGAGAAGCTCGAGGTGGACGAGGAGGAGGCGAGGAGGCTCGTCGAGAAGCTCTGGCGCGCCGGCTACATGTACGAGCACGAGCGCGGGTACTACAAGAGGACGTCTGCCTGAGGCCCCCCGACAGGTTAAATGGGGAGGGCAGCCCATCGGGGGCGGGCCCGTAGCTCAGCCGGGACAGAGCGCCGGGCTTTTAACCCGGCGGCCGCGGGTTCGAATCCCGCCGGGCCCGCGATCGATACGTTAATAACGCCGCCGGCGCCGTCGGGCCGTGTTGGCCTCGGACGGCTACTATTACTACTATTACTTCAGGCCCAGGTACAGGCACGGCGAGTGGCTGCACCTGCTCATAGGAGCGGCCCTGGTCCTGGCGGTGGGGCTGAGCTGGCTGGTCTTCTCCGTCGGCGCCAGCCCCATCGGGCTGGCGCTGGACGCCGCCCTGTTCGTGCTGGCGTTCCTGCTCCACGAGATGGCCCACAAGTTCTCGGCTATGCGCTACGGGTACTTCGCGGAGTTCAGGCTCCAGACGTGGGGCGCGATACTCACCGCGGTAAGCGTCGTGATCCCGTTCTTCAAGATAGTGGCCCCCGGCGCCACCGTGATCTACGGCCCGGACGACCCCCAGCTGATGGGGCGGACCGCGATGTGGGGGCCCGCGACCAACATGTCGATGGCGGCGGCGCTGATGGCAGCGTCCTATGCCGTCCCGCCCCTGGGCCCCTACCTCTCGATGGCCGCCTACATAAACTCCTTCATAGCGTTCTTCAACCTGATACCCCTCGGGATCCTGGACGGGCTCAAGGTCCTCAGGTGGAGCAAGGGGATCTGGGCCGCGGCGTTCGCGGCCTCCGTGGCGCTGCTCGCGATCTCCATCGGGGCCGTCCCGTAGGCGGCGATCGGCCCCGGGAGGGGGCCCCCTCCAGCGCGCTGACGAGCGCCGGCCGCCTGGCCTCGAGCGCCGGCCGCAGCCTCCTCAGCTCCCTGGCCTCCCTGACCTCCTCCTCCTTCCTCCTCAGCGTCTCCTCGTCGCCCATACGCTGGGCCCCTATCGGCGTCGGCCTGCCGTCCGCGCCTATGGCCACGAACGTCGAGCGGCCCTCGGCGACGCGGCGCTCCCCGGAGAGCCCGCGCGCCAGGACCTCGAAGGCCACCTCGAGGCTCGAGGAGCCGACGTACGTCACGCCGGCCCTCACCTCGACTATGTCCCCCACGAATATCGGCCTCCTGAACGCGACCGCGTTGACGTTCGCGGTCACGTAGGTCCTCGGGGAGAAGTTGAAGGCCGCTATGGCGTTGAGCTGATCCAGGTAGTACAGCAGCCTCCCGCCGTACATGATCCCGGTGGCGGTGGCGTCCTCGGGCATCGACAGGAAGAGGCTCAGCCTCGGCAGGTCGCCCGCGGGCTCCTCCCTCCTCAGCAGGGGCTCGACGCCCCTCCTCCACTCGGCGAACGCGTCGTAGAGCAGCGCCTCCCACCCCTCCCCCCTCTCCAGCTCCACCCCGAGCGGCCTCGGCCTCCCGCTCCCGTCGACGCCCACGTAGATCAGCCTCCCGACGGTCGCGAGCCTGGCGCCCTCGCCCCCCTTGACGTAGGACTCCACAAGGATGGACAGGCTGGACCTCCCCGCGTTCACCGCCCACGCGCGGTAGACGAGGACGTCGCCCACCCTGACGGGCTCTATGAAGTGCATCCTGTCGAGGAAGCCCAGGACGACGTCCGACTTGGCGACGTCCATGGCCACGATAGTCCCCGCGTCCACCAGCCAGTTCAGCATGTAGCCGCCGTAGAGGACCCCCCTCGGGTTCGCGTTGTGCGGCGCCACGAGCCTCACCATCTCCACCATGGTGTCCGAGATCCTCACGCCGCGATCGCGGTCCCATCCCGATAAAAGCTTAAGACCTCGCCGCGCCGCGCGGCCCCCATCGGCGTGATGAGGCATGGGGGAGGCGGAGCGGAGGCTGCGCCAGCCCATAGTGGTCGTGCTGGGGCACGTGGACGCCGGCAAGACGAGCCTGCTGGACAGGATAAGGGGGACGGCCGTCCAGGCGAAGGAGGCCGGCGGGATAACCCAGCACATAGGGGCGAGCTTCATACCGGCCGACACCCTGAGGTCCATCTGCGGCCCGCTCCTCAGGCAGTTCCGGTTCGAGGTCACGATCCCGGGCCTGCTCTTCATAGACACGCCCGGGCACGAGGCCTTCAGCAACCTGAGGATCAGGGGAGGGTCCGCCGCGGACCTGGCAATACTCGTGGTGGACGCCACGAAGGGCCTCGAGCCCCAGAGCTACGAGAGCATGGAGATCCTCAAGTCCAGGAAAGTCCCGTTCACGATCGCGCTGAACAAGATAGACCTGATCACCGGGTGGGTCCCGCACCCCGGCTCCCAGCTCCTACAGTCCATAGGCTCCCAGCAGAGGGCGGTCGTGGACAGGCTGGACGAGGCCATATACCGCGTGGTCGGGCAGCTGTCCCAGGTCGGGTTCCGCGGCGAGGCCTTCTACAGGGTCAGGGACTTCACCAGGGAGGTCGCGATAGTGCCCCTGAGCGCCAGGACCGGGGAGGGGATCCCCGAGCTCCTCGCGATACTGGTGGGGCTGGCGCAGCAGTTCCTGAGGGGCAGGCTCGCCCTGGAGGGCGGCCCCGGGAGGGGGATAGTCCTGGAGATCAGGGAGGAGCCGGGGCTCGGCCACACGGCGAACGTCATACTGACGGACGGCGAGCTGAGGGTCGGCGACGAGGTGGTCCTCGGGACCAGGTCCGGGGCGATCGTGACCAGGGTCCGGGCGCTCCTGATGCCGAAGCCCCTCGACGAGATGAGGGACCCGCGCGACCGGTTCACCCCCATCGAGCGCGTGACGGCCGCGGCCGGCGTGAAGCTCTCGGCGCCGGGGCTCGAGGGCGTCGTGCCCGGCACCCCGATCTACGTGGCGGCCCCCGGGAGGCTCGAGGAGCTGAAGGAGATGGTCGCCTCCGAGGTCAGGTCCGCGATAAGGCAGGGGGAGGTCACGGGGGTCGTGCTCAAGGCGGACGCGCTCGGGTCCCTGGAGGCGATAGTCTCCATGATGGAGAGGCGCGGCATACCCGTGAGGATAGCCGACATAGGCCCGATAACGAAGAGGGACGTGATAGAGGCCTCGGTCGTCAAGGAGAAGGACAAGTACCTCGGGGTGGTCCTGGGGTTCAACGTGAGGCCCCTGCCGGAGGCCAAGGAGGAGGCCGATGCCAGGGGCGTCACGATCCTGCTCGACAGGGTGATATACTCGCTCGTCGAGGGCTACGAGCGGTGGGTCCAGGAGGAGAGGGCCAGGGAGGCGGCCCAGGCGTTCTCGCGCCTCACGCCGCCGGCCAAGATCAGGGTGCTGCCGGGCTACGTGTTCAGGAGGAGCAACCCGGCCATCTTCGGGATAGAGGTCCTGGCGGGCAGGATCAGGTCCCACGTGATGCTCATGGACGGGGAGGGGCGCGAGGTCGGCGAGGTCCTCCAGGTGCAGTCGGCCGGGTCCCCCGTCGAGGAGGCGAGGGCCGGGGACCAGGTCGCCATCTCCGTCAGGGGGCCGACGGTCGGGCGCCAGGTGAGGGAGGGGGACGTGCTCTACACGTCGCCCGGCCCCGATGAGGCGAAGGCCCTCCTCGAGAGGTACAGGGGGGCGCTGTCGGAGTCGGAGCTCGCGGCGCTGGACGAGATAATCAGGATAAAGAGGTCGAGGAACCCGCTCTACGCGGCGCGAGCCCCATACGCTTATTAATTTCCCGCCCGGAGGGCGCGCATGCCGGAGTTCCAGCTGGTGCTCTCGGACCCCAGGAGCGGCAGGTCCGTCAAGCTGGAGCTCAAGGACCCCCAGTCCAGCGTGCTCCTGGGGCTGAGGATAGGGGATGTCGTGGACGGCTCCGCCGTGGGGATCAGGGGCAGGTTCAGGATCACCGGCGGGAGCGACAGGTCCGGGACCCCGATGAGGCCCGACGTCCATGGCGGCGTCAAGCGTTACGTCCTGCTCTCCGGGCCCCCGGGCCTCAGGCCCAGGAGGAGGGGCGAGAGGAGGAGGAAGCTCGTCAGGGGGGACACGATAACCCCCGAGATCTATCAGGTGAACGCCGTCCTCGTGGAGGGCGAGCTGCCGGCGGCCCCCGGGGCGGGGGCGGGGGAAGGCCGATAGTTGCCCCCGGGCATGAGGATACCCAGGCAGCCCGAGGTGAACATAGGGACAGCCGGGCACGTGGACCACGGGAAGACCACGCTCGTGGAGGCCCTGACCGGCAAGTGGACGAGCGCTCACAGCGAGGAGCTGCGCAGGGGGATCACAATAAAGGTCGGCTACGCCGACGCCGCGGTCTACAGGTGCACCGGGTGCGATCCCCCGGCCGCCTACAACACCAGCGGCGAGTGCGATGGGTGCGGGGGCGAGCCGCGCCTGGAGCGCGTGATCAGCTTCGTCGACTGCCCGGGCCACGAGTCCCTGATGGCCAACATGCTGAGCGGCGCCTCCGCCATGGACGGCGCCGTCCTCGTGGTGGCCGCCAACGAGCCCATACCCCAGCCCCAGACCAGGGAGCACCTGCAGGCCCTCAGGATAGTCGGCGTGGAGAACGTGGTCGTGGCGCTCAACAAGGTGGACCTGGTCAGCTGGAGGGGGGCGATGGAGAGCTACGAGGCGCTGAGGGGCTTCCTCGAGGAGTACGGGTACGGCGGGTCCCCGGTCGTGCCCGTGTCCGCGCAGAGGAGGCTGAACCTGGACGCGCTCATCCAGGCGATGGAGGAGCACATACCGACCCCCAGGAGGGACGAGTCGAAGCCGCCCATGATGCAGGTCCTGAGGTCCTTCGACGTGAACAGGCCCGGGACCGAGCTGGGGGAGCTGAGGGGCGGGGTCCTCGGCGGCACCCTCATCCAGGGCGTCCTGAGGGTCGGCGACGAGGTGGAGGTGAGGCCGGGGATCTTCGATCCGGAGAGGCAGAGGTACGTCCCGGTCACGACGAGGGTGGTGAGCCTGGGGACGAGCGCGGGCCTGGTCGAGGAGGTCAGGCCCGGCGGGCTCGTCGCCGTGGGCACGGAGCTGGATCCCTTCTTCACGAAGGGCGACCAGATGGTGGGCAACATGATCGGGCCCCCGGGCGAGCTCCCGGACGTCATGGACAGCATAACGATGGACGTGGAGCTGCTGCCCAGCGTCGTGGGGCTGGCGGTCCCCACGAGGATCGAGCCGATAAGGAGGGGGGAGCCCCTCAGGCTCAACGTGGGGACGATGGTCACGCTGGGCACGGTCTCCGAGATCAGGGGGACCCGCGTCACAGTGTCGCTCAGGAGGCCGGTCTGCCCCCCTCCGGGCGCCCGCGTGGCCATAAGCCGGAAGGTGGGCGACCGCTGGAGGCTCGTGGGCTCGGGCCGGCTGGTCGAGCGATGGTGGAGGACAGGGCCCCCCGCCCCATCGTCATGGACACGAGCTTCCTCATCCAGCTCTCGGAGCCCGGCGGGATGGCCGCGATTGAGAGGATCGAGGAGCTCCTGGGGGGCGGGCGCCCCAGGCTCCGGCTCCTGATCCCCTCCTGCGTCGTCGACGAGCTGCGGTCCCTCTCCCGGAGGCTCCCGGGGGCCGCGCTCGCCGTGGAGTTCATGCGCGGCGGGCGCCCCGGCATCGAGGTCGAGGTCGTGGAGCGCCGCGGCAGGCCGGACGACGCCGTGCTCGAGCTCGCCCTGGAGTCCCGCGGCGTGCTCGCGACCATGGACGGCGGGCTCCTCAGGAGGGCGCGCGGGATGGGGGTCCCGACCCTGACGCTGCACGGGGGGATGCCCGTGCTCACGGGCGATCCGGCCTGGCGCGGCCCCCCCAAGGACACGCGAGCCATCCCGCCCCGAGGGGGAGGTTCTCCGCGCGCATAATATATAAAAGGCGCGGGGCCCGGCGGCCCCACGTTGTTTCAGCTGGTGGAGCTCGAGGACGTCGTGAAGATACCGCCCCGGATGCTGGGGATGGACCTCAGGAGGGCGGCCGCGGAGGAGCTCTCGAGGAAGTACAGCGGCGCCGTGAGCCCCGAGCTGGGCTACATAATCAGGGTGGTGGAGGTGGAGGTGGAGCCGGTCGGCAGGATAGTGCACGGCGACGGGGCGGTCTACCACCGGGCCAGGTTCAGGGCGCTCGTCTTCTACCCGAAGCTCCAGGAGGTCGTCGAGGGCGAGGTCGTCGAGGTGACGGACTTCGGCGCGTTCGTGAGGATAGGGCCGCTGGACGCGCTCCTCCACATATCCCAGATAACGGACGACTACCTGACGGTCGACATGAAGCAGGGGGCGATCGTGGGGAAGGGGACGGGCAGGGTGCTGAAGAGCGGCGCCAGGGTCCGCGTCAGGATATCGGTCGTCAGCATGGGGCGCGGGATGAGGATGGACAAGATAGGCGTGACTAGCAGGCAGCCCTTCCTCGGCGCCATAGAGTGGATAGAGGACGAGGTCAGGAAGGCCAGGCAGCCCGTCCAGGCCAAGTCCAAGTAGGTCCGGGGGTGGGGGCTCGTGCCGAGGGAGCTCGCCTGCAGGGCCTGCAGGACCCTGACGACCGAGAGGGTGTGCCCCAACTGCGGGTCCGCGGACCTGACGGACAACTGGGGCGGCCTGGCGGTGATACTGGACCCGTCCTCGTCCGAGATAGCCAGGCTCATGGGGGTGACGAGGCCTGGGAGATACGCTGTCGAGGTTCACTAGGTGGCCCCTCGTCCTGGCGCCGGGTCTCGCCGAGGAGCTGCGGAGGCCCCCCGGCCCGGTGCTGGACGCGGAGGGGGCCCTGAGGGCGCTGTCGGCCGGGAGGCCCGTGCTCGTCGGGGACCGCGTGTCGGCGTCCCTGTGCTCCATGGGGCTGCGGCCGTGGGTCCACGTGATAGACATGAGGGAGAGGAGGGGCCCCGCGCGGTCCCCTCCCCCCTGCCCCTTCGAGAGGTCGCTCTCGGCCCGGAACCCCCCGGGCACCATAACGAGGGAGGCCGCCGAGGCGCTGGACGAGGCGATGTCGCTCGACTCGCCGGCGCGCGTCATCATAGACGGCGAGGAGGACCTGCTGGCGCTGGTCGCCATATATTTGGACAGGGGATCCATCGTCGCCTACGGGCAGCCGGGCGCAGGGATAGCGGTCGTCGACTCCTCGGACCCCAGGGCGCGCGCGCTGACGGAGCGCGCCCTCCTGTCCATGGGCGGCGCCTGACGGGCGCGCAACGTTTTAAAGGTCCGGGGGCGCGGGCAGGCCGTGGCCCAGGGATCGGAGCGGGGGGCCGGCCCCCCGGCGGCCCAGCCGGAGCTGAGGCTCCTCAGCTCCAGGGAGAACAAATTGTTGGGCAGGATGGAGATGGAGTACCTGCTGCCCGGGGCGTCCGGGAGGCTGAGAAGGGCCGACCTGGTCTCGCTCCTGGCGGAGAGGCTCTCGGCCAGCAGGGAGGCCATAGTGCCGGTCGAGATGCGCCCGGTGACCGGCACGGACGACCTCCTGGCGGTCGTCTACGTGTACCGCGATCCGGCGGACGCCAGGAGGCAGCTCCCGGAGCATCTGTTCCTCAGGATGATGAGCAAGGAGGAGAGGGCGAGGATCCTGGAGGAGAGGCGCAAGGCTAAGGCGGCCCAGAGGGCTAAGGCGGGGGGCAAGTGAGCGATCGCGCGCCCGGATCCTTAACCTTATACGCGTGGGGCCCCCCTCCGGGGCGGTGAGGGGTCATCTCCTCGCGGCGCTCCCCGCGCTCCTGGCGCTAGCGCTGCTCCTACAGGCGGGCGCCGCCCCCAGTGCGCACGCGCTCCCGGCGGCGCCGGCCCGCGGGTCCCCGGATCCGTCGGGGTCCATCTCGCTGTCCCCCCACCAATACGCCTGGCAGCCGGTCCAGGCGCTGACCGGGATGAGCGTCACTTTCCGGGTGAGCTCCACAGTCCCCGTCGACGTGTACCTGATGACGCCCTCCCAGCTCTCGGGCCTTGAGGCCACGGGGTCGGCCCAGTACGTATACCACTCCTCGGGCACCTACGTGAGCTCGAGCGTCGGGCCGCTGGCCGGCGGCACCTACTACCTGGTGATCTGCAACGACCTATCGTCGGGAACCGCCTTCGTGAACTACACTGTCTCGACGGTCCCGGTGAACGTCTACTATTATCACTCGTCCCTCCCAGCGCCCATCGGCGTCGCGGACTACGGGGTGCTTAACGCCTCCGGGGCGCTCCACCCCTACGAGATCGTCTACGGCGAGGCGCTGGGGACCGCCGTGATATACTCGATCGGCGCGTACAACTCGAGCCCCCCGCCCGGGGTCAGCCCCTACGGCGCCAGCCTCCAGCTGAACGCCGTCTTGCAGGTGAACACGACCCATGGAGATTACGTTTACTGGCTCCAGGACGTGGCGTGCTTCCTGACGAACAACGACACCATGTTCCTCAACGACAACATCTGGAACATGACGTCCCCCGCGTCGTACCTGACGAACGCCAGCGTCGCCGGCAGCGGCGCCGTCCACGCGACGAGTTCGGGCTACTTCTACGGGTACGGGACGGCCCCCCGGCCGTACGCCCTCCCCCTCACCCTCCACCTCGCGATAGCTTACGCGCGCACGGCGGACGGCGTCGACGTCGGGTTCGGCTACGGCATCGGCGGCTCCGCGGGCGTGGCGTGGTACGACAACGCCACCATACGCGAGCCCGGGATAACGTCGGTGGGGCTGGTCGTGGACGGGTACAGCTACACGCCCAGCGGCCACTTCTACGACGCGGAGCTCGTGTTCGGCGGGGAGGGCAACGGCGAGGCGACGCACTTCACCTCCATGAACGCCACCCTGATCCTCAGGTACGCGCTCCCGAACGGGTCCATCGTGTGGCCGCCCGCCATCTACGGGTTCGGGAGCGACACCGCGGAGGCCGCGGACGACCTGAGCACATCGCTCGTGAATGGGTACCCGGTCGTGACCATCGGGAGCGGGAACTTCGGCCCGGTCGGCTACTCCTCCTCGGTCCCCGCGTTCAGCGCCTCCATCTCCCTCTCAGCTCCCGCGGCGACCGACGCCGGGCTCGGGATCCCGGTGAGCATCTCCTCCTCGGTGTCGAACGGGGTGGCCCCCTACACATACTACGTCCTCGTGGACGGGGCGCCGGCATACAACCTGACGACCTACAGCCAGCTGCTCAGCGCCTCCTTCGACCTGCCGCCGCTCCCGGCGGGGCAGCACTCGCTCCAGGTCGAGGTCGTGGACGCGGTGGGCAGCTCCGCGTGGTCCGCGCGGTGCTGGATCAGGGTCAACCCCGCCCCCTCGGCGTCCCTCAGGGCGGCCAGGAACGTCACCGACGTCGGGATCCCCGTGGCGCTGTCGGCGTCCGCGAGCGGCGGCACTCCCCCCTACACCTACACATGGTACGTGGACGGCGTGCGGGTGTACCGGGGGTCCAGCTCATACTCATACGATCCGGGGACCCCGGGCCCCCACGCGGTGTCGGTCTCGATCACGGACTCCGCCGGCTACACGGTGAACGCGTCAGTCGAGGTGGTGGTCAACCCTGACCCCACGGTATCCGCCTCCGCCAACGCCTCCGCCACCGACGTGGGCCTGGGCGTCGCCCTCTCCTCCTCGGTGGAGGGCGGTACTCTCCCATACTCCTACGCGTGGTACGTGGACGGCCGGCTGGTCTGCGCGTCGCCGTCCTGCGCGTTCTCCCCCGGCTCCCCCGGGGCCTACTCGGCTTACGTGGTGGTCACGGACTCCGCCGGCTACACCGTGAAATCGCCCATCATCAATGTGACTGTCAACCCGGACCCCACAGTGTCGGTCTCCATCTCGCTCTCCTCCAGCAGCGCCCTCTACGAGGACGACGTCGCCCGCATGTCGGCGTCCGTGAGCGGCGGCACTCCCCCCTACACCTACACATGGTACGTGGACGGGGACCCGGTGGCCGTAACCGCGTCCCCCTCCTGCACGTGCCGGCTGCCCCCGGGATCCCACTCGCTCTCGGTTCGGGTGGTCGACTCCGCGGGCTACGCGGTGATCGGCGGGCCCGTCCGCGTGACGGCCTCCTACGACTACCCGCTCATCGGCGCGGTCGCCGCCTCGGCGGCCATCGCCGCCCTGGCGGCGGCCGCCCTGCGCCGGCGCGCGGCCTCGGACCGGGTTCGTCCTCCTCATCCGGGGGATCCGTCGGGCTAGCCCAGCAGCTCATCGGCCGCGCGCGGGGCGCGGCCCCGGGGCCGGAAAAAAATAATTCATGCGCGCCCCCCGGGGCGGCGTGCCGTTGATAGACCTGACGGAGGTCGACCGCCACGTCGAGCTGGAGCTCATACCCCGCTCCGTCGCCGACGAGATACGCTCCAGGGTCGGCGTCCTGGAGCGCGCGATCAGGGACGTGGAGTCCGCGTCGGGCGTCCCGTACCCGCGCGCCTCCGTCGCGCCCTACCTGCTCGTGCTGATGTACTCGACCGACATCTCGGTCGAGTCCAACGCCTACGCCAGGGTGATCGTCGGGCCGAGCGAGGAGAGGGGCCTGGAGTTCGCGGTCGAGTTCATGGCCCCCCTGGTGCTCTACGCCTCCAGGAGGACCGTGGAGGCGGTCGCGGCGCACGAGCTCGCGCATTACCTGTTCTACCTGAGGAAGTTCCGCGACTACGGCGCGGCCCAGCTCCTCCCCCCGGAGGGTTACTTCGAGGCGCTCGAGGTCGACGAGGAGATGGCCATCCCCCCGGAGCTGATCTTCCGCCCCCGGAGCAGGTTCATCAGGCTCCTGAGGGAGAGGATGGAGCTCGGCCTCAGGGACAGGGCCCTCGACCTGAGGACCGAGAGGCGCTGGGTCAGGAGGGGGCTCCCCGTCGTGAGGCTCACCCAGTATCAGAACGCCGTCAGGATACCGGTCGACTACATAGCCAGGCTCAGGATCGACGAGGCGGTCGAGAGGAAGCTCAGCGCGATCGGGTGGCGAGCCGCGCGACGTTAATATCGAGCGGGCGCGTAGCAGCCCGGGGCAGTCCCGATGATCGAGCTCCCGCAGGACGCGGCCCGCGAGGCGCTGGAGGTCGTGGGGTCCATCCCCGGCGAGCTGGTCGCGCTCGCCGCATACGGCTCGCAGGTCGCCGGCTACGCGTCCAGCGGGAGCGACTACGACCTGATGGCGGTCTTCAGGGAGGGGGGCCTCAGGTACTACTACGTGCGCTCCCGCCCGGGGGGCCGCTACTTCTCGGTGCTCCGCGTGGGCCTCCGGCTCCTGGAGGGGGACGCGGAGCGCGCGGAGCTCGGGGAGTTCGTCGTGGGGAGGCTCCTGAACCCGTACCAGGCGCTGGCCGGCGGGGACGTCGTGGAGCGCGCCGCCCGCGCCTACAGGAGGAGGGTGGTCCTCGAGGAGCTGGCCCGGCTCGCGCACGCCTACGGCCAGTTCGCGACCGAGATACTCGCGCCCCCCGAGTACTTCCTGTTCTCGAAGCTCAGGAGGAGGGCCCGCATCTACCCGCCCGCGCGCTACAGCTACGTGAGGACCTACTCGGGCCCGGAGGGCCCTCGGAACCTGGAGTTCTCGGCCTCGAGGTTCCGCGAGGCCCTGGACGGGCTCGCCTCCGAGGGGATAGTCGAGCGCGTCGGCGGCATGTACAGGGCGCTGCGCCCCCCGCTCCCCCGGCGCCCCCCGGAGCTCGACACCCTGGCGCTGGCGGTGAGGCAGTACGCCGCCCACGCGTCCTCGGGCAGGGTGTCGCCGCGCGTCTTCGCGGAGGAGCTGACGTCCAAGGCCAGGAGGTCGCGCGCCGCGGGCGCGCTCAGGCTGGAGCCGCTCGAGCGCCCCGAGCTCCTGCTGTCGCTCCCCGAGGGGAGGCTCTCGTTCGAGGGGCTGTCCCCCCTGATCGGCGAGGCGAGGGGCCGCGGGTGCAGCGTCTCCCGCAGGCCCCTGGGCGAGTTCTACTCCACGGTGAGGCTCCTGGAGGTCCGCTGCGGGGGAGGCCCCGCCTCCCCCGTGGCGGTCGTGAAGGAGTACTCGTCGCCCTGGGCGGCGAAGTGGACTATGGTCATGGTAGCGGCCGCGGGCGTGAGGCCCATGCGCCTCTCCCCGGTCGAGAGGCTCGCCTCCGAGTACGCGTTCCTCCGCCTGCTGAGGCGCGTCGGCTTCAGGACCCCCGGGATCCTGCTCGTGGACCCCCGGAGGATCCTGATGGCCAGGGAGTACGTGGAGGGGAGGCTCCTCGAGGCGGCGGTGGGCGAGGAGGACCCGTTCCGCGAGCTCGGCCGCCTGATGCGCCGCCTGCACTCGGCCGGCGTGACCCTCGGCGACGTGAAGCCCTCCAACTTCCTCGTCCCCCGCGGCGGGGGAGGCATCTACCTGATAGACTGCGAGCAGGCCGCGCGCGGCGGGAGCGCGCCCTGGGACGTAGCCAGCTTCCTCTACCTGCTGGCGCCCCTGGGGAGGAGGCGCGGCGCCGCCGCCGTCGAGAGGTCGGCGATCGCGTTCCTGGAGGGCTACGCCGGCGGGGACGGAGGGGGGATCGGGGCGCTGGAGGAGGCCCTGGAGGCCGCCCCGAGGTACCTGGCGCCCCTGAGCCCCCTCCTCATGCCGGGGGAGGGGGCCGCTGTGGCCGCGATCCTCTCGCGCTTCCTCTCGTCCCGTCGGGCCCGCGGCCAGCCGCGCCCTGGCCGGACCCGCGCCCCTCGAGCCATATAGTGTGGCCGCACCTGCCGCAGTGGAGCCTGTCCGCGTGCTGCGCCATGAAGACGCCCGGGCCGCACCTGGGGCACTCCCTCCTGAGCCTGACCAGGGCGCCGCCCTCCACCCGGTAGTACTTCCAGACCTGGACCTCCCTGCCCCTCACGCGGCATCCGCCCAGCGGGCCGGTTAAAAGCTTAGCGCGCGAGCGGGGCACATCCGGAGACAACGTTTAAATAGAGCGTGAAAAATATTGCACGATGGTGGCATGGGATGGCCAAGCTTGACGACATAGATGCCAGGATACTGCAGGAGCTCGTGAGGGACTCGAACCAGTCCATCCCCAAGCTGAGCAGGAAGATAAACGTGAACACATCCGTGGTCTACAGCAGGATAAAGAGGCTCGTCAGGAGGGGCATAATCAAGAGGTTCACCGTGGAGGTGGACGAGGCCCAGCTCGGCTACACGGTCTCCGCGTACGTCGGGGTCAGCTCGGACTCCAAGAAGAGGGACGCCGTGCTCGAGGGGCTGAAGGGGCTCGCGGAGGTCAGGGAGGTGGCGGAGGTCACCGGGAGGTTCGACTTCATAGTGCTGGTCAAGGCCAGGGGGCTGGAGGAGCTCCACAGCGTGATATCGCAGAAGATAGGGATGCTGGACGG
>WYEM01000029.1 GCA_009903775.1 Nitrososphaerota archaeon | reverse complement strand
CCTCCCTCCTCTTGGGCTTGAAGTCGACCGACGAGGCCGGATCCGGGGCCGGCACCTCGTGGACCTGGCCGGGGCCGCCCCGGGGCCCGCGCTCCGGGTAGGATCCCTGCACCACGCAGACAGCTGCCGGGGCGTCCAGCCGGAGCTCCGCCTCCGCCCTCCCCCCGTACACCAGCCTCCTCACGGTGATGGAGGAATCGCCGGCCCGGGCGGAGAGCGATATCACATCGGTCGCGGGCCGGATCCCGGCCGCCGACGAGTAGAGGCCCGCGATCGAGCGGCCCTTATTCGTGCACGGGAGGAGCGCCAGGTCGGGCTTGAAGGACCTCGCGGCCTCGGAGAACGCGGCAGAATAGGAGACCGGCTCGAAAGGGCCGAGCCCAGAGAAGAAGACCTCGGAATAAAGCTTGGCCACGTCGCCCGCCAGCTCCCTCCCCGGTACGAAGACGGCCGCATCGCCGCCCAGGGCATCGGCCGCCGATGCTAGCTGCGCCGCCCAAGACCTGTTGTCCGCGTACGCGAGCACCCTCAACTGAGGACCCCCTCCGACCTCAGGGCTGCCAAGAGCCTAGCCGAGGCCTCCGCGGCCCCCTTCTGATCCTCGGCCTTGTAGATGATCCCCTTCCTCTTTATCTCATATTTCCTGACGATCAGTGGCTCCAGCCGCCTGAGGTCTACGCCGAGCTCCTCGGCGCTCATCTCCCTGATCTGCATGCCCTTGGACCTCAGTATGGCCCTCAGGTTCGGGATCCTGGGGACGTTGGCCTCGGAAGTCACCGTGACCACGACCGGCGTCCTGGCGCTGTAAGTGTAGGAGCCATCCTCCAGCTTGCAGGTGCCGACCACGGTGTCGGGGCTATCCACCTCCAGCCTGTCGACCCCGGCGATGAGCGGTATCCCGAGGATCCCCGCGATCATGGGGCCGATGACCGATGCGTGCGTGTCCCCCGCCCCCGATCCGGCCAACACCAGGTCGTAGGGGCCTGTGACCTCCGCGAGGCGGGCTATCGCGGACGCCACCGACAGCGCGTCCAACCTCCACGGGTCATCCGCCTTCACCAAGTATCCCTCGTCGGCGCCCATGGCGTAGGAATCCCTGATCGCCTTATAGTGCGCCTCGCTCGACCCGATCGTGGCCGCCGCGACGGTGGCCCCCAGCCTCTCCTTGATCCTTATGGCCTCCTCCAGCGCGCACCTGTCGGCTTCCCCCAGCGACACCGGGCAGGCGTCGAGCATGGGTGTGCCGTCCTTCTCGAACTTCAGCTGGCCGACGTCAAACGCCGGCTTGACCGCGACTAGGATCTTCAATTCCCGAGCACCGAGCTCGCCGTTAGCCAGTGCGGCTAACGTACTCGCTGCCTATTACGTCCCTGGCTATTATGTACCGCATTATGTTCTGAGTCCCCTCAGCGCCTATCGTGTACGAGAACGTGCCGAGCCATCCCCTGTACACCGCGCTCTCCTTCGTGTAGCCGTAGGCGCCCAGCCACTTGAGGACCTCCTCGTATATCCTAGTCGCCGTCTCCGGGCCCTTCATCTTCGCGAGCGCCACGGGCACGTTCAGGTCCCTGGGCTTGAAGCGCGGTGGGTTCTCCAGGTAGGTCTTGTCGATCATCCAGGCGGCCCTGTAGACGAAGTACTTGGCGGCCTCGAGCTCGGCGTACAGCTCCGCGAACCTGAAGCTGACCCCCTCGAACGATGCGATAGGCCTGCCCTGGAAGAGCCTCCTGCTCCTGAGCCACTCGGCGCCCCTGTCCAGGGCCCACCTCGCGCTGCCTATAGTGGCCGCGGCCACCAGGACCCTCGCTATGTTGAAGCCCTCCATGAGCAGGTAGAATCCCTTGCCAACGTCGCCCACCCTGAAGTCATCCTCGACCTCGAAGTCCTCCAACTTGAACCCCCCAGTGCTTATCCCGTGCCTCCCTATCTCTTCGTAGACGGTCGGCCTCCAGCCATTCCTCATCTTGCCGTTCCACCTGGGGAGGAGGGCGAAATCCACCAAGTTCCTATGGCCGTACTCGGCGCTCTCGGCTTTCGAGACCAAGAAAAAGCCACCGCCCACCGGGAGCTCCTGGATCTCCCTGACGCCGCTTATGTAGGCCTTCTCGCCGTTCACGACCCACTTATCCCCGGACCTCCTGGCGACGGTCTTCGTCCCGGCTACGTCCGATCCCCCTTGCGGCTCCGTGGAGCCTATCCCGAAGAACGCGTCGCCGGAGGCCACCTTGGGGAGTATCTCCTGCTTCGCGGCCTCGCTTCCGAAGAGCGAGAGCGCCAGCGGCCATCCGTTGTTGAGCAGCGCATATACGGCGATGGCCACCGCCGGGTCGTGGTACGCTATCTCCTCGATAGCAAGCGCCGCCATCAGCATCGTGCCTCCCATGCCACCGTATTTATCGGGCACCGGTATGGCGAAGAGACCCTGATCGCCCATCCTCTTTATCAGCTCAATGGGAATTTGCCCCTTCTCGTCTATCTCTATCCACTTGGGCTCTATGTATCTCTTGGCGAACTCCGAGACGCTCTCCTGGAAGCGCCTTTCGTCCTCGGATAACATGAAGTCCATCGATTGCTATGCTATCATTCTTCTAATATAAGCATTATGTGAGCCCGAGCGGCTCCGTTACCTTAAGCCCACCCCCTACCCGAGCGAGAAAATAGGGCGCAGCCCGTCCAGCCACGGGGGCATCCCCTCCCTCCACCCGAGCGGGGGCCTCCCCAGGTCCTTGTTCTCGAGCGCGAAGTCCTGCGTGGACGTGAACGCCGACAGCCAGTTATGCGTGCGCTCGAACGTTCTCCTCGAGCTCGGCCCGCTCTTCCTCGCCGGGAAGGGGTCGTCGAACGCCTCCGTCCCCTCCTTCAAGTACTGGACCATGCGCTCCATCAGGTTCCTCGGGGGGCGATCGTGGGCGAAGTGCTCGGCGCCCGCCCACCTGCAGGCGTCCGCGCACCATCCCGCGCCATCGGTGTAGATCGGGACCCCGCCGCACTTATGCACGGGCCTCCTGATGAACAGGCACGCGTCTATGGAGTTCCCGCGCGGGCTGCGTGGAAGTCAAGCATCGCATGGAGGTCAGGCTCGAAGGCGACCCAGATCCACGCGGGGGTCCCTCCCACGCTCACCATCGCCTCATCGATGAATATGCGACGCACTTCCCTCGGGTCGGCGCCGATGGACCCGAGGATTGGGACCCGATCTCTGCACACCCCTCCATATCGACGTGCAGCTCTGCTGATGGGCCTCAGGGATTTCGGGGCGCGCCTCAGCGAGGGGCCCGAGAGATAGGGATGACAGCGTATGCCATGACGGGAAGGGGAGCCCTCCTCCCGATCCAATAGAGATCAGGAGGAGGGCTCCCCTCGGATTCAGGCTCATCGACCGGCTCGAGATGATGGAGCCCCGAATGGGCGGGCAAAGGATTAAAGGGGGAGCGCCCGCCTCTGTGCATGGGCCTCAGGGAGGTCCTCCCGGCTCTGATGGTCCTGACGGCCGCGGCGTGGGCCCTCCTCCTGATCGCAATATTCGTGCTGGCGGCCGTCGTGCTGCCGATACAGGTCCCGGGCCCCAGGGCGGTCTACGTGGAGCTCCAGGTGGCCAAGGCGGCGGCGGGGGCCGTGATCCTCTGGGCATGGATATACTCGTACCTGAGGCTCAGGGACGCTGTGGCGCGCCTCCTCCTGACTCCCAGGCGGAGCGCTTCCGATCGTACTCCTCCCTAGAGTACAGGATCCTGGCCGGCACGCCGGCGACCACGGTCTCGGGCGGCACGTCCCTCACGACGACGCTCCCCATGGCGACGACGCTCCTCCTCCCGATGGTCACCCCCGCGAGGATCACGCTCCTGGCGCCTATCACGGCCTCGTCCTCCACGGTGACCCCCACCATCCTGGAGCTCGGGGGGTACGGGTCGTTCGTGAAGACGACGGCGGGCCCTATGAACACGTTCCTCCCTATGACCGTGAGCGGGGGTATGTAGACGAGCCCCTGTATCCTGGTCCCGCTCCCTATCCTCACGTCCCTGTCCACGTGCGCCAGGCTCCCTATCACCACGTCGTCCCCTATCACCACGTTGTCGCCCACGTAGGCGAAGTGCCATATCCTCACGTTCCTGCCCACGTAGTTGACGACCCCGCTCACGGCGCCCTCACCTCCACCGGCTCGCCCGCGCGGCGGCCGAGGGCCTCAGAGGCCGAGGTAGCTCTCCTTCACCTTCGGGTTCGACAGTAGCTCCTTCCCGCTCCCGCTCAGCGTGACCCTTCCGTTCTCCATCACGTACGCCGCGTCCGCCATCCGCAGGGCGTTCTCCACGTGCTGCTCGGTCAGGGCTATCGTGATTCCATACTCCTTGTTCAGCAACTTCACTAGGTCGAAAATCTGGAGCACTATCTTCGGCGCCAGCCCAGCCGAGGGCTCGTCCAGCAGCAGTAGCTTCGGGCGCGCCATCAGGCCCCTAGCTATGGCGAGCATCTGCTGCTCGCCGCCGCTCATCGTGCCGGCGAGCTGCCTCCTCCTGGCCTTCAGCACGGGGAAGAGGTTGTAGACCATCTCCAGGTTTTCATACATTTTGGCGCGGGCCTCAGCGCTGCTGTGGGCTCCCATCAACAGGTTCTCGTGGACGGTCATATCGGGGAAGAGCCTCCTCCCCTCCGGTACGAGCACTATGCCAAGCTTCACCCTGTGGTGCGGGGACAGGGTCGTCACGTCGGCGCCGTCGAACGTTATCCTGCCCTTCTTCGGCCTGGAGAGGCCCGATATGCACCGCATCAGCGTGGTCTTCCCGGCGCCGTTGGGCCCCAGTATGGCCGTCACGGCCCCCCTCTCGATCTCCATGTCGACCCCCCAGAGCACTGTGACCTCGCCGTACCCCGCCTCGAGGCCGTCCACCCTCATCATCGGCTCCTGTCCCGTCATTCGCGGCCACCTCCGGTAATCGGGGCACCCAGGTACGCCTCTATCACCGCCTGATCGTTCGCGACCTCGCTCGGCGATCCCTCCGCGATCTTCCTCCCCGCGTTGAACACGACTATCCGATCGGATATGTTCATCACGGCCCTCATCACGTGCTCGACCATTATCACGGCGAGGCCGAGCTCCTTCCTGAAGCTCCTTATCATCCCGAGCGCCTCGTCGATCTCGGTGGGGGTGAGGCCCGCCAGCACCTCGTCCAGCAGGAGCAGCTCGGGCCTCGACGCCAGGGCCCTGGCCATCTCGAGCCTCCTCTTCTCGGGCACGTTGAGGAGGCCCGCCTGCAGGTCAGCCTTGCCGGCCAGCCCCGTCAGCTCCAGCACCTCGTCCACGACCTTCGCGGCCTCGTATGGATTCTTCGCGCCGTGCTTGCCGAAGAGCGCGCCTATCATCACGTTGTCCCTGACGCTCATCGCCGAGAAGGGCTTGGGCACCTGGAACGTCCTCCCTATGCCCATCCTCGCTATCGCGTGGGGCGGCAGGCCCGTTATGTCCCTGCCCTTGAAGATTATCCTGCCCCCCTCGGGCTTGTAGACCCCCGTGACGACGTTGAAGAACACCGTCTTCCCGGAGCCGTTCGGCCCCACGAGGCCCAGAATCTCCTCCCTCCCGACCTCGACGCTCACCCCCCTCAGGGCCTCGAGGCCGCCGAACCTCTTCACGACGTCCTTCGCCTCCAGGATGATCCCCGTGGCCATGACATCACCCGACCAGCCTGGTCCTCCTCCTCAGGACGCCCACGATGCCCTCCGGAAGGAAGAGCACCAGCAATATGAGTATCACGCCGAACACCAGGAGGTGCAGGTTCGCTATGTAGACCACCGTGGTGTACTCCAGCAGGGACAGCACGAACCCCCCGATCAGGGGGCCGAGCAGCGTGCCGTAGCCGCCCAGCATCATGGCCACGAGCATCTCCACGGTCTTGCTGACGCTGAAGTACCCCCCAGTGTCTATGTAGGCGGTCACGATCCCGAATATGCCGCCCGCGACGCCCGCGAAGAACGCGCTGAGCACGTAGGCCGCCACCTTGTAGAGCCTGGTGTTGACGCCCATAACCTCGGCGGCATCCTCGTCCTCGCGTATGGCCCTCAGCCCGTAGCCGAACTTGGAGTTCGCCACGTAGAGCGTCACCGCCATCGCCGCCAGCAGCAGGATCCACATGGACAGGTAGGCCGACGTCAGGTCGTACTTCACGTACGCGGCCAGCGGCATCCCGTAGGAGCCCCCCAGGGCCGGCGTGTTGCTTATTATCACGCTCACGGCCTCGCTCACGCCCAGGGTGGCTATGGCGAAGTACGCGCCCCTGATCTTCAGTATCGGGGCGCCCAGTATCAGGGCGAACAGGGATGCCATCAGGCCCCCCGCTATCGAGAACACGTATGGATTCACCCCCAGCGCGTGGAAGCTCTGCACCATGACGGCGGTCGCATACGCGCCGATGCCGAAGAAGACGACGTGCCCGAAGTCCACGTAGCCCGTGAAGCCCGTCAGCAGGTTTATGCTGTACGCCAGCACCATGTACTCGAGGACGGACATGAAGAGCGAGGTCGCGGAGGAGGATCCCATGAACGGTATGGCGATCGCCAGCGCCTCGAACCCGATGAGGGTGAGCACGTTGACGCTGTTCGAACGGAAAATCCGACCCAGGCGCCATGATGTGGACAGGGTCTCACCTCCTCCTGGATAAGAGGCCCCTCGGCCTGAGGGCGAGCACCAGGACGAGCAGTATGAACGCCACCGCGGGGGCCATCCCCGGTGAATAGTAAGCGACAGTGAAGTTCTCGGCCTCCCCTATTATGATGCCGCCCAGGAGAGTGCCCAGCGGGTTCCCGAGGCCGCCTATCACGACCACCGCGAACGCGTAGAGGGCGTAGATGTCGCTCGTGTAGGGCGTGAAGGGCGTGGTGAGGGCTATCAGGGCGCCCCCGAGCGACGCGAGCAGCACTCCAATCCCCATCGTTATAGCGTAGATCCTGTTCACGTTGACCCCCATGAGGGACGCCGCCTCGTCGTCCTGCACGGTGGCCCTTATCGATCTCCCCAGGTGGGTGAACTGGAGGAACACCATCAGCAGCGCCGTGGTCACTATAGCGGTCACCGAGGCGAGCAGCCTGTCCCCTATTACGGTCACGCTGCCCACGTTGTAGGAGGGATAGAGTATCGGCAATCCCCTCACGTTTGCGGTCCAGTAGATGAGCATGAGGTTCACGATTACGAGCGAAAGGCCGAAGAACACGAGGAGCGATGAGAGCTCGGGGGCCTTCAGGATGGGTTTCACCAGCGAATAGTGTATCGAGAGTCCCAGCAGGAAGCCGATCAGCAGCACCAGGGGCAACGAGTAGAATGGATTGAGCCCATATAATCTGAAGAGCCAGAACGCGGCGTAGGCTCCGAGTATGACCAGCGCTCCGTGCGCTATGTTTATGATGCGCAGGACGCCCCATATGAGCATCAGCCCCAGCGCCATCAGCCCATAGATCGAGCCCGTGAAGAAGCCGTTCAGCAGGATCTGGGCCAGTATCTCCCAGACCATCGCCGCACTAAAAAAGGGAGGGGTTATTATGTTTACTACTTACTGGCTCACATTTCTACCAGGGCGGCTTGGGGTACAGCGGGTTGGCGACGGCGGCCGAGGGCGGCCACACAGTGCGCTTCACGCCGTTCTGCCACTGTATGATCACCATCTGGTGCGCCACCTGAATGCCGGTCGCCGGGTCTATCTGCAGGGGGCCGAAGAAGGTGTTCAGGCTCAGGGTGTTGAAGGCAGCGCGCACCTTCGCGGTGTCAAGGCTCTGCGCCTTCTCTATCGCGGCCTGCAGGTACAGGCCGGCGGCGAAGCCCTCCGCCGAATGATATGTCGGGGTCTCGTTGTTGAACATCTTCATGTACGTCGATACGAACCACTGGTTCGAGGGGCCATAGCTCACCGGGTAATTGACGTCGGGCTCCCACTGGGAGGGCCCCATTATGTAATTGGCGTCGGAGCCCAGCGACTGGTAGAAGGCGGGCTCGTCCGTGGCGACCAAGATCGAGAAGAGCTTCGCGTTCACGTTGAGCTGCTTCGCCTGCTTTATCAGGAGCACGCCGTCGGCGAAGTGGCCGCCGCCGATTATCGCGTCTGGGTTGGTCGCCTTCACGCTCGTCAGGACCGAGGAGAGGTCGGTGGCCGTCGATGGATACTTGCCGTAGTAGACGACGTTGAACCCGTTCTGCAGGGAGTAGTTCTTCGCGCCCGCGGCGCACATCGCCGAGAATATGTCGTCCGAGTACACTATCGCTATATTCTTCGCGGTGGGATCATACGTCTTGAGGAGATCGATGGTCGAGACCAGATATTTGGACGCCGGCGTGATTGTCCCGATCACATTCGTATACCCCTGTTTCCAAATGGTGTCAGACGCCACGCCGGTGGCGACTATGAGCTTGCCGTGCGATGCGGCCACCGTGGCGGCCGTGAACCCGAGTCCGCTCGAGTACGGCGTAAACAGGAAGTCGACCTTGTCCTGCGTGATCAGCCTCTCGTAGAGCGCGGTGACCTGCGTGTTGCTGCTCTGATCATCGTAGTAGACGAGCTGCACGTAGTACCTCGTTCCGTTCACCATGATGCCATTAGTCACGTTATTCACGTAATACTGCCAAGCCAAGATGCCGTGAAGCTCCCTGTTCCCTTCGACCGCTAGTTTGCCCGTCAACGGTTCGGTAAACCCGATCTTGATCACCCCCGTGGGGGTCGGCGTTGGCGTGGGGGTCGGCGTTGGCGTGGGGGTCGGCGTTGGCGTGGGGGTCGGCGTTGGCGTGGGGGTCGGCGTTGGCGTGGGGGTCGGCGTTGGCGTGGGGGTCGGCGGCGGGGGCCT